>NZ_JBVVQK010000016.1:0-141408 GCF_055811175.1 Mesorhizobium sp. WSM4828 | reverse complement strand
TGCGCATCGGCCTCGCCGAATTCCACGCCATCAAGTACGGAACCAAACTCAATCTGCAAAATGTGTGAATCCGATAGGTCACTATACGGGGAGAAGATGGCGGCAGCCAGATGAGGGGCGGCGGCGCCCTCAACAATCGACCGCCTCAGTTTTCTTCCAGCGGCCGGGTCTGGCCGGCGATCATAGCGCCGATCGCGTCGGTGTTCTCGGGTGTCGCCTCGAACGACATTGTCGGTTCCGCCGGCGCGGCCTGGAAGGAGGTGACAGGCCGGGCGCTCACGGTCCCGCCAAAACGGGCCGCATCCGGCTCCTGCATTGGTTCCTGCAGCGCCACAAGCATCGGCTTCTCCGCCGTCGCCCTCTCCGAGGTCGCCATTCCGGCAGTCACCCTGGTCTGCTTTGCCGGCTGCGATGCAGCGGCGGTCACATAGGTTGCCTTGGCAAATGTCGGCTTGGCCTCGCGTGCCGGCTCCGCCGAGGCGACAAGTATGGCCTGAGCGGCAGGCGCTTGCGGCTTGGCCTGGGCCACGGCGACCACCGGTTCGTCCGGCAGCGGCTGCCAGTTGCGGCCGCGCTTTTCATAAAAGGCATTGCCGCCGGCGACCATGGTGTAGTGCATGTTGTTGTAGGGGAAACGCAGGCCGGCGGTGTGGAAATACATGGTGTTCTTCAGCTTGGCTTTGCGCTCGCCCTTGAGCACCGCCTCGGCGGCTTCCTCGACATCGGGCATCGCCTTCGAATTCATCGGTCTGGTCATTACGCCCGGCGCGAACTGCCCGCGCTCGCCAACCACTTCGCAGATGGTGCTGCCGTGCTTGCCGGACCGCAGCCGGTTCATCACCACCGTGCCGACCGCAATCATGCCGTCACGGCTCGACCGGTTGGACTCGAAGAACATCGCCCGCTCCAGGCATTCCTTCTCCTTGGGCGTGGAATTGTAGGAGCGCGAGCTCAGGAAACCCGGCGTAATGGCATCGGTCAGGCTGGACATACCGTGCGAGGCGGTCTGACTGCAAGCGGCCAAAAACAGCGGCGAGATAACGACGCCGAGCCGCAACGGCGTCTTCCATCGGGTAGAGATCAACAGGCGTCCCCTCATTCTGCTGCCAGCCCGCCCCTGGTTGCGGCAAGAATGAGACACTTTCAGGCAAAAAGATGGCTAAAGCGTTATTAAGTGTGGGGCGTTGCCCAATAGACACAGCTGGCGGGCGGGAGTTGGTGGAACAAGACTGGCCTAAGGGTATTCAGCGGAAGCTGCGACGCTCGTAGAATGGGCCCAGCGGGCGGCTCCTCGGTTATGGGGGCTGTTAGCGTTTCTAGAACGGCAGCTTCATTCCCGGCGGAATCGGTAGTCCCGCGGTCAGCGCCTTGGTCTTCTCCTGCATGGTCTGCTCGACCTTGGTCCTGGCGTCGTTGTGGGCAGCGAGGAGCAGGTCCTCGAGAATCTCGACCTCGTCCTCCTTGAACAGCGACGGGTCGATCTTCAGCGACTTCATCTCGAATTTGCCGGTCAGCGTCACGCTGACCAGGCCGCCGCCGGCCTGCCCGGTGGCTTCCAGCATGGCGATCTCATCCTGCATGGCCTGGAACTTGGCCTGCATTTCCTTTGCCTTGCCCATCAGGCCGAGAAGATCTTTCATCGCACTGTCCTTTGCAGTTGGTGCTGGTTGTTTCAGGTTTCGTCGTCGTCGACCGGCGGCTCGACCGGCACTTCGGCCTCGGCCGCATCGGCTTCCGGCGCGTCGGGAATGCGTACGTCGATGATCCTGGCGCCGGGAAAGCGCGCCAGGATGGCGGCGACCGTCGGGTCGCTCTTGGCATCGAGGAAGGCGTTTTCGCGCTTTGTCGATTCCATCTCGGCCAAGGTCTGGCCGCCCTCCTCCTTCGACAGCGATACCAGCCAGTTGCGGCCCGTCCAGGCGCGCAGCTTGGCGGTCAAATCATTGAGCAGCATCTTCGGCGCATCGTCGGTCAGGCTGACGTCGATACGGCCGGGCTCGATGCGCACCAGGCGCACGCAACGCTTCACCAGCACCTTGAAGGCCATGTCGCGCTGGGCGTCGGCAAGGGCGACAATGTCGGCCAGCGATTTCACCGGCACCGGCGGCGCCTCGACCACCGGCTCCGGCGGAGCAACGAAATTGGTCGGCATGGGCTCGGCGTCGACCAGGCGCATCGTCTGCGCGCCGCCATTGGCCGTCGGCATCCGCGTCTGCGCCACGGCGCCGGCACCACCGCTTGCAGGCGTATGGTTTGCGGGGCCGGGGCTTGCCGGCGTGCCATTCGCGCGCGGCGCGGCGCCGGGCAGCGACACGCCGTTCTCCAGCGATTTCAGCGCCTCGTCCAGCGTCGGCAGGTCGGCGGCATGGGCCAGCCGGATCAGCACCATCTCGGCGGCGCTGACCGGGCGGTTGGAGGTCTGCACCTCGGGAATGCCTTTCAAGAGCATCTGCCATGTCCGCGACAGCACCTTGACCGACAGCGTGCTGGCGAAATCGGCGCCGCGCCGGCGCTCGTCCTCGGACAGCGAGGCGTCGTCGATGGCAGCCGGCACGAAACGCAGACGGGTGACCAGATGGTTGAACTCGGCAAGGTCGGTCAGCACCGCGGCAGGATCGGCGCCGGTATCGTACTGGGCACGGAATTCGGCAAGCGCGGCGGCGACGTCGCCCTTCATGACATGTTCGAACAGGTCGACGATGCGGGCACGGTCGGCGAGGCCGAGCATGGCACGCACCGCTTCGGCGCTGACCGCGCCGCCGCCATGGGCGATCGCCTGGTCGAGGATCGACTGCGCATCGCGCATCGAGCCTTCGGCGGCGCGCGCGATCATCGCCAGCGCATCGTCTTCGACTTCGATGCCCTCCAGACCGGCTATCCTGGCAAGGTCGGCCTTGATCATCGCCGCATCGATGCGCCTGAGATCGAAACGCTGGCAGCGCGACAGGACGGTGATCGGCACCTTGCGGATTTCGGTGGTGGCGAAGATGAACTTGACGTGCGGCGGCGGCTCTTCCAGCGTCTTCAGCAAGCCGTTGAAGGCCTGGTTGGAAAGCATGTGCACTTCGTCGATGATGTAGACCTTGTAGCGCGCCGACACCGGGGCGTAGCGCACGCGCTCGATGATGTCCCTGATGTCGTCGATGCCGGTATGCGAGGCGGCGTCCATCTCGATGACGTCGACATGCCGGCCTTCCATGATCGCCTGGCAATGCTCGCCGAGCACGGCAAGGTCGACGGACGGCTGGTCGACGGTGGCGGTCTTGTAGTTGAGGGCCCGCGCGAGTATGCGCGCGGTCGTCGTCTTGCCGACGCCGCGCACGCCGGTCAGCATCCAGGCCTGGGCGATGCGGCCGGTGGCAAAGGCATTGGTCAACGTGCGGACCATCGGCTCCTGGCCGATCAGCTCGGAGAAATTCGACGGCCGGTATTTGCGCGCTAGCACCCGATAGGCGGCAGGCTTGTCCAATTTCCCGGCCTCGTTTCCGGCTTCGCTCATTCGCCCGTTAAGCTCCAAGGGCTGCCACTGGAGGCGGCCGATTCCTGCGCATAGTTTCGCCCGCACGGCTTGGCGCCGTCAATGTCGAGCAAAAGGCGAGGAGGTGGGAGGCTGGAACAATGACCCGTTCCGGGCTCGTTAGGGCTGCTTCCTTCCGGACCTGACCCGGTTGGCGAGTGGACCGTCCACCACCAACCTCCCAGCCTCCATATCGGCAATCCGGCGATGAAATGCAAGCGCGGATGATGGGGGTCGTGAGCGACGGCGACAGCTGAAACCAAAAACCCGCCTCGGCGGGCGGGTCGTTGGGGCGAATAATCACCATAGCGAGATTAGTAGCATAGCTGCCGGCACAAAGCAAGAACAAAATGTGGCTGGGGTCAAAATTGTCGACCTCGGCGGGGCAGCGCCAACCCTGCAATTTTGCCCGGGCCCTCACTTCTTCGCGAACAATCAGCGCCACGACGGCCAATGTTGCTTGCGGCCCCTTGCGGCCCTTCGGAAGCCGCTCTAGCGTCGATGGAGTTCAAAAAACGTCAAAAAGTGAGAGAAACGCCGATGCTGCCGGGCCTCAAGGCCGGATTCACGCTTGACGCCCAGCTGGAGGCCGACAGCGAACAGCTGATGTGGCTCGGCCTGTGCGAATTGCGCGTCATGAACGACCGCCGCTGGCCGTGGCTGCTGCTGGTGCCGCAGCGGCCGGGCATCGAGGAAATCCACGACATGACGCCGCTGGACCAGGCGATGCTGACCTTCGAGACCAACATGGTGGCGCTGGCGCTCAAGCGCGTGACCGGCTGCACCAAGATCAACACCGGCGCACTCGGCAACATCGTGCGCCAGTTGCATATACACGTCATTGCGCGCTCGGAAGGCGATCCCGGCTGGCCCGGCCCGGTGTGGGGGCACGGCCTGCGCGAGCCCTATCAACGCTCCGACCTTCGCAAGTTTGCGGAAAAGATCAAGGCAGCGCTATAAGCCTCTCCCGTGTCCACCTTGAACCTTCCCGAGTCTGCATGAGCTTTCGCCTGTTTGACGCGCCCTTGCGCGAGCCGAGCCAGTTCGTCGGCTTCGCCGGCAACATTATCGACCGGCAGTCCGAAAACCGCGCCGATGATTCCGTCGAAAAGGCACTCGCCGATCCCTCGGCGCGGCTTTTGCTGATGCGTGGCGGCCGGCTCTATCTGAAGCTTGCGCAAGACGCATTCGACCCCTGGTTCGGCGCGGCCGAAAGCCGGCCGCTCGAAGCATCGCTTGAAAACGGCGTCCTGCTCGGCTTTTCCGAAAGCGGTCCGGTGCTGGCGGTGCCGGCCGGGGTCGAGCCCGAGCAGCTTCCCGAGACGATCAAGGCGATCGACTATCGCTCGGTCTATATGCAGGGGCTGATCGACGAAGCGGCGGCCGGCGCGCTGGCGCAAGGGGCGGCGCTGCTCGCCTGGCATGCCAGCCATCGCTTCTGCAGCAAATGCGGCACCGAAGCCGAGATGCGGGCGGGCGGTTACAAGCGGCATTGCCCGGCCTGCGGCACCGAGCACTTTCCGCGCACCGACCCGGTGGCGATCATGCTGACGGCGACGCGCGAAAAATGCCTGCTCGGCCGCGGCCGGCATTTCGGGCCCGGCATGTATTCGGCGCTCGCCGGTTTCATCGAGCCGGGCGAGACGATCGAGGCGGCGGTGCGCCGCGAAACGCTGGAGGAAGCCGGCATCCGGCTCGGCCGCGTCGTCTACCACGCCAGCCAGCCCTGGCCGTTCCCCTATTCGCTGATGATCGGCTGCTTCGGCGAACCGCTCAACGACGATATCCAGCCCGACCTCAACGAGTTGGAAGATTGCCGCTGGTTCTTTCGCGACGAGGTGCTCTCGATGCTGGCCAGGGAGCATCCGGGCGGCCTGGTGACGCCGCCGAAGGGGGCGATCGCCTATAACCTGATCCGCGCCTGGGCCGACAGCGCATAGCAGGATCGACATCGCAGGAGCAGAAAATGATCCGTCACACCGTCGTGTTCACGCTGAAACACCCGCCGCATTCGCTCGAGGAAAAAAGGTTCCTCGCCGACGCCAAGAGGATCCTCACGGCGATAAAGGGCGTCACGCATTTCGAGCAGCTGCGGCAGGTCAGCCCCAAGAACGACTACCGCTTCGGCTTCTCGATGGAGTTCGCCGATCAGCGGGCTTACTCCGGCTACAACGACCATCCCGACCACGTCGCCTTCGTCCGCGACCGCTGGATCCCGGAAGTCGCGGCGTTCATGGAGATCGACTACGTGCCGCTCGGCTGGGGCTGAGACCGGAAAGCGGTGCTCTGGAAATCAATATCCCGCGTCGCGGTCCACGACATTTTCCAGCGCTTCGCCGCGCTCGAAGGCGTTCATCTGGCGCAGCATGATCGGCGCCAGGTGGACCGGATCGGAGGTCGCCGCCGCATGCGGCGTCACGAACACTTTCGGATGGCTCCATAGCGGGCTGGTCTTCGGCAGCGGCTCGACCTCGAACACGTCGAGGCTGGCTTCCTTCAGCGTGCCGTCGTCCAGCGCGCGCAAAATGTCGGCGTCCTTCTGCAACCTGCCGCGGCCGGCGTTGATTAGCACCGAGCCGCCGAGACCGTTGCGCTTGCGCAGCTCCTTCAGCACGCCGTGGTTGATGATGCCGTGCGTCTGTGGCGTCAGCGGCAGCAGCACCACCAGGATGTCGGTGGCGTTGAGGAACGGGATCAGGCCGGCCTCGCCCGCGTAAGTCGAGACACCTTGCATCGGCCGATCGCTGCGCGACCAGCCATTAACGGGAAAGCCGAGCGACAACAGCACCGATGCCGCCGCGCGGCCAAGCGTGCCGAGCCCCATAATGCCGACCGAGATGTCGTTGGCCGGCCGCTGCTGCGGTTCGTGCCAGATCTTCTTCTGCTGCTGGGCGCGGTAGAGCATGCCCTGGCGATGGTGGTCGAGCACCCGCCAGACGACGTATTCGGTCATGTACTGGGTCAGGTTGTCGGCCACCACCTTGACGACCGGTACGTCGGGCAAGGTGGGATCGGCGAAAATGTGGTCGACGCCCGCGCCGATCGAGAAGATAGCCCGCAGATTGGGCAGCGACGACAACAGGTTCGGCCGCTGTTTCCACACCACCGCATAGGTGATCGACGGATCGCCGGCGCCATTCGGCTCGAGCACCACTTCGCGCTCCGCCGACAGTAGTTCGCGCCAGCGCAGCGGATGAATACCGGTGAGGGCGAGCAGGATGCGGCCTTTTTCCATTGCGGATCGTTTTTCCCTTTTTACCAACAGCGTTCGCGTCCCGACGCGCAAGGGCGCGGCAGCGTTTTGATTTTGTGCATGATCTCTGGCGAAAATCTACTCGCTGACGATGCCGACCGGCGCCGTTTCGATCTTGAAGGCGGCCGAGATCAACGCCTTTGTGTAGTCGGTCCGCGGGTTGCTGAAAATCTGTTCGGAAGGACCGGCCTCGACGATCCTGCCGTTGCGCATGACGATGACTTCGTTGGCGAGCGCGCGGATGACCCTCAGATCGTGGCTGATGAAGAGGTAGGCGAGGTCGTGCTTGGCCTGCAGGCTGCGCAAGAGGTCGACGACCTGCGCCTGCACGCTCATGTCGAGCGCCGAGGTCGGCTCGTCCAGCATGACGAAACGCGGGTTGAGCACCATGGCGCGCGCGATGGCGACGCGCTGGCGCTGGCCGCCGGAGAATTCGTGCGGATAGCGGTTGCGCGTCGCCGGATCGAGGCCGACTTCCTTCAGCACGTCGACGACACGCTCGTCACGCGCATCGGGGGACAGTTTCGGCTCGTGGATCTTCAACCCTTCCTCGATGATCTCGGCGACCGACATACGCGGACTGAGCGAGCCGAACGGATCCTGGAAAACTATCTGCAGCTCGCGCCGCAGCGGCCGCATTTCGTTGAAGGACAGCTGATCGATGCCGCGTCCGTTGAACTGGATGGTCCCGGTCGACGAGATCATCCTGGCCAGCGCCAGGCCGAGCGTCGTCTTGCCCGAGCCGGATTCGCCGACGACGCCAAGCGTCTGACCGGCCCGGACGGTGACGTCGATGCCGTCGACCGCCTTCACATTGTCGACGGTGCGCCGGAAGAAGCCCTTCTTGATCGGAAACCAGACCTTGACGTCCTTGCCGACCATCACCGGCTTGGCGGCTTGGTTGGCCGCCGGCGGCTTGCCTTTCGGCTCAGCGGCAAGCAGATGCCGCGTATAGGCGTGCTGCGGATTGGCGAATATCGCCTTGGTCGGGCCGGTCTCGACGATCTTGCCCTTGGTCATCACGCAGACCCGGTCGGCGATCTTCCTGACGATGCCGAGATCGTGGGTGATGAACAGCATCGCCATGTTCTTGCGGCTTTTCAGGCCGGCCAGCAATTCGAGGATCTGCGCCTGGACGGTGACGTCGAGCGCCGTCGTCGGCTCGTCGGCGATCAAGAGTTCAGGCTCGTTGGCGAGCGCCATGGCGATCATGACGCGCTGGCGCTGGCCACCGGAAAGCTGGTGCGGATAAGCGTCGAGCCGCTTCTCCGGCTCGCGGATGCCGACCTCGTGCAGAAGTTCCAGCGTGCGCGCCTTGGCGTTGCGATCGCCCAGGCCCTGGTGCAGCTTCAGCACCTCGACGATCTGCTGCTCGATCGTGTGCAGCGGGTTGAGCGAGGTCATCGGTTCCTGGAAGATCATGGTGATCTTGTTGCCGCGCACGCGGCGCAGGTCTCTCTCGTCCGCGGCAAGCAGGTCGGCGCCGAGGAACAGGATCTTTCCCGACGGGTGGCTGGCGGTCGGATAGGGCAGCAGCTTCAGCACCGACAGCGCGGTGACCGACTTGCCGGAGCCGGATTCGCCGACCAGCGCCACCGTCTCGCCCTTGGCGAGGTCGAAGGAGATATGGTCGACGGCGATCGACTGGTCGCCGCCTTGCGTGAAGGCGACGCTGAGGTCTTGGACCGAGAGCAGTGGGGTTTCGCTCATCTGAACGTCTTGCGCGGATCGAAGGCGTCGCGCGTGGCCTCGCCGACGAAGACCAGCAGAGACAGCATCAGCGAGATGACGACGAAGCCGGAAATGCCGAGCCAGGGGGCGTTGAGGTTGCGCTGCGCCTGCTTCAACAGCTCGCCGAGCGAGGCGGAGCCGGGCGGCAGGCCGAAGCCGAGATAGTCGAGCGAGGTCAGCGTCGAGATCGAGCCGCTGAGCAGGAACGGCAGGAAGGTCAGCGTCGCCACCATGGCGTTGGGCAGCAGATGCCGGAACATGATGGTGATGTTGGACACGCCGAGCGCGCGCGCCGCATTGACATATTCGAAATTCCGGGCGCGCAGGAACTCGGCCCGCACCACGCCGACCAGTGCCACCCACGAAAACAGCAGCATCAATCCGAGCAGGATGAAGAAGCCGGGCGGCAGGATGGCGGCGACGATCAGGAGCAGATACAGCACCGGTATCGCCGACCAGATCTCGATGAAGCGCTGGAACAGAAGGTCGGTCCAGCCGCCGAAATAGCCCTGCAGGGCGCCGGCCGCCACACCGATCAGCGCCGAGCCGGCAGTCAGGATCAGGCCAAACAGCACCGATATCCTGAAGCCGTAGATGACGCGCGCCAGCACGTCGCGGGCCTGGTCATCGGTGCCCAGCCAGTTCCAATTGCCGACGTTGCAATTGGGGTCCGCCTCGCCTTTCGGATACTGGTTGCAGCGCGTCTTCTTGTCGTAGAGCCAGGACGGCTTGGTGGGTGCTGCCTCTGGAATTGCGTTGTTGACGGTCTGGTAGGAGTAGCGCACCGGCGGCCAGATCATCCAGCCATTGGCATTGATCTCGTCCTGGATGACCGGGTCGCGGTAGTCGGTGACCGCATAGAAGCCGCCGAACTTCTCCTCGGGATAGGCGACCAGGACGGGAAACAGGATCTCGCCCTTGTAGGAGGCGATGATCGGCTTGTCGTTGGCGACCAGTTCCGAACCCAGCGACAGCACGAACAGGAACAGGAAGATCCACAACGACCAGTAGCCGCGTCGGTTGGACTTGAAGTTCTGCAGGCGCCGCTGGTTGAGCGGCGACAGGAAGGGCCGCGCGATCCGAGGCGGCGCCGTTTCGGCTGCGGCTTGCGCCATCAGACGTCTCTCCGCTCGAAGTCGATGCGCGGATCGACCCAGGTGTAGATCAGGTCGGACAGCAGCCCGACGAACAGGCCAAGCAGCGAGAAGATGTAGAGATTGGCGAAGACCACCGGATAGTCGCGCTGCACGACCGAGTTGAAGCCGAGCAGGCCGAGGCCGTCGAGCGAAAAGATGTTCTCGATCAGCAGCGACCCGGTGAAAAAGGCCGAGATGAAGGCGCCGGGAAAACCGGCGATGACGATCAGCATGGCGTTGCGGAAGACGTGGCCATAAAGCACCTGCCGCTCCGACAGGCCCTTGGCGCGGGCGGTGACCACATATTGCTTGCGGATTTCCTCGAGGAAGGAATTCTTGGTCAAAAGCGTCGTCGTGGCGAAGGCCGACAGCACCAGCGCCGTCAACGGCAAGGTCATGTGCCAGAAATAGTCGACGATCCGCGCCGGCCATGACAATTGGTCCCAATTGTCCGAGGTGATTCCGCGCAACGGGAACCAGTCCCAGAACGAGCCGCCGGCAAACAGCACCATCAGCAATATGCCGAACAGGAAACCCGGAATGGCGTAACCGACGATGACGACGCCGCTGGTCCAGACATCGAAGGTGGAGCCGTCCTTGACCGCCTTGCGGATGCCGAGCGGGATCGAGATCAGGTAGGATAAAAGCGTGATCCACAGCCCGATCGAGATCGACACCGGCATCTTTTCCAGGATCAGGTCGAGCACCGATATGTCGCGGAAATAGCTGTCGCCGAAATCGAAGCGGAGATAGTTCCACAACATCATGCCGAAGCGTTCGAGCGGCGGCTTGTCGAAACCGAACTGCTTCTCCAGCTTCTTGATGAATTCCGGGTCGAGCCCTTGCGCGCCGCGGTATTTCGAACCGACGTCACCGGCGACATCGAAATTGGCGCCGCCGGCATCACCCCCGCCGCCGCCGAGGCGATCGCTGCCGCCCTGGTTGGTCAGCCTGGCGATGACCTGCTCGACCGGCCCGCCCGGCGCGAACTGGATGACGGCAAAGGACACCGCCATGATGCCGAACAGGGTCGGGATCATCAACAGGATGCGGCGCAGTATATAGGCGCCCATCAGATGTTTTCTTCCTTGAGGAGGACCATTGCGCCCAAGCCAATCGCCTCAGACCAATTTTCAACATTGGCGCCGCCCCTCATTGTCCTGCCGGACATTTCTCCCCGTATAGGGACGGGGAGAAAGGGGCTGGCCGCAGTCTCGGCGCCTTTGTTGCGACGTTTGTAGTTGGCGAAATCCCCGGCGAAGGCACCCCTCTCCCCGTCGCTATACGGGGAGAGGATGCCGGCAGGCAGGTGAGGGGCGGCGCCAACGCCCGCAAGAAATTCAGCCTTTGCCAATCTTTGCCGCCTTGTCTTTGTCGAACCACCACGACGTCTCGACCGGGAAGTCGTAATCCGGCTTTTGAGCGGGAAAGCCGAACATGTCCCAGAACGCCGCTCGGTGATTCGCCAGATGATATGTTGGAATCCAGTCTAGCCGCGCGCGCAAGACCCGATCGAGCGCATTGAGCGCGGTGACGAGTTCGATGCGGCTCTGCGCCTTGCCGGCTGCCTCGATCAGCGCGTCGATGGCTTTGCTTTCCGTACCCGGATAGTTGCGCATCCCCGGCGTTTTCGCCATCGGGGAAGCATAGAGGATCTCCAAGCCGTCGGCGGTAGGCGTCGCTCCGATCGACCATGCGAGCATGTTGAAGTCGAAATCGTAGTTGCTCTGCCGCGCTTCGAATTGCGTCGAGTCGACCTGCCGGATCGAAGCATCGATCCCGATCGCCTTCATATTCTCGGACCACGGCGCGAAAATGCGAACCAACCCCTCGTCCTCGGCCAGCATTTCCACCTGCAGTCGCTCGCCTTCGTCGTTGACGACGAAATTGCTCGCTCGCTTCCAGCCGGCTTCAGCGAGCAGCCCCGAAGCCTCGCGCAGCAGCTTGCGGTCGTGTCCGGAACCGTCGGAGACGGGTTGCATCACCGGTTCGCCGAAGGTCTCCGGCGGCAACTCGGCTCGAAACGGCTCCAGGAGTTTCAGTTCCTGGGATGAGGGCAGGCCCTCGGCCTTGTAATCCGATCGCTCGAAGTTCGATTGCGAACGCTCGTAAGAACCGAAAAACAGCACCCGTTTGGTCCATTCGAAGTCGAAGCAATAGGCGATTGCCCGTCTCACGCGTACGTCGCGGAACTGAGGGCGGCGCTGGTTCAGCGCGGCAGCCTGCATGGAGGGCGTTTTCTCGCCGGGAAATTCGCGTTTGAGGACCCTGCCATCCTTCAGCGCCGGAAAATCGTAGCCGGTCGCCCATACCCGCGCGGTGAACTCCTCGCGAAAATGCGTATCCCCTTTCTTGAACGCTTCAAAGGCTGCCTGGCGATCGAGATAGAAATCGATACGGATGCGGTCGAAATTATTAAGCCCGCGGTTCACGGCCAGATCGCGGCCCCAATAATCGGCGACGCGTTCATATTCGACAGTCTGCCCGGCCACGACCCGCCCCATTCGGTACGGCCCGGAGCTGAGCGGAGGGGTCATCGTCGAGGCGTCGAAATCATTGGCCGTATAGAAAGCTTTGGACACGATCGGCATTGCGACGACGGCGAGGATATTCTGCGCGGACTGCTGGCCGTTGAAGGTAAGGTTGACCGTAAGCGGATCGACTGCGACCGCATCCGTCATATGCCGCAGCGCCTGGGAAAGGTTCGGATGTCCCCGGTCTTTGTAGAGGTTCAAGGCGAAGGCAATGTCTTCGGCGGTCAGCGGCGAGCCATCATGGAAACGCGCTTGCGGCCGCAGGCTGAAGCGGTAGCCATTGCGGTCCTGCGACAAGGTGACGGATTCGGCCAGCAGGCCGTAGACCGCATCCGGCTCATCGACTGCCCTTGCCATCAGCGAATCGAAGCAGAGCTCGGTACGCGGCGGCGAATCCCCTTTCAGCACCAGCGAGTTCAGCGTGTTGAAAGTCAGGAAGCTCTGATTGAGGGTGGAGTTCGGCGGAGCGAAATTCATCCGGCCGCCCTTGGGAGCGTCCGGATTGACATAGTCGAAATGCGTGAAATCCGGAGGATATTTGAGATCGCCGAAGGCCGACAGGCCGTGCAGCTTCACGCCGGTCGGAATCGTGGCGAAAGCCCGGCCGGGCAGCAGCGCTGCGGCCGCGGCGGCACCGCCCAGGGCGAGGAAGTCGCGACGGGGCAGCGCCGTCATCAATTGCCACTCTTGTATTTGGCCGCCAGCGCCTTTTCCTTGACCGGATCGATCCACCAGGAATTCTGGTCGACGCCGCTATAGGCGGGCTGTTTTTCCGGTATACCGAACTTGTTCCAGTAGGCCAGCCAGACCACGGCGCGGTAATATTGCGGCACGACGTAGAAATTCCACAACAGCACCCGATCGAGCGCATGGGTGGCGGCAACGAGATCGTCGCGGTCGGTGGCATAGATGATCCGGTCGACCAGCGCATCGACGACCGGATTCTTGATGCCGGCGTAATTGCGCGATCCCGGCGAATCGGCGGCCTTGGAGCTCCAGAAATCGCGCTGTTCATTACCGGGAGAGTCCGACTGGCCGAGTATCGAAGTGACCACGTCAAAGTCGAAATGGGTGACGCGGTTGATATACTGGGTCTGGTCGATCAGGCGCAGCGTCGCGTCGACGCCGATCTTACGCAGATTGGCTATGTAGGGGCTGGCGATCACCTGGTCGGTGTCGTTCCAGCCGAGGATTTCGAATTTGAATGGTTCCCCAGTCGTGGCGTTGACCATCTTGCCGCCCTTGATCACCCAGCCGGCCTTGGCGAACAGATCGACCGCGGTCTTCAGGTATTTGCGCTCAGCCTGCGGGGTGTCGTAGACGGGCAGCTTGAATTCCTGGGTGAAGACTTCGGGCGGCAGCTTGTCGCGGTACTGCTCCAGGATTTCGAGCTCCTTGCCTTGCGGCAGGCCGCTCGACGCCAGTTCCGTGCCCTGGAAATAGCTGCTGGTGCGGGTGTTGGAACCGAAGAACAGGGTCCTGTTCATCGTCTCGAAATCGAACGGATACATCAGCGCGGCGCGCACCAGGCGATCCCCAAACAGCGGGCGCCTGGTGTTAAGCATGAAGGCCTGCATCGGTTCGGGCGACGCGGTCTTGAATTCCTTCTTGATGACGTCGCCGGCCTGGACTGCCGGGAAATTATAGGCCGTGTTCCAGCGCCTCGAACTGTTCTCCGGCTTGATGTCGTCCAAGCCGCCCTTGGTGAAGGCCTGCCAGGCGGCATTGTCGTCGAGAAAATAGGTGAAACGCTGCCTGTCGGAATTCTCGCGGCCGATCTTCACCGGCAGCTTGGCACCCCAGTAGTCCGGGACGCGCTGCCAGACGATTTCCGAGCCCGGCTTGAAGCTGGCGATCTTGTAGGCGGCCGAGCCGAGCGGCGGCTCCTGCGTCGGCTTTGTGACATCGCGCTTCTTGCCGTTCGCGTCGGTACCTTCCCACCAGTGCTTGGGCAATACGACGAGATCGCCGAGAATCTTGGGCAGTTCGCGGTTGCCCTTCTGGCTGAAATGGAACTCCACCTCGCGGTCGGAGATCGCGACCGCGTCGGTGACGTTTTCGAAATAGCGGCTATATTGCGGACTGTTGGCCTTCAGCACCTGGAACGACCAGATCACGTCGTCGGTGGTGATCGGCTGGCCGTCGTGCCATTTCGCCCGCGGATCGAGCCGGTAGGTCGCCGAGGAATAGTCGGCCGGATACTTGTAGGCGTCGGCGATCAGCGGATGGCTGGTGCTGCCCTCGTCGGTCGCCTGCTCCATCAGCGTGTCGTAGAGCAGGCCGCCGCCAAACTGCGCGAAGCCGGCAGCCGGCGAACCCTGCACGATGTAGGGATTGAAGCTGTCGAACGTACCAAGCACCACGGAATTCAGCGTGCCGCCCTTGGGTGCATCCGGATTGACGTAATCGTAGTGCTGGAAATTATCGCCATATTTGGATTCGCCGATCAGCGACGAGGTCGTGCGCCATTCGTCCGCTAAGGCCGCCTGCAGGCCGCCGGCAAAAGCAGCCAGCATCAGCACCGATTTCAGAAGCGTCCGCGCTCGGCCAACCGTCATGCGTTCTCCTCTTCGCGATATAGCGCCGTCACCATAGCGTCTGGGCCCAATCTAGATCATTTGGCGGCGCTGAAAACCGCAAGGGAGCGGCTTTGTCGTCGCATATGCATTTTTCCTAACGAAAAAGCCGGGCTGAACCCGGCTTTTTCAAGGATTATATCATTACCGTTTTGTTATTTTGCGGCCGGAGCGGCTGGCGCCGCGCCTTCTGCCGGCTTGGCAGGGGCTGCACCTTCGGCCGGCTTGGCGGGCGCGTTTTCGGCCGAGGCGCCGGGCGCCGGCAGCGGCTTCGGATTGTCCGACAGCGTGCGCAGATAGGCGATGACGTTGGCGCGGTCCTCGTCCTTCGGCAGGCCGGCGAAGCCCATCGCGGTGCCCTTCACGAACTTCTTCGGCGAGGTGATGAAGTGGTTGAGATTGTCGTAGGTCCACTTCTCGCTGCCGCCCTTGGAGAACTCCTTCATGCCGGCCGAATAGGCAAAGCCCTCATGCTCGGCGACCGGACGGTCGATAATGTCCCACAGATCGGGGCCGACCTTGTTGGGGCCGCCCTTTTCGCCGGAATGGCAGGCCTGGCATTTCTTGAAGATGGCGGCGCCCGCTTCGGCGCTGGCAGTGGTCAGCAGCTCGGCGATCGGCTTGGCCTCCGCGGCGGGCGCGGCCGGGCCGCCTTCGGCGGGCTCGGTCGCCTCGATGGCGAAGCCGGGCTTTTCCGGCGCCGGCGAGGCAAACAGCGCGTCGGATACGATGCCAACGGAAAAGACAATGAACACCGTGCCGAGGAAAGCGGCGAGCAGCTTGTTGACTTCGTTGGAATCCATACGCCCCAGGCTCCCTTTTCCGGCGGACCGATCCGTCCACTCCGTCCGTCGGTATCGTGAACCACCCTGCGAGGCGGTCAAATCGCGCGGAAACTAGGTCTTTTGCTCCGGCGTTGCAACACCTATAAGGGCGCTGCCAGTGAGACCTTTTGCCACTTTTGTCCTCCTCTTTTTCGAGCCCCTGCCCGCCTCATGTCCACGCTCATCCTGATCCCGGCCCGCATGGCCTCGACGCGCCTGCCGGGCAAGCCGCTGGCCGACATTGCCGGCACTCCGATGATCGTCCACGTCGCCCGCCGCGCCGCCGAGGCCGGGCTCGGCCGGGTGGTCGTCGCCACCGATACGCAAGGCGTTGCGGAGGCGGTGCGCGCGCATGGTTTCGAGGCGGTGATGACGCGGGCGGACCACGAAACCGGCTCCGACCGCATCTTCGAAGCGCTGACCATTCTCGACCCTGGCAACAGCGTCGAGACGGTCGTCAATGTGCAGGGCGATCTGCCGACCATCGACCCCCTTATTATCGGCGCCGCGCTTAAGCCTTTCGAGAACGCGGCGGTCGACATCGCCACGCTCTGCGTCGAGATCGTCCGCGACGAGGAAAAGACCAATCCGAACGTCGTCAAGCTGGTCGGCTCGCCACTCTCGGCGACGAGGCTCAGGGCGCTCTATTTCACCCGCGCCACCGCACCCTGGGGCGAAGGCCCGGTCTACCATCATATCGGCCTCTATGCCTATCGCCGCGCCGCACTCGAGCGCTTCGTTGCGCTGAGGCCGTCGCCGCTGGAGCGCCGCGAGCGGCTGGAGCAGTTGCGGGCGCTTGAGGCCGGCATGCGCATCGATGCGGAGATCGTGCAGTCGGTGCCGCTGGGCGTCGATACGCCGGACGATCTCGAACGCGCCAGGGCGCTCCTTTCCAACTAAGAAATTCCCCCAATTCCCGAGACTCTGCGCATGCCTGAAAAGACCAACAAAATATCCTTCCAGGGCGAGCCGGGCGCCAATTCCGACACCGCTTGCCGCAACATGTTCCCGTCGATGGAGCCGTTGCCGTGCCCGACCTTCGAGGACGCCTTCAACGCCGTCGAGACCGGCAAGGCCGATCTGGCGATGATCCCGATCGAGAACACCATTGCCGGCCGCGTCGCCGACATCCATCACCTCTTGCCGGAATCGAAGCTGCACATCATCGGCGAATACTTCCTGCCGATCCACTTCCAGCTGATGGTGCTACCCAGCGTCAGGCGCGACGAGATCAGGACCGTGCACAGCCACATCCACGCCCTCGGCCAATGCCGCAAATACATCCGCAAGAACGGCTGGAAGGCGACGGTGGCCGGCGACACCGCGGGCGCCGCCAAGATGGTCGCCGCGATGAAGGACCGCACCATGGCCGCGCTGGCGCCGGCCCTGGCCTCGACGCTCTACGGGCTCGACATCATCGAGGAGAATGTCGAGGATACCGACAGCAACGTCACCCGCTTCGTCGTGCTGACCAAGAACAAGCAATGGGCCGAACGCCCCTCCGCCGACGCCAGGATGATGACGACCTTCATCTTCCGCGTGCGCAACGTGCCGGCGGCGCTCTACAAGGCGATGGGCGGGTTCGCCACCAACGGCATCAACATGACCAAGCTGGAAAGCTACCAGCTCGGCGCGTTCACGGCGACGCTGTTCTACGCCGACATAGAGGGCCATCCCGACGATCCGCTGGTGAAGCTGGCGCTCGACGAGTTGCGCTTCTTCTCGCGCGAAATGCGCATTCTCGGCGTCTATCCCGCCAGCGCCTCGCGCGAGCAGTGGAAGGTGGCGGATTAGGATCCGGTCAGGTCAGGCCGAGCTTGTTCTGCTTGGGCGGCTTGCCGCATTCGCGGCGGCTGATCGACCGGTTCATGGCATCGATCTTGCCGCTTGCCTGGTCGGCGTCACGCTTGGCTTTTGAGCGCATGTCCGGCGTGAACGGGCCGAAGCCCGTCGCCGGATTGGAGAAGGACGGCTTGGCGTCCACCGGCAAATGATATTGCTGCGCCAGGCCGTTGCGCTGCGCCAGCAATTGATCGCAAGGCACCTTGTCGTATAGCAGCGAGGACTGGACGTTTTCGTCCTGCCGTTCGGACATCGAATTGCCGACGCAGCCGGCCGTCGCCAGGCAAGACGCCAAGACCATCATGTTCCAGCGCATGAACGTGCTCCTTGTCTTTCGCAGCTGCCGCGCTCCTGCGCAGCGGCAGGAGTCTTAGCCAGATTTTACGCTGCCGGAAAGCAAGCTTGCCACGACGGCCAGCCCTTCGACTGGTTGGCGGCGATCCTGCCGGATAATGGTTGGCTGCAGCGACAGGACCGAAAAGCCGTTGGCGTCCAGAACCCGCTCTACATAGCTTTGCGAATGCGCGTAGCGGCGCGACGGCTGCAGGGCGAAGCCGACGCTGCCGGACGATTCGCCGCCGGGGAGCGTCTCGATGGAGAACGCAAACAGACCGCCGCCGGCAAGCATTCCGGCAATCTTGTTCACCACCCTGTCGAGTGCGCCGACATAGATGAACACATCGGCCGCCGTCACCAGATCGGCTTTCGGGCCAGAATAGCAAAACTCCTGCAGGTCCGTTTTGACGAGCAGATCGTAGACGCTTTTGGCGCGCGCCTGCCTCAGCATGCCGGCCGAGATGTCGTAACCCTCTAGCCGATCGGCGATCGGCCGCAGCTTCTGGCCCATCAGGCCGGTGCCGCAGCCGAGATCGAGCACCAGCGAAAACCGGCCCGGCCGTGCTGCCCGGATGGCGCGGTCGAGGCATTCGGGCAGACGATAGCCTAGCCTGTCGACCAGTTCACCCTCGAAGCTCCTGGCATAGTGGTCGTACAGCGTCTCGACAAAGGCGCTGGGCGGCGCCGGGGCCGCCGCTGCCCTGCCGATCAATTGCAGCTTGAGCGCCGCGCCGAGCCGGTCCGCCGGGTCGAGCCGCAGTGCCGTCGCCCAGGCCTGCGCGGCGAGATCGGGCGCGCTCGCTGCTTCCTGCATCTCGCCGAGGCGGAACCAGCCGGCCGCCCAGTGCGGCGCCAGTTCGAGCGCGCCGAGCAGCAATTCCGCCGCTGCCGCATGATCGCCGGATGCATAGAGCATTTCGGCATAGTCGGCGCGGCGGTCGGCGGTCAAATCGCCGGACGAGGTCTGGAGCGGTTTCATGTGGTCGGGTTCCGCCGGGTGTTTGCAGCCGGCTTGCGCTCTATGCTGGAGTCAGCAGTGACTTACAACAGGCTTCCCGCGCCGGAATTAGCGCCTATCTTGGGGCCATGCGCGCCAGCGACCTGCTTCATCCCCGGCCGGAAGGGCTGTATTGCCCGCCCGGCGATTTCTTCATCGACCCGGTGCGGCCGGTCAATCGGGCGCTGATCACACATGGCCATTCCGACCATGCCCGCTCCGGCCACCGCTCGGTGATGGCGACGCAGCAGACGCTCGATATTATGGGGCTGCGCTACGGCGAAGGTTTTGCCGGAACGACGCAAGCCGCGGTGCTCGGCGAGACGATTGCGCTTGACGGTGTGGCCGTCAGCTTTCATCCGGCCGGCCATGTGCTGGGCTCGGCGCAGATCAAGGTGGCGCATCAGGGCAGATGCATCGTCGCGTCCGGCGACTATAAACGCCAGAAGGACGCGACCTGCGAGCCGTTCGAGCCGCTCAAATGCGATGTCTTCATCACCGAGGCGACCTTCGGTCTGCCTGTGTTCCGCCATCCGCCCGATAGCGAAGAGATTGCCCGGCTGCTGAGATCGACCGAGCAGTTTCCCGAGCGCACGCATCTGGTCGGCGCCTATGCGCTGGGCAAGGCGCAGCGCGTCATGCGGCTGCTGCGCGATGCCGGCTACGAAAAGCCGATCTACATCCATGGCGCGCTGGCCAAACTCAGCGAATATTACCAGAGCCAGGGCATCGATCTCGGCGCATTGGAACCGGCGACCGTCGAGACCGGCCAAAAAAGCGACTTTGCCGGCGCCATCGTCGTCGGCCCGCCATCCGCCTTCGCCGATCGCTGGGCGCGGCGTTTTCCCGACCCGATGTCGTGCTTCGCCTCAGGCTGGATGCGCATCCGTCAGCGCGCCAAGCAGGGCGGCGTCGAGCTGCCGCTGATCATCTCCGACCATTCCGACTGGGACGAGCTGACGGCGACGATCAAGGAGACCGGCGCCGAGGAAATCTGGGTGACGCATGGCCGCGAGGAGGCGCTGGTGCGCTGGTGCGAACTCGAAGGCATCGCCGCCAGGCCGCTGCATCTGGTTGGCTATGAGGACGAGGGCGATTGATGGTGGAAATCGACGGTGTAGCGTTCTGTCGCGCCCCCCTCTGGCCTGCCGGCCATCTCCCCCACGAGGGGGGAGATCGGCAGCTTCGGCGCCGCGCTCGTTCCCTCAACGCTGGAGATTGGCGAAACCAGTCGCGACATCCGATCTCCCCCCTTGCGGGGGAGATGGCCGGCAGGCCGGAGGGGGGTGTGACAGAGCGCAAACCTATCCTATTGGCGCCCCTCCCATGAACCGCTTCGCCGAGCTCCTCGATCGCCTCGTCCTGACGCCGTCGCGCTATGGCAAGCTGACGCTTTTGACCGACTATTTCCGCAGCGTCGAGGATCCGGATCGCGGGCTGGCGCTGGCGGCCATCACCGGCGATCTGTCCATCGCCGCGGTCAAGCCGGCGATGCTGCGCACGCTGGTGATCGAGCGCATGGATCCGGTGCTGTTCGGCTATTCCTACGACTATGTCGGCGACCTGGCCGAGACCGTGTCGCTGGTCTGGCCGCAAGCGCCGGCCGATATTGCGAACCACGAGCCGACGCTGGCCGAGGTGGTGGCAAAGCTGCAGGCGGCGAGCCGTTCCGACGGGCCGCAGGTGCTGGCCCGGCTGCTCGACAGCGCCAGCACTTCGGCACGCTTTGCCATCATAAAGCTGGTCACCGGCGGCCTGCGCATCGGCGTATCGGCGCGGCTGGCCAAGCAGGCGCTGGCCGATTTCGGCAAGGTCGACATCGCCGAAATCGAGGAACTCTGGCACGGGCTGACGCCGCCCTATATCGGGCTGTTCGCCTGGCTGGAGGGCAAGGCGGAAAAACCCAGGAAGACGGCGCTGGCGCTGTTCAGGCCGGTGATGCTGTCGAATGCCGTCGGTGACGGCGACCTCGAAAAGCTCGACCCGGCCGACTACGCGGCCGAGTGGAAATGGGACGGCATCCGCGTCCAGGCGGTTTGCGAAGGCGGCATTCGCCGGCTCTATTCGCGCACCGGTGACGATGTCTCCGGCGCCTTTCCGGATCTTGCCGAGGCGATGGATTTTTCAGGCGCCCTCGACGGCGAGCTTCTGGTCGGTGACCCCAGGCAGGCGACGGGCACGTTCTCGGACCTGCAGCAGCGGCTGAACCGCAAGAGCGTGTCACCCAAGATCCAGCAGCAATACCCGGCCTTCATGCGCTGCTACGATGCGCTGCAGATTGGTGACGAGGATGTGCGCGGACTTCCCTTCCGCGAACGGCGCGGCCGGCTCGAGGCCTTCGTCAGGACGCTCGATCCGAGCCGCTTCGATCTGTCGCCGCTGGTCGAATTCACCAACTGGCAGACACTCGAGGAACTGCGCCGCAAGCCGCTGCATCCGGTGATCGAAGGCGTCATGCTGAAGCGCTGGGATTCGCCCTATGTGGCCGGGCGGCCGAAGGGCCCGTGGTTCAAATGGAAACGCGATCCGCACACGGTCGACGCGGTGCTGATGTATGCCCAGCGCGGCCACGGCAAACGCTCGAGCTTCTATTCCGACTACACATTCGGCGTCTGGTCCGGGCCGGAAGGATCGGAGGAGCTGGTGCCGGTGGGAAAAGCCTATTTCGGCTTCACCGACGAGGAACTGAGGCAAATCGACAAATATGTCCGCGACAATACGATCGAGCGCTTTGGCCCGGTGCGCTCGGTACGGGCCGACCGCAGACAAGGCCTGGTGCTCGAGGTGGCGTTCGAAGGGCTCAACCGCTCGACGCGGCACAAATCCGGCGTCGCCATGCGCTTCCCCCGCATTTCGCGGCTGCGCTGGGACAAGCCGGCGGCCGAAGCCGACCGCATCGAGACGCTGCAGGCGCTGCTCGACAGTTAGGGAACGACTGAAACGCGGATCTCGTAGATGTCGACCGACTTGCCCTGCTTGTCGAAGTCGGAATTGATGGCGATGGTGCCGGCAGCACCCGGATGCTTGTCGGGAAAGCGCACGTCGAACAGATATTCATTGCGCTCGCGACCGACGGCATAGCGCTTGCGGCCGCAGTCGCCGAGTTCGCCGAAATTGCAATCGACGGAAATCTGCGTCTCCTGGCCCTCCTCGGAGCGTGCGATGATGTCGAATGTGGCATGCTTGCCGGCTAGTTTTTCCAACACGCCTTGCCCGACGTCGAAGCTGATGGCCGAACCGGATGCTCCCGAACGGATGCGCAGGAAGGAACCGCTTTCGTCCTGGATGACGTCGGCCTTGGCGTCCGACGGTGCGTTGACCTGCGTCGGGTCACCCGGCGAAAAGACGTTGATCCAGTCGCGCGCCTGGTCCTGCTCGCCCTGCTTCGGCGGCGAAGCGGTGTCGTCCGGCGTGAAATCATCGCCATCGACCGTTGGCGGCGCTTCCGGTGGCGCCGTGTCGAGCTCGGTCGCCGATTTGAAGACGCCGGTCTGGTTGGCGAAATAAAGGCCGATACCGGCGGCTGCGAGCAGCGTCACACCGAAGAAGATCGCGGTCAAAGGCAGGCGCCGCCGCCTCGCCCGCCGGTCGTCGCGGTCGGGCGCCACTTCCGCGTCGTCGATTTCGGCTTCGGTCGGAGCCGAGGCCCCCATGTCGATCACCGGCGCCTCGGGAACAGGCGCATCGGGCATGATGTCGGGGACCACCGGCAGGACGCGCGACCGCGGCGCATCGGATTCGGGCGGCTGCGCCGGACCGTCGACGACGACATCGGGCGTAGGCTCGGCTTCAGCTTCGCTTTCGGCCGGAGGCTCCACCTCCGGTGCTGTCTCCAAACTGTCGGTCGGCGCGGCGACGTCGGCAACCGCCGGCAGGAATTCCGATTCGATTTCGGTGATCTTCGCCTGGACCGCCTTGCGGCGCTTGATGGCGACTTCCACGGTGACGTTTGGATTGGCCTGCAGGGCACGGTCGAGTGCCGCGAAAGCCGATCGATAGACCCGCTCGCGAAACGCCCGGTCGTCGGCATTGCCTTTCTCAAAGGCATTGCGGATCGCTTTTTCGATCGCGTCCAAGCGAATTCCCTCTGCAATTTCACTCACATTGTCATGATCGTTAGCCGCAGGCGACCAATCAATCAACAAGCGAGCGGCCGCATTCTGCCTTGCCGAGGGGTACAAAACCGATTTCGGCGGTTTTCGGTAAAGGAATCAACATTTTTCGCGGATTTTCCGCTCACGGCCAACGTGGCGGTCGCGCGGCCTGCCGATGCGGCGTCACGCGGCCTATGGCGGAGCGGCTGCGCTTGCGCCCGAACGAAGGCGGCACGAATTGCCTCGTCCTGAAATCGCGGCTGCCATCTTGAATTCGCGGCCGGTTGCGTCTATCACGCAGCCCATCTTGGAAGCTCGGCTTCCCGGGCCGCTTTAGCTCAGTTGGTAGAGCACATCATTCGTAATGATGGGGTCGCGTGTTCGAGTCACGCAAGCGGCACCAATATTTCTCAAGGCTTTGCGGGTTTCCGAGGTGTAGAGCGAAAAACGCCGTGGTAGCACCCTGTAGCAAATTTGTGCGTCATCCGTTCGCCCGCTTCAACGCCTCGACAAGGGCATGGCTGGACACCTCAAAGGCGCCTAGAGCAACAGCCTTCGCGCGTGTCGCCTTCGAAAGATCATAGTGAGGGCGGCCCGGCTTATCCTGAAACCATTTGCGGACCCCGAGGCGTGCGGACAATGCCCCGCTCGTCATCACCCAAATCGAACCGTTCAACGAACAGATCGATACCGGAGTTAACGTCATGACTTTTATGTCGCGGCGCTGGCTTTCGTCGGGTTGGTGGCGCTTGGCTTTGTGGCCAACGTCTACTCACTCTCGCCGTTAGCCCAGCAGATATTCAGCTTCATCAGCAACTAGAAACTCGAACATAGAGCTATACGCGCCGTCCAACTCTGCGGGCGGCGCGTAATGCTGAGAAATTCTCGCCATCACCCATGCCTCCCAGCGATCACTGGCAAAACAACCAAACAGCTGGCACATTCGCAAAATGTCGGATGAACCCAAAAATGCGCTCCAGAGAGCATGGAAGCGTTACCAGGCGAGGGTCGAGTACACGCCCAGCGCGTTTCCTTTCTCTCACAGACGCAAGAGCCTTTTTGACAACCTGCACGACGACTTCTTAGCCCTGGTAGTCCTCGGGGGCCTGCTTTGGGTCATCTACAAGGCCATCGCCTATTACCTCTTCTGACCGACATGGCCGCATCCAAACGCAGGAAGAGATACAGAAAGGGCCATGTGGTGGCGCTCCAAGCTTACATCGATGAAAGCGGAAACGGGACGCCGCCAGCGATGGGAATAGGTGGGTTTGTCGGCTCAACTGAACAATGGGCTGCGTTTTCGAACGAATGGCAAATCTTTCTCGATATGAAACCGAGTATCGCCTATTTCAAATCCTATGAAGCGCAACGCCTCACCGGGCAGTTTCTTGAATGGAGCGAGGAAAGGAGAGACGAGAGAGTAAGGCTACTTAACCAAGTTATTCTGAATCACGCCATGTTCGCGACGTCAATGATGCTTCAACAGAGTCTATTTGACAAATTTATCAAAAGCCTTGGCACCATTAAAACTCCGTACGAATTTATGACCTTTCAGTTGATCAGCAATATTACTGTAGAACAGAAGGAAATCTGTGTCTCTGATCCTATCGATTTCATCTTTGACGACACCACCGAGAAGGGCCGCATCCTTTCTCAATGGGATAATTTCAAACAAAGCACCTTCGCTGATAAAACGCTTATAGGATCGCGACCAGTGTTTCTTGACGAAAAGGATGTCTTACCGTTGCAGGCAGCGGATTTGATGATTTGGTGGACGCGTCGAAGATATCTAGAAAGACTTGCGCCAGAGCATGGAAAATTGCCTCTGCCCAAAGTGGCCAGCGATGATAGGCTGCTTAACCACGCCTGGTACGAATGGACCGAGGAGGCCCTGGAAGAGTATCGGGACAAAATACTGCTGCGACGAGCTATGCGGGCGGCTGGGATTATTCCATAGATAAAGACGGCCGAAACGCCGCCATCGCCCTTAGCAAGGAAGGCGTTAGTGCAGCGTCCCAAGCGCTACCACGGCGGCAAGGTAGGACAGCGCAATCATGACGTAGGCAATTTGGAGAGAGGTCATCTGGGAACGAATCCTTGGTTGAAGATGACTCCCCTAATATGGATGCCGACCTTTGACTCCACAGCACTGGGATGTACAGGGTTTTTTGATCCCTGTTTGTTCTATCGCCACTCCTTCATGCCCTCGATCATGCTGCGGAAGTAGCCATCAGACGGAGCGGCGCGGCGAGTGCAACACGCTCATTGCCCATGACCTCACATGACCGCGGCGATTTGGCAAATCAACCCTCGGAAGCGGGCGTTATTTGTCCCGGAGCCGATATGTTTGCTGCTACCGCAGGCATGAAGACTACAAACAGGCAGGCAGCCAACGCGGCAGAGGTCGGCAAGCAGAGGCGAAGCGGGCTGGATTTCTGCGAAGCAACCGCTGCCGGAGCTTGAAAAAGGCCGCTCAGCTCACCCGATTGTCGCCCAGCGTCGCCACGGTCTTCAGCGCGCCGTCGAGCATGTCGCCCTTTTCGTCCTTCAGCGCGGCTTCGCGCAGGCGCCGGATCCAGTCGGCGGCGTCCGGACGGCCCTTGAGCAGGTCGAGCGCCGACAGCACGCGATCGAACTTGGATTGCGCGCGGGTATGGGTGTCGCTGTAGCCCTTGATCAGGCGGCGGCAATTGAGGATCTCCGTGCCAAGCGCGTAGTCCTGGCCGACTTGGCCGAGCGCCAGCGCGTACCAGCGCTCGAGATGCGCGGTCTCGACCTTGTGGCGCAGCAGGCGGCGGCGCCAGCGGCGCAGGCCGCCGATAAACCACAATGCGGCAAAGCCGGCAAAGCTGTCGGTCCGGATATGGCGGCCGCGATTGATGCGGCGGTCGAGGAAGGCGGCGAGCTTCGGCCGGTCCTCGATGTAGCTGCCGAGCCCGGCTGGCAGCGTGCCGCAGAATTCCTCGATGCGCGGATGGAAATATTCGGTCACCTGCAGCACCGAGCCGTCCTTGACGCCGACCTCGCGGCGTACGCGTCGGTCGCGGCTAGAGCGCGTCTTCAGGTCGGCGACGCGGATCATGTCGTCGTAGCACATGGCATTGGCGAGGTGCTTGGCGGCGGCGATCGACAGCGCGTAGGCGTGTTCGGCATTGTCCAGAGCGACGGCCCGGTCGAGCCTGTCGAGATATTCGCCGCCATAAGCGATGTCCTGATAGTCGACGACTTTTTTCAGGCCGCGAAGCGCCATGTCGCGCGCGGGTACAGGCAGCGTGGCGACGCGCGCCGCGAGTTGTCGCCAGCCACTCAACAGGCTTTCCGGACCGCTGACTTCTGTCGCCGCGCCCGAGCCGGTTTCAGCGGCCGCCGGTCCTGCAGTCTTGTCGCCCGAAGGCGCACTCGCGATGCCGCGCGCCCGATCATAGGCGGCGCCGAAGGCGGCGAGGCTGGCCTTCACACCGCGGCCGCCGGCACTGACCGCCTGCTCGTAGCTCTTGCGTGTGAACGGCAAGGCATCGGAGCCAGCGAGCGCGCCGAGCAGGCTGGCCGAGATCATCGAGCCATTGTCGGCGGCGATCTTCTCCATGTCGAAGGCGATGAAGCGCTTGGCCGCTGCCTCCGCCGTGGCGTGCACCTTGGAGGACGAGGCGCGGCCATCGCCGGGCTCGATCTTCTCCGAGACCGCTGCGATGCGGTGCGACGAGGCGATCAGCGTCGTGCGCTCGGGCGTGACGAAGCCGCGGATGATGGCGCGGCCGGCCTCCATCAGTTCGGCGGCAATCAGGATGTCGACATCGCCCTGCGACGGCGACAACGCGAAGACCGGCAGCCGGCCGGTGTCGCGGCACATCTCGACGTAATAGATGGTGGCGCCGGTGCGCTGGGCGACGCCGGCGACCGAGGTCGATTGCGCGATGTAACCGTTGCGCTCGGCGACGTCGGTGATCCAGTCGGCCAGCACGCCGCCGCCTTGGCCGCCGACCGCCAGCACGGCAAGCTTGATGACGCGCTCGTCGTCCGGCGCGCCGGCCTTGGAACGGCTTGATGGGACAGCGTCAAGCATCGGCGAATATCAGGCGCCGGCTTTCACGACGCCGCTGCAAGAGGCCGATCGTAGCGCGGCGAGCGGCTTCAAGGAAACGGTCCCAGCGGCTCGGATTGTGCACCACGTCGGCGCGGTAGAAGGACGGGCAGAGCACCGCCGCATCGGCGACCTCGCCGCAATTGCCGCAGCCGACACAGCTCTGGTCGATATGCGCCACCGGATCGTCACGCAACGGATCGTCCAGCGATTTCACCGAAAGCGACGGGCAGCCGGAGAGCCGCATGCAGGCATGGTCGCCGGTGCAGATGTCCTCGTCGACACCAAATTTCGGCTTGACGATGCGCGTCCCGCCCTTGATGGCCTTGTCGACCAAGGGCTTTTCGCGGCGCTGCCGGTTGAGCATGCATTCGGACGAGGCGACAATGACTTTCGGGCCCTTTTCGTCCGTCGTCAGCGCCTCGCGCAGCGTGTCTTGCATCTTGGCTACGTCGTAGGTGCGGTCGATGTGGCGTAGCCATTTGACGCCCATGCCTTTCACCGCCTCGGTGATCGGATGCTTGGTCGATTTCGTTTTGTTGCCGGCGCGGGATGACAGGATGTCCTGCCCTCCGGTCGCGGCCGAATAGAAATTGTCGACGATGACGATGACGCCGTCGTTCTGGTTGAAGACGGCGTTGCCGACCGAGGAGGTCAGGCCGTTGTGCCAGAAGCCGCCGTCGCCGACGAAGGAGATCGAGCGGCGCTTGGCATCGGGCGAATTGAACGCCGAAGCCGAGGCTGGCCCCAGCCCGTAGCCCATAGTGGTGGCGCCGAGCTCGAAAGGCGGCATGATCGAGAACAGGTGGCAGCCAATATCGGAGGCGATGTGGTGCTTGCCCAACTCCTGCTCGACCAGCTTGGTCGCGGCGAAGATCGGCCTTTCCGGGCAGCCGACGCAGAAGCCGGGCGGGCGGCCCGGGACGACGTTGATCAGGTCGGCGGTGTCGAGCCCGTCGCCGATCTTGTTCGGCGCGCGGACCTCGCTTGGCAGCAGATGCGGGATGGTGGCGCGCAGGAACGATCCGATGCCGTCGAGCATCACCTGGCCGGTGTATTCGCCGGCCATAGGCAGATGTTCCTTGCCGACGAGTTTGGTGCCGCGCCCGGCCTTGTGCAGCATCGCGGCAAAGGCCTGCTCGATGTAGTTGGGCTGGCCTTCCTCGACGACGAGCACGGCGTCCTTGCCTTCGCAGAAGGACAGGAACTCGTCATCGACTAAGGGATAGACGGCGTTGAGCACGTAGAGCGGCACATCGGTGTCGCCATAGGTGTCGGCGAGGCCGAGCCGCTGCAGCGCCCGGATGACCGAATTGTACATGCCGCCCTGCATGACGATGCCGACCGAGTCGTGCTCCGGGCCGAAAAACTCGTTGATCCTGTTGGTGCGGATGAAATCGACCGCCGCCGGCCAGCGTTTCTGCACCTTTTCCTTCTCGTGCAGGAAGGACGCGGGCGGCAGCACG
Organism: Mesorhizobium sp. WSM4828; assembly: GCF_055811175.1. Taxonomy (NCBI): domain Bacteria; kingdom Pseudomonadati; phylum Pseudomonadota; class Alphaproteobacteria; order Hyphomicrobiales; family Phyllobacteriaceae; genus Mesorhizobium; species Mesorhizobium sp. WSM4828. Next base: position 113,021 of record NZ_JBVVQK010000016.1, on the reverse strand, counting down.
ATGCGGCCGGTGTCGCGGCGCGGCGCCTCGAGGGCATCCGCCACCGTCATCGCCGGGCGCTTGTTGTCCTTGGCAATGAAATGGCCGTGGACATGGCAGCAGCGGATGCGAACCTGCAGCATGACCGGCGTGTTGGAAACCTCGGACAGCTCGAAGCCGTCCTCCACCGCCTTGACGATCGACGGCAGGTTCGGTCGCGGATCGAGCAGCCAGACCTGGCTCTTCATGGCAAAGGCGTGGCTGCGCTCCTGCATGATCGAGGAGCCTTCGCCGTAATCCTCGCCGACGATGATCAATGCGCCGCCGGTGACGCCGCCGGACGCGAGATTGGCGAGCGCGTCGGAGGCGACATTGGTGCCGACCGTCGACTTGAAGGTCGCCGCACCGCGGATCGGATAGTGCACCGATGCCGCCAGCATGGCAGTGGCGGTCGCTTCCGAGGCGCTCGCCTCGAAATGCACGCCGAGCTCGCCGAGGATGTCCTGCGCGTCGGCCAGCACGTCCATCAAATGGCTGATCGGTGCACCTTGATAGCCGCCGACATAGCCGACGCCGCATTGCAGCAGCGCCTTGGTGATGGCCAGAATGCCCTCGCCGGAAAACTCCTCGCCGGCGCCGAGCCTGAGCTTTTCGACTTCCTTGGCAAAAGACCGTTCGGCCATTTTGGGCTCCTTCCGTTACCGCCCCGATGGCGGCGCGTAAGATCGTCAGATGTCGTGCTTGCGAATGTTCTTCAGCATCTTTTGCAGCGTCGCGATCAGCGCCGCATATTCGGCATCGTCGATGTCGTCGAACATCGTCTCGAAAGCGTCGTGCATGGCCGGCCAGGCGCGCGCGAATTCGGCGCGGCCATCGTCGGTCAGGAACACATGGCGGATCCGGCTGTCGGTGACCCCCTGCTCGCGCCGAACAAACCCTTGTCCCTCCAGCGTGTCGAGCGTGCGGCTCAAGGTCGACTGCTCGATGACAGTATAGACCGAGAGATCGTTGACGGTGACGCCATCGGTGACCGACAGCACGGCCAGCGTCCTCACCTGTGGAATGGTCAGGCCCTGCTTGCGGAAATTGTCGCGCAAGGTGGCATTGTAGCGGCCCATGATGCGGTTCATCAGATAGGGCGCGAACTGCTGCAGGCCGATCTGGCCCAAAGTCGAGATGCGCTGGCGCCTTTCGACCTTCTGTTCCATCACAGCCTCCCCGCCAGGAGAAAGCCGGAGCCGCCGCCCAAGCCAGCACCCGGATGGGTCGAGGCGCCGATGTGGTAGAGTCCCTTGACCTCGGTGGCGTGATTGCGGCTCGTCTTGAACGGCCGCCACAGGAACGACTGGTCGATGGTCGAGGAGCCGCCATAGGGGTCGCCGCCAACCAGGTTGATGTTCATCGCTTCGAGATCAGCCGGCGAATAGGCACGACGTGCGATAACGCTGTCCTTGAACCCGCCTATATGGCTGGCGAGGATCGCTTCGGCACGATCGGCATAGGCTTCGCGCAATGCCTCGGTCCAGCGGCCGTCGGCCGGTATCTGCAGTTTGCCGGCGGCATCGCCCTTGATATGCCGTGGCGCCTCGGGCAATTGCAGCCACAGGACCGCCTTGCCATCCGGGCAGCGCGATGGGTCGAGCGCGTGCGGCTGGCCGACACAGATGGTCGGCACCTCAGGCAACATGCCGCGCACGGCCTCGTTGCAGGCCTTCGACACGCCATCCAACCCGGGCGTCAGATGCAGCAGCGCGACCTTGTCCAGGCCGTCGCCGCGCCATGCCGGTGGTTTATCCAAGGCATAGTGGATCTGGAAATTGCCCTTGCCGTAGCGGTATTTTTGCGCTGCCTCGACGTCGGCTTTCGAGGCCGCGTCGCCGAGCAGCCGCTCGTAGAGCTGGGTCGGCGTGACCGAGCAGATAACGCTCTTGTTCGCCGTGACCGTTTCGCCCGAAGCCAGCCGCACGCCGGTGGCGCGGCCTCCGCTTTGGACGATAGCCGCGACGTCGGCGCCGGTGCGGATTTCGCCGCCACGTTCCCTGATCAGGGCTTCGAAGGCGGACAGCAGGTTCCTGGCGCCGCCCTTGACGATCGGCGCGCCGGCCGCCTCAAGCGCGAAGGCGATGACCCTGGCGATCTGGCCGGAGAACGCGTCCTCAGGCCCGAGGCCGGCATGCAGCACCCAGGGCGCCCACAGCGCGCGCATGGTTTCCGACTGGTAGGTGCTTTCCAGCCAGCCGCGCGCCGGCACCAGTGCGTCGCCGAGAAAGGCGGCAAGGCCGCGCGGGCCGCGCCGCCAGGCTTCACCCGCCAGCAGCCTGGCCGTCGGGTAGGACCACAGGCTGCCGCCGAGCAGCCCGAACAGCAGACCGGCGTTGCGCTCGATCTCGCCGACATCGTTTGCGTGCCGGTCGCCGTCACCCGCGGCAAGCGCATTGATCGCCGCTACATTGGCGGTACGGTCGGTGCGCAGGACGGCATGGCTGCCGTCCGGGCGCAGCACGCCGGTCGGCCTGGAGGTGTTGCAAAACTCCAGGCCGTGCCGCGCCAGTTCCTTGCCCAATGCCGCATAGGCCGGCGAGGTGATGAACAGGACGAAGGTCGTCGCCATCACGTCGTGGATGAAGCCGGGCGCGGTGATTTCTTCGGTGCGCACGCAGCCGCCGATGCGGTCGTTGCGCTCGAGCACCAGCACCTTCGCCCCCTTGCCGCCGAGCATCGCCGCGCAAACCAGCGCGTTGATGCCGCTGCCGACGATGATGTGATCGGGAGCGCTCATCGAGGGTTGCTCCTAACCGGCAGGAGTTCAATTGCAGAGATTGGCGCTCTACGGCGCCCCCCTCTGTCCTGCCGGACATCTCCCCCACTTGGGGGGAGATCGGCCGTCACCTTGGCCTTCGCCACGCTCCAACGTCGCAGGAATGAGCGGGGCGCCGAAACTGCCAATCTCCCCACAAGTGGGGGAGATGTCCGGCAGGACAGAGGGGGGCGCCGTAGAGCCGCAGCCTTGCAGGTCTGCTGCTCCCAAACCGTCACTACAGCATTGCCTGCGCACATGATCTTCTCCCGAAGACCGCAGCTACCCTATTGCCTTGGCACCAATGCCAGCGCGCGGATCGGGCTGCCGGTACCGTGCTCGATCTTGAGCGGTGCCGCGATCAGGATCGCGCCCTTCGGCGGCAGCCGGTCGAGGTTGCAGAGGCTGGCAAGGCCGTAGCGGTTGGCCTTGTGCATCAGGCTGTGCGCCGGGAATGGCGGCTCCATGCCGCCTGCTTTTCCAGCATCCGTGCCGATCGTCTCACTACCCCAGCCCTTGATGTCCTTGCCGATCAGATACTGGATGGCTTCGGCGGTCGGGCCGGGCGTGTGCGGACCAGTCTCATTGGCGTTGAGGAACTCGGCTTCCGAGCCGTTGCGCTTATACCAGTCGGTGCGCATCACCACCCACTCGCCCGCGTTGATAGCGCCATGTTCGGCTTCCCATGCCTTGATGTGATCGACGGTGAGCAGGAAATCGTGATCGGCTGCCGCTTGCTTCGAACAGTCGATGACGTTGACGGGGCCGACGAAGTTCTGCGCCGGAATGGTGTCGGTAGCGCCGTCCGGATAATCCTTGCCGGTGATCCAGTGGTTGGGCGCGTCGAAATGGGTGCCCGAATGCTCGCCGAGCTTCAACCAGTTCCACGCCCACCACGGGCCATTCTTGTCATAGGCGGAGATGGCGTGGATCTCGATCTTCGGCGTGTCCACCGCGAGTTCCGGCGGCAGCTTGATCAGCGGCGTGTCCGGCCCGAGCGGCGCCGTCAGGTCGACCACCTGGATGGCGCCGGAAAGAAGCTGGCCGGCAACTTCGCCGAGGAGTTGTTGTGTTTCCATGGTCTCTGTTCCCTCTTTCTCGATGGTGCTGAAGGCTCTCGCGGCCCTTAATATCCTACTAGACGAAAACATATGCATCTGCAATTATCTTTAAGCATAAAGGAAATGGGACGGGGCGTGAGCGAGTTCGACGCCATATTTGTCGGGGCAGGCCACAACAGTCTGGCATGCGCCGCGCATCTGGCGCTCAAAGGTTGGAAAACTGCGGTTTTCGAACGCAATGCAACGATCGGCGGCGCCGTCCAGACGCGCGAATTCACGCTGCCGGGCTTCCGGCACGATTTCGGTGCGATGAATGTGAGCCTGTTCGCTGGTTCGGGCTTCCACAAGAAATATGCAAATGAATTGAAAACCCGCGGGCTGGAGTTCGCGCCGGTCGCCGACTGCTTCGCCAGTGCCTTCCCGGATGGTCGCTGGTTCGGCGTCAGCAACGACCTGGAAAGGACCGCGTCGCGGATGGCGGCTTTTTCCGCGGCCGACGCGGCGACATGGCGCCGGCTGGTCGCGGCTTTCCCTGCCGAGGCCGAGCATCTGTTCCGGCTGCTGGGCGCACCGATGAGTGGCCGTGCGCTGGCCGGCACCGCCTGGAACCTGTGGCGCAAGAAGGGCCTTGCCGGCGCGCTCGACACTGGCCGGTTGCTGCTTTCCTCGCCGCGCGCCTGGCTCGAGGAGAACTTCGAGTCGCCGCATGTCAGGGCAACGCTCGCCACCTGGGGCATGCATCTCGATTTCGCGCCCGACATCGCCGGCGGCGCGGTATTCCCATACCTTGAATCCATGGCCAACCAGTGCTTCGGCATGGTGCTCGGCAAGGGCGGCGCCGACACCATCATCCGCGCTTTGTCGGGCATGCTCACGGCTGCCGGCGGCAAGATCGTCACCGAGGCTGATGTTGCCGAGATCACAGTTTCGGCCGGCAAGGCGACCGGCGTGCGGCTCGCTTCCGGCGAGACCCACACCGCCACCAGGGCCGTCATCGCCGGTGTCGCGCCCAAGGCGCTGACCGGGAAACTTTTGCGTAATGGATCGGGCGATGCCGGCTTCGACACGGCCATGAAAAAATTCCGCCGCGCGCCGGGGACGATGATGATCCATCTGGCACTCGACGATCTGCCGGACTGGCGCGCCGGTGCCGAGCTTCGGCAGTTCGCCTATGTGCATCTGTCGCCGTCGCTCGATGCCATGTCGCGGACCTATCAACAGGCGATGTCCGGCATGCTGCCGGATGAACCGGTGCTGGTCGTCGGCCAGCCGACCGCGGTCGATCCCTCGCGTGCGCCAGACGGCAAGCACGTGCTGTGGGTGCAGGTGCGCATGCTGCCGGCCGAGATTGTGGGCGATGCGGCGGGCACGATCGCGGCGGCTCACTGGGACGAGGCTAGGGAGCACTACGCCGAGCGCGTCCTCGACATTATCGAGCGCTATGCGCCCGGCCTTCGCCGGAAGATCCTCGGCCGCGCCGTGTTCTCGCCCGTCGACCTCGAACGCGAGAACCCGAACCTCGTCGGCGGCGACCAGATCTGCGGCAGCCATCATCTGGCGCAGAATTTCCTGTTCCGGCCGGCGCGCGGTTACGCCGGCTGGAACACGCCGGTCGGCAATCTGCACCTGACCGGGGCGGCAACATGGCCGGGCGCCGGCACCGGGGCGGCGTCGGGCTTCATGCTCGCGCAACAACTTGGCGGGAGGTAGGCACCATTTTTCATCCAGGGGTGAAGGAGGACAAGGCGCGGTTGCCCAAGGAGCCTGAACCCACGAAACGACAACGACACCGCGCATAAAAGCAACAGGGGAACGACCATGACAATCAACAGACGAGAATTGCTCGGATATGGCGCGGCGGCACTTGGCGCAACGGCGCTCGGCCTGCCGCAAATCGCCAAGGCTGCCGGCGAACTGACCATCGCCTACAATGTCAACCTGCCGTCCTGGGACCCGACCACCGGGCCTTCGGCCGTCAACCCGACCATCCAGGGCCTCTACCAATCGGTGTTCGACCAGTTCATCCCGCAGAAGCCGGATCTTTCCTTCGCGCCCGGCCTGCTCACCGAATGGGGCTGGAACGAAGATCGCGGCAAGATCATGATGACGGTGCGCGAGGGCGTGAAATGGCATGACGGCTCGCCATTTACGGCCGAAGACGTGGTCTGGTCGCTGCAGCGGGCGGGCGACGAAAAGACCGGCAACCCGATCCAGTTCGTCTGGAAGAACGTCAACAACTTCAAGATCGACGGCAACAAGATCACCGGCGATGTCGTGCAGTTCGACCCGGTGTATTTCAAGTGGATGTCGTTCCTCACCGGCTACATCATGCCGAAGGCCTATTACGAGAAGGTCGGCGCCGAAGGCTTCGAGAAAGCTCCGATCGGCACCGGACCCTATATGGTCGACAAATTCGAGCGCAACGCCTTCCTGCGGCTTAAAGCCAACCCGAACTACTGGGGCGGCAAGCCGGCCTTCGAAAACGTGACCATCAAGTTCGTCACCGATGCGGCGAGCCGCGTCGCCGAGATCGAGTCCGGTTCCTCGCAGGTGACGCTGGAAATTCCTTACGAGGAATATGACCGCCTGATCGCCAAGGACGGGCTTGCCGGCTCGTGCAAGAATGTTTCCGACATCGGCATGATCTTCTTCAACGACATCGACGTGATGCTGGACAAGAACGTCCGCCAGGCAGCGGTGATGGCGGTCGACAAAAAGCTTTTGGTCGATCGGTTGCTGCGCGGCTACGGCCAACCCATAGATACGCTGGAGACACCGGAATACGCCGCCTACGATGCGTCGATCAAGGTCGAGCACAATCCGGAAAAGGCCAAGGAATTGCTGGCCGCATCCGGCTATTCGCCGGAAAAGCCGGTCAAGTTCACGATACAGACGACCAAGGGCTTCAAGCCCAAGGATTACGAGATGATCCAGGCGATCGTCGGCATGTGGCGCAAGGTCGGTATCGAGGCGAAGATCGAGGTCTACGAGATCGCCAAGCACTACGAGCTGCGCGCAGCCGACAAGCTGGCGCCGGCGGCCTTCTACAATTGGGGCAATGCCATCGGCGATCCCACGACGTCGACCGGCTTCGCCATGTATGGCCCAAGCCCGCATTCGGTATGGGACAGTCAAGACCTGATCGACATGATCAACCCGCTATGGGGCGAGAAGGACGAGGCCAAGCGCATCGCCGGCTGGAAGGCCGTCGACAAATACATCGCCGAACAGGCCTATGTGCTGCCGCTGATCCAGTATGCGCAGCCGATCGTGCATGCCAAGGGCGTCAACGTCGTACAGCATGTGTCGGGCGCACTTCTGCCGGCGCTGATGAGCCCGGCCTGAGATCAGCGCGAGGAGGCCCGCGGTCGCAAGATAGCGTGCCTCCTCTGCTTGCGCAGGCCCCCTCATCCGGCCCTTCGGGCCACCTTCTCCCCAGCTGGGGAGAAGAGACTGGCTCAGCCGTCAGCGACCTCTTCTCCCCTCGGGGAGAAGGTGGCCGCGAAGCGGCCGGATGAGGGGGCCTGTTCGTTCCATCAGTCACTGAAACGCATTAGGCTTAAGCCAGAATGCTGCTGCAAAGATTCCTGATCCGTCTTCTGACGATGGCGATCACGCTGTTCGGTGTGGCCGTCGTCGTCTTCGTCGTCATCCGCGTCGCGCCGGGCGACCCAATCGCGATGATGCTGCCGCCCGGCGCGACCGATGCCGACATCGCCCGGCTGCGCGCGCTTTACGGGCTCGACAAGACCATCGTCCAGCAGTTCTTCATCTGGCTGGCCGGTGTCGTCAGGGGCGATTTCGGCACGTCGATCTCACTGCGTCAGGACGTGCTTGGGTTGGTCTTCAATCGCCTCCCGGCGACGCTGGAACTCGCCACCGTCGCGCTCCTGATGGCGGTGGCGATCGGCGGCACGACGGCGATCCTCGGCGCGCGCGAGCGCGGCACAGCGGTCGAAGCCGGCATCGACATTGCGAGCGGTGCGGCGCTCTCGATTCCCGATTTCCTGTGGGGCCTGGTGCTGATCCTGCTGTTCGGCGTGCTGGTGCCCATCTTCGACATTTCCGGCCGGGTGTCGCCGCAGCTCGACCTGCCCTTCGCCACGCAATTCTATCTGTTCGAAAGCATCGTGCGACTGCGCTTCGACCTGACCAAGGATTTGCTGGCGCACGTGCTGATGCCGGCCGTGGCCTTGGCGCTGCCGCTGGCCGCCATCATCTCGCAGTTGCTGAAACAGTCGCTCAAGGAAGTGCTCGACCTCGACTATGTCGTGCTGGCGCGGGTAAAGGGCTTTTCGGAAACGCAGGTCATCCTGCGCGAGGCGCTGAAGAACGCGGCGCTGCCGACGCTGACGCTGGTCGGCGTGCAGTTCACCTTCCTGATCGGCGGTACGGTCATCGTCGAGCGGCTGTTTTCCTATGAAGGCCTCGGCAATATGGCGATCGATGCCGTCATCAACCGCGACCTGCCGCTGATCCAGGGCATCGTGCTGGTGTTCGCGCTGTTGTTCGTGCTGATCAACCTTGCCGTCGACATGATGTATGCGCTGCTCAATCCGAGGCTGCGCCATGGATGAGGCCCGTATTTCAAGACATGGCTCGCGGGCACGCCTGTGGCTGGCCGGCGGCTGGCTGCTGATTGCGCTGCTGGCCGCAATTTTCGCGCCGCTGGTCGCACCGCAGGACCCGCTGGCGCAGGATTTGATGCTGGAGCGGCTGCCGCCGATCTGGCTGACCGGTGCAGAGCCCGGCTACTGGCTCGGCACCGACAGCCTCGGCCGCGACCTGCTCTCCCGGCTGATCTTCGGCGGCCGCATCGCCTTCATCGTCGCCTTCGCCGCCGCGATCGCCGCCTGCCTGGTCGGCTCGACGCTCGGCCTGATATCAGGCTATTTCGGCGGCTGGGCCGACCGCATCATCTCGCGCATCGTCGATGTCTGGATGGCGTTCCCGCCGGTGCTGTTTGCCATCCTGCTGGTCGCCGTGCTCGGTACCGGCTTGAGCTCGGTCATCATCGCCATCGCCGTCATCGACTGGACGCGCTTCTGCCGGGTGATCCGCGCCGAGGCGATGGGCCAGTCGCGAATGGACTATGTCGAGAACGCCCGCATCGCCGGCTATGGCCGCATCGGCATCATGCTGCGCGAGGTGCTGCCCAATGTGGTGCCGTCGATCGTCGCACTGCTGTCGCTTGAGATGGGCATTGCCGTCATCGTCGAGGCGATCCTGTCCTTCGTCAATCTGTCGATCTCGACCGACGATCCGACCTGGGGCGGCATCATCGCCGAGGGCCGCCTGTCGATCCATCAGGCCTGGTGGGTGCTGGTGTTCCCGCTGGTCACCCTGATCCTGACGGTGCTGTCGTTCAGCCAGTTCGGCGAAGGTCTCAGGGCACGTTTCGATCCGGTGCTGCGATGAACGCGCCCGCGAAACCCTGCCTGGACATACGCAGCCTTAGCGCGGTGCTGCCTAATGGCTTGCGCGTGCTGCGCTCGGTGTCGCTAGCCGTCGGGCCCGGAGAAGTCCGGGCGCTGGTCGGCGAGAGCGGCGCCGGCAAGACGATGATCGGCAAGGCGGTGCTCGGCGTGCTGCCACCCAGCGTACGCATCGTCGAAGGCGATATGCTTTTCGAGGGCGAGGACCTCGGCAAGCTCCAGCCCAGGGCACGGCGCACGCTGATCGGCGCGCGCACGGCGCTGATCCCACAGGATCCCTTGACCGCGCTCAATCCGTCGCGCCGCATCGGCCCGCAGATGACCGACCGGCTGGTGCGCATCCTGCGCTGGAGCGGCGAGAAGGCCGATGCACGCATCCGGCAATTGCTGGACGAGGTGCAGATCCGCGATCCCGAGCGTGTCCTCAAATGCTATCCGCACGAGCTGTCCGGCGGCATGCGCCAGCGCGTGCTGATCGCCGCGGCGTTCGCAGCCGAACCAAGGCTGATCGTCGCCGACGAGCCGACCACGGCGCTCGACGTAACCGTGCAGAAGCAGATCCTGCGGCTGATCGCGCAATTGCAGCGCGAGCACGGCACGGCGATCCTGTTCGTCACCCACGATCTCGGCGTCGTCGCCAAGATCAGCCAGAAAGTTTCCGTGCTCTATGCCGGCAAGGTGGTGGAGGAGGCCGAGACGGCTGTCCTCTTCGCCGCCCCGCAGCACGCCTACACACGGGCGCTGATGGCGGCGACGCCGCGCTACACCGATCCGCTTGCATCGCTGAAACCGGTGGACGAGGCGGTATTGGCCGGGCTTGCTGCGGAGATCGCTTCTGCCGATCAGGCCTGGAGGCGACCGCATGACTGAGCCGCTGTTTTCCGTACGTGGGCTGAAGGTCGCGCTGCCCGACATGACGCGCAAGCCGCTGATCGGTCGCGCGCCAATGGCCGAGATCCTGAAAGGCCTCGATTTCGACCTGCCAAGGGGATCGGTAACCGGCATCGTCGGCGAATCCGGCTCCGGCAAATCGACGCTTGGCCGCGCGCTGGTGCGGCTTTTGGAGCCGAGCGCCGGCACCGTCACCTTCGACGGCCGCGACATCACGCATCTGGCGGAGAATGAGCTGCGGCCGCTGCGCCGCAATCTGCAGATGATCTTCCAGGATCCGATGTCGTCGCTCAACCCGCGCCGCACCATTGCCAGCATCATCGCAGCACCCCTCAAGCAGAACGGCCTTGGCGATAATCTCAAGGCGCGCGTCGCCGAGGCGTTGAAGCGCGTCGGGCTGCCGCAGAGCTTTGCCAGCCGCTACCGCCACGAATTGTCGGGCGGCCAGCGCCAGCGTGTCGGCATCGCCCGCGCCCTGGCGCTGTCGCCGAAATTCGTGCTGGCCGACGAGATCGTCTCCGGCCTCGACGTCTCGACCCAGGCGCAGATCCTCATGCTGCTGGAAAAACTCGCCGCCGAGATGGGCCTCACCATTGCCTTCATCAGCCATGATCTGTCGGTGATCCGGCGGCTCTGCAGGCAAGTGATCGTCATGCGCGAAGGCGCGATCGTCGAAGCCAGCGCGACGGATACTTTGTTCGAGAAGCCTCAGCAGGCCTACACGCGCGACCTCCTCGCCGCCATTCCGCTGCCCGAGATCGATGACGCTTGGTTGCTGCCCGCCGCAAAGGCGCCGGCATGAAACACAATCCTATTCGCACGCCGAAGGGCGGGCCTCGGACGTGCGTCGACAAGTCAGCTCGCGAAACGGAGGAGAACTGGAATGAAATACGCGATCAGAAACACGATGCTTGCGGCAGCTCTGCTCGGCTCGATGGGGACAGCCTCGGCTGATTCGATACCCGGCATGCGTGGCCACGACCACACCGGGGTCACCGTCCCCGACATGCAGCAGGCAGTCGAGTTCTTCACCGAAGTGGTTGGCTGCAAGAAGGCGATGTCGTTCGGCCCGTTCGCCGACGACAAGGGCACGTTCATGCAGGATCTGCTGGGCGTCGATCCCAAGGCGGTGATCGAGGAGATCACCCTGGTCCGCTGCGGACACGGGTCGAACATCGAGCTGTTCAAATACACTGCGCCGGACCAGAAGGACCTGACGCCTCGCAACAGCGACATAGGCGGCTTCCATATCGCCTTCTATGTCGACGACATCGCCGCCGCAAAAACCTATCTTGACGGCAAGAGCGTCAAGACGCGGATGGGGCCGCTGCCGGTTACCGAAGGCCCGGCCGCAGGCCAGACCATCCTCTACTTCCAGGCGCCTTGGGGCTTGCAGTTGGAAGCGATCAGCTATCCCAATGGCATGGCCTATGAAAAAGATGCGGAGACGGTGCTGTGGAGCCCGAAGAACCCGGAAAAATAGTCCGGGCGTCCCTGGCCTGCGCAAGCCGATTGCCGGCAAGCTGGGTTTCCGAGGCGGATTGTTTCAATCCTGAAACTTCAAGCTTGAATTAATCCGCCTCAGGCGTAAACTCGACGGACAGAAGCGAAGAGGAGATCGCACGATGAAAGTTGCGGTTCTCGGCGGCGGACCAGCCGGGCTCTACTTTGCCATCTCGCTGAAGCTCAGGGATGCCGCGCATGAAGTGACGGTGCTCGAGCGCAACCGTGCCGATGATACGTTCGGCTGGGGCGTCGTGCTGTCGGCCGAAACGCTGGAGAACCTGACCAAGAACGACCCGGTCAGCGCCGTCTGGATCCGCAAGCACTTCGCCTATTGGGACGACATTGCCGTCATCCATGACGGCGTGCGCACGGTCTCGACCGGCCACGGCTTTTGCGGCATCGGCCGCAAGCGGCTGCTCACGCTGCTGCAGCGGCGGGCGCGCGAACTAGGCGTCAAGCTGGTCTTCGAGACCGACATCGCCGATCCCAAGCCGTATATGGAGACGCACGATCTGGTCGTCGCCGCCGATGGGCTGAACTCGAAAGCGCGGGGCGCCTTCGTCGACGTGTTCAAGCCCGATATCGACATCCGTAAATGCAAGTTCGTCTGGCTCGGCACCCACCAGAAATTCGACGATGCCTTCACCTTCATCTTCGAAAAGACCGAGCATGGCTGGGTGTGGGCGCATGCCTACCAGTTCGACAGCGATACCGCGACCTTCATCGTCGAATGCAGCGAGCAGACCTGGCAGCGCTTCGGCTTCGGCGCGATGTCGCAGCAGGAATCGATCGCCGTCTGCGAGCGCATCTTCGCCAGGCATCTGGGCGGCCACGCGCTGATGACCAACGCCAATCATATCCGCGGCTCGGCGTGGATCAATTTCCCACGCGTCTTGTGCGAACGCTGGTCCTACAAGAACCTGGCGCTGATGGGCGACGCGGCGGCGAGCGCGCATTTCTCGATCGGCTCCGGCACCAAGCTGGCGCTGGAAAGCGCGGTTGCGCTGGCCGACTATGTCGAGTCCGAGCCGGGCCTCGATGCGGCCTTCCGCAAATATGAGGATGCGCGGCGCACCGAAGTGCTGAAGCTGCAGTCGGCGGCGCGCAATTCGCTCGAATGGTTCGAGGAGGTCGAGCGCTATCTCGGCCTCGATCCAGTGCAGTTCAACTATTCGCTGCTGACCCGCTCGCAGCGCATCGGCCACGAAAATTTGCGGCTGCGCGATGCCGAATGGCTGGCCGGCGCTGAAGAATGGTTTCAGCGCCAGGCCGGAGCCGGCGGCAACAGTCTTCGTCGCGCGCCGATGTTCGCGCCGTTCCGGCTGCGCGACATGACGCTGCAGAACCGCATCGTCGTCTCGCCGATGGCGCAGTACAAGGCCGTCGACGGCTGTCCGACCGACTGGCATTTCGCCCATTACGCCGAACGGGCCAAGGGCGGCGCCGGCCTCCTCTACATCGAGATGACCTGCGTCAGCCCGGAGGGCCGCATCACGCCTGGCTGCCCCGGTTTCTATGCGCCCGAGCATGAGGTCGCCTGGAAGCGGCTGGTCGAGTTCGTCCATGGCGAAACCGAGGCCAAGATCTGCGCCCAGATCGGCCATTCGGGTGCCAAGGGGTCGACCAGGCTCGGCTGGCAAGGAACCGACGTGCCGCTGCCCTCGGGCAATTGGCCGGTCATGGCAGCGTCTTCCGTGCCGTGGTCGCTGGAAAACCAGGTGCCGAGGGCGATGAACCGCGCCGACATGGATATGGTGCGCGACCAGTTTGTCGCCTCGGCCGAGATGGCGGCGCGCTGCCGCTTCGACATGCTCGAAATACACGCCGCGCACGGCTATCTCCTGTCCTCCTTCATCACGCCCCTGACCAACCGGCGTACCGATGCCTATGGCGGCTCGCTGGAAAACCGCATGCGCTATCCCTTGGAAATCTTTCATGCGGTGCGCGCCGTGTGGCCGGCCGAGAAGCCGATCTCGATGCGCATCTCCGCCAATGACTGGCTCGGCATCGAAGGCGTGACGCCGGCCGATGCCGTCGAGATCGCGCGGCTGCTGCATGAGGCCGGCGTCGACATCTGCGACGTGTCGGCCGGCCAGACTTCGGCCGTGGCAAGACCGGTCTATGGCCGCATGTTCCAGACACCGTTTTCCGACCGCATCCGCAACGAGGTCGGTATGGCGACGATGGCGGTCGGCAATATCTACGAGCCGGACCATGTCAACTCGATCCTGATGGCGGGCCGTGCCGATCTCGTCGCACTGGCTAGGCCGCATCTTGCCGATCCCTACTGGACGCTGCACGCGGCCGTCACGCTTGGCGATCGCGGCGTCAAATGGCCGGATCCCTATCTGCCCGGCCGCGACCAGCTCTACCGGCTGGCCGAACGCGAAGCGGCAGCGGGGCTGAAAGTATGAGTGCCGCGACGACGATTTCGGGGCGTCATGCGCTGGTCACCGGCGGCGGCTCCGGCGTCGGCCGGGCGATCGCGCTGGCGCTTGCCGGCGCGGGCGTTAACGTGACCATCTGCGGCCGGCGCGAAGCGGCGCTGGCTGCGGTTGCCGCCGAGAACAAGCGCATCTTCGCCAATGCCGCCGACGTCGCCGACGAGGCATCGATGGCGTCGCTCTACGAGGCCGCGGAAGCGGCACGCGGACCGTTCGACGTCGTCGTTGCCAATGCCGGCATGTCCGGCAGCGCCCCGGCGCAGCGGACCTCGCTGGCAGACTGGCAGCGCACGCTCGACGTCAACTTGACCGGTGCGTTTCTGACTGTGAAGCCGGCGTTGGCCGGCATGGCAGTGCGCAAGACTGGCCGTATCATCTTCGTCGCCTCCACCGCCGGACTGAAAGGCTATCCCTATGTTGCAGCTTACGTTGCCGCCAAGCATGGCGTCGTCGGCCTGATGCGGGCACTCGCCGTCGAGACCGCCAAGTCCGGCATAACAGTGAATGCCGTGTGCCCAGGGTTTGTCGAAACCGAGATGCTGGAGAGCGCCGTCCAGCGCATCGTCCAAACGACCGGCCGCTCGTCCGAGCAGGCACGGACAAGCCTTGCCGCGACCAACCCGCAAGGCCGCTTCATCCAGCCGGAAGAAATTGCGGCCGCGGTACTTTATCTGTGTGGCGACGCCGCCCGGTCGATTACCGGGCAGACGATTTCGATCTCCGGAGGTGAGACATGGTAGCCGGTCCCCTGCCTGCCCCGTCCGGACCCGGCAAAGACCGCCTGCGGCTGTGGATACGCCTGCTGCGCGCCTCGCGCACCATCGAGGCCGAGCTGCGCGAACGCTTGCGGCAAGAGTTCAACACGACGCTGCCACGCTTCGACGTGATGGCCGCGCTCTACAGGGCGCCTGAAGGCATGCTGATGAGCGACCTGTCGCGCTTCCTGCTGGTGTCCAACGGCAATGTCACCGGCATCATCGACCGGCTGGTCTCGGAAGGGCTGGTGATGCGGGCCCGACGCAATGGCGACCGCCGCACTTCGATGGTGCGGCTGACCGAGGAAGGGTCGAGGACTTTCGCCGTAATCGCCGCCGCGCATGAGAAATGGGTCGGCGAGTTGCTGGGCAATGTGAGCGAGGACGAGGCGCGCCGGCTGACCGGCATGCTGACCTCCTTCCGCAGCAATTGGGAGGGACGGGAATGACGAAGATGGCGGGCCGCAAGCCGAAGCATTTCCAATGGCAGGTCGAAGGCAAGGTCGCAAAGATCCGGCTCGACCGGCCCGAACGCAAGAACCCGTTGACCTTCGACAGCTATGCCGAATTGCGCGACACTTTTCGCGACCTCGTCTATGCCGACGACGTCGATGCAGTGGTGTTCCTGCCCAATGGCGGCAATTTCTGCTCGGGCGGCGATGTCCATGAAATTATCGGCCCGCTGGTCAAGATGGACATGAAGGCGCTGCTCGCCTTCACTCGCATGACCGGCGATTTCGTCAAGGCGATGTTGAATTGCGGTAAGCCGATTGTTGCGGCGGTCGACGGCGTGGCGGTCGGCGCCGGCGCGATCATCGCCATGGCTTCCGATATCCGCATCGCAACGCCACAGGCCAAAACGGCTTTCCTGTTCACCCGCGTCGGCCTTGCCGGCTGCGACATGGGCGCCTGCGCGATCCTGCCGCGCATCATTGGCCAGGGCCGCGCCGCCGAGCTGCTCTATACCGGCCGCACGATGAGCGCCGAGGAAGGCGAGCGCTGGGGCTTCTACAACCGGCTGGTCGATGCCGCAACGCTCGAGACCGACGCGCTCAACATGGCCGCGCGCATCGTTTCCGGCCCGACCTTCGCCCATGGCATGACCAAGACGCAGCTGAATCAGGAATGGTCGATGGGGCTTGACCAGGCGATCGAAGCGGAAGCCCAGGCGCAGGCGATCTGCATGCAGACCCGTGACTTCGAGCGGGCGTACACGGCTTTCGTCGCGAAGGAAAAACCGGTGTTCGAGGGGGATTGAGAATGATCGCTTCCATGGCCACGCTGGCGGGACAGCACCCCCCTCTGGCCTGCCGGCCATCTCCCCCTCAAGGGGGGAGATCGAATGTCGCTGCGGCTTTCGCCAATCGCCACCGCCGCAAGATAGGAGCCGACGCCGGAGCTGCCAATCTCCCCACTAGAGGGGGAGATGTCCGGCAAGACAGAGGGGGGCGCCGTGGAGCGGCAGGGCCGGAGAACTGTGGAGGCAGAAATGCCTGACCGTTCCTTCCTCTCCTGGCCGTTCTTCGAGGATCGTCACCGCGAACTGGCAGAGCGGCTGGAGGCATGGTGCGCCAAGAACCTGCCGGTCGCGCATGACGATGTCGACGCCGCCTGTCGCGAGCTGGTGACCAAGCTCGGCAAGGACGGCTGGCTGAAGCCGACGGGGCTCGATTCCGACAACCCTGCAGCACTCGACGTGCGCACGCTCTGCCTCACCCGCGAGACGCTGGCCCGGCATGACGGGCTGGCCGATTTCGCCTTCGCCATGCAAGGGCTCGGCACTGGTGCGCTCAGCCTGTTCGGCTCGCCCGACCAGCAGAGCTGGCTGGCGAAAACACGGGCCGGCAAGGCGATTTCGGCTTTCGCGCTGTCGGAGCCGCGCTCGGGCTCGGACGTTGCCAATATGGAAATGACGGCCACGCGTGACGGCGACAGCTATCTCCTATCGGGCGAAAAGACTTGGATCTCCAACGGCGGTATCGCTGACTTTTATGTTGTCTTTGCCCGTACCGGCGAGGCGCCCGGCGCCAAGGGGCTTTCCGCCTTTGTCGTGCCTTCCGAAACCGAGGGGCTGATCGTTGCCGAGCGGCTGGAGGTGATTGCGCCGCACCCGCTCGCCCGGCTGTCCTTCGACAATGCACGCATTCCAGCCTCGGCGCTGATCGGCAAACCCGGTGACGGTTTTCGCATCGCCATGTCCGTGCTCGACGTGTTCCGTTCGACCGTCGGCGCAGCGGCGCTCGGCTTTGCCCGGCGCGCGCTGGACGAAAGCATCACAAGAGTGGCCGAGCGCAGCCTGTTCGGTGCGCCGATGGCCGAGCTGCAGATGGTGCAGGGCCACATCGCCGACATGGCGCTGGATGTCGATGCCGCCGCGTTGCTGGTCTATCGTGCCGCCTGGACCAAGGACATGGGCGCGGCTCGGGTTACCCGCGAAGCCGCCATGGCCAAGCTGTTCGCTACCGACAAAGCGCAAGAGGTGATCGACAAGGCTGTGCAGCTGCATGGCGGCGACGGCGTCCGCAAGGGCCATATCATCGAAAGTCTGTATCGTGAGATCCGGGCGCTGCGCATCTACGAGGGAGCGTCCGACGTGCAGAAGGTGGTGATTGCACGGCAGGTGATGGGGGCGGCCTGAGACCGGAGTTGTGTGGAAGAATTGATTGTCTTTGAGTTTTAAGCGACCGGATTTGAGCATTGGGAGGTTTTGACATGCACACCATCCTGCAGCCGGAAGGCTGGGCGAAACCCGTCGGCTACGCCAATGGCGTTACCGCGCGTGGGCAGCTTGTCTTCGTCGGCGGGCAGGTCGGCTGGAACGGACAGGGCCGCTTCGAGACCGATGATCTTGTCGGCCAGGTGCGGCAGACGCTGGCCAATATTGTTGCCGTGCTCGCCGAGGCCGGCGCCACGCCTGATCATATCACCTCAATGACCTGGTACTTTACCGACAAGGCGGAATATCTGGCCAATCTCAAGGGGATCGGCGAGGTCTATCGCGAGGTGATCGGCCGGCATTTTCCGGCGATGGCCGCTATGCAGGTGATGGCGCTTGTCGAGGATCGCGCCAAGGTTGAGATCCAGGCCACGGCGGTTATTCCGGAGTGACGGCAACACGCGGCAATTTTTTAAGCTTAAAACTTTCGCCTTGAAAAGCACGGTACTTTGGATAGCATCGATCTTACGACTGCCGTGCCGGGAGGGCTTTCCGGCAGTCCGGTCACTTGGCGTATCAAAGCCGTGCGGGGCCAACCCGTCCGATCACAACCAGAGGGAACGAAAATGAACTTCACCCGTCGCAACCTGCTGCTTCTTGCTGCCGCCATCGGCATCGCCGGCGGCCCGGCCTATGCCGAAGGCACGCTGAATGTCGGCGCCTATCCGACCAATCCGCCTTTTGAATACAAGAACGAGAGCGGCACGTTCGAGGGTTTCGAAGTCGACATCATCAATGAGGCGGCAAAGCGTATCGGCATGACCACTGATATCGCCGACCTCGGTTTCCAGGCGCTGTTCGCTGCCACCACCTCGAAGCGCATCGACGTCGCCATCTCGTCGATCACCATCACGCCGGAGCGGCTGAAGTCTCAGTCGTTCACGCAGCCCTACTATGATTCCGACATGGGCATCGCCGCGAAGGCCGACAGCCCGATCAAAGCCGAGGCCGACCTCAAGGGCAAGATCGTCGGCGTGCTGTCCGGCTCGACCGGCGAAGCCTGGGTCAAGGCCCACCAGGAAGCGGACGGGTTCAGTGACGTCAAAGGCTACGACACGCAGCAGAATTTGCTGCTCGATCTCAGCTCCGGCCGCGTCGATGCGGCGGTCAGCGATATTCCGGGCCTGGAATATTCTTTCACCAGGATGAAGGATCTCGCCGTAAAAGAGCGCATCAAGACCGGCGAGCAGTACGGCCTGATGATGACCAAAGACCACCCGCTGCTCGGCAAGCTGAACGACGCGCTGACCGCGATGAAGAAGGACGGCACGCTGGCCGCGATCCACAAGAAGTGGTTCGGCAGCGACGCACCTGCCGAGTCCTCGACCGTCAAGGAAATGCCTATGCCGAAGGCCTGAGCGGCAGTTCGCGCTTAAATGTCGTGCCGGCTTTCGTGCTGGCACGATTTTCGGATTTCGGGCTCGGGCTCGAGCGTCGCGGGACGCCAAACGTTTCGGGAATGCTGCGATGTCGCTGCTGGACACCTTCTTCAACGCCGACGTCATGGTCTCCAGCCTGCCGGCGCTGCTGCGCGGTTTCCTGAACACGCTGTTGCTTGGAATCATGAGCATCGGCATCGGTATTCCCGTCGGCCTCGCGATCAGCCTGGTGCGGCTCTATGCGCCGAAGCCGCTTCGGTTACTGGCTGTCGGCTACATCGACATTTTCCGGGCGATGCCGGTGCTGGTCGTGCTGATCCTGATCTACTATGCGCTGCCGTTCCTCGGCATTCGCCTGTCATCGTGGACGTCCGCGGTGATGGCCTTCGCCATCATCATGGCGGCCTATTCGGCCGAGGTGTTCCGCTCCGGCATAGAGAGCATTCCGCGCGGCCAGTTCGAGGCGGCGCAGGCGCTCGGCCTGCCGTTCTTGCTGACATTGCGCAAGGTGGTACTGCCGCAGGCGATCCGCGTGGTCATTCCGCCAATGACGAGCAATTGCGTTTCGATGTTCAAGGATACTTCGCTCGCATCCACCGTGGCGCTGCCCGAACTGCTGAAGGAAGCGACCAACGCACAGTCGCTCTATGCCAACCCCTCACCGCTGATCGGCGCGGCGCTGGTCTACCTCATCTTTCTCTGGCCGATGGTCCGTCTCGTCAGCCTCCTTGAACGCCGCTTCCAAACCGAAAAGACCCGCTGAATCTGTCAGCGCACTTCGCAGGAGACGACCTTGAACCAGCATCAGATTTCGAAAACCGGCGATGCCGCAGCTTTCCCGGTCGAGACGATCCGCGCCATGTTTCCCGCCTTGCAGCAGGCGGGCGACTTCGTCTTCATGGACAATGCCGCCGGCGCGCAGATCCCGCAAAGCGTACTCGATGCGGTCACCAACCATTTGGTCGCGCATAATGTGCAGCGCGGCGGCCGCTATGGCCGCAGCGTCACCGTCGACCAAGCCGTCGCCGGCGCGCGCGAAAGCGTGGCCTTGCTGATCAACGCCGCCAACCCGGCGGAGATCTGTTTCGGCATGAACGCCACTTCGTTCATCCGCCTGGTCAGCCTCGGCATCGGCCAGATGCTTTCCGAGCGACCAAACGAGGAGCGTGATGAGATCGTCGTCACCGACATGGACCACGACGCCAATATCGCGACGTGGCTGGCGCTGGCGCCCGCCGGCGCCAAGTTCAAATGGTGGCGGATGCGCGAGGACGGCAATCTGCATGTCGACGATTTGCGCCCGCTGGTCTCCGAGCGCACCCGGCTCGTGGCCTGCACGGTGACGGCGCATTCGATCGGCTCGATTGTCGACGTTGCCTCCGTGGCTGGGATTGCGCATGCGGCAGGCGCTGAAGTGTTCCTCGACTGCGTGCATTACGGACCGCACGGGTTGATCGATGTGCAGGCTTGGGATTGCGACTATCTGGTCTGCTCCGGCTATAAGAATTTCTCGCCGCATATGGGCTTCCTGTGGGGCCGCTTCGAAACGTTGAAGCGCTTGCCGACCTTCCGCGAGGATTTCATCCCCGACGAGCCGCCCTACAAGATCGAGGCCGGTACCTTCATTTACGAGAACGTCTCCGGCATGGATGCCGCGGTGCGCTACCTCGAATCGATCGGCCGCAATTTTGCTCCAGCCAATAACCGGTCGCGCCGCGACAACATCGTCGCCGGCATGAATGCCATCCGCGACTACGAGCAGGTGCTGGCGCGCGAAATGCTGGCGGTGCTCAAAGATTGCGGCGCTACGATCTACGGCGTTGCCGAAGAGGCACGCCTCGGCGAGCGCGTGCCGACCTTCTGCTTCAACATCGGCACGCTGTCGCCGCAGAGGATCGTCGAGGAGATGGCCGAGATGCAGATCGGCATCCGCGACGGCCACATGTATGCGCCGCGCCTGATGAAGCGGCTCAATCTCAGCATGGACAGCGGCGCCGTGCGCGCCTCGCTGGTGCATTACAATACGATCGAGGAAGTCCGGCGCTTCGGCGAGGCGCTGCGCACCATCATCGCCCGGCTGTCCTGATCGGGCTGGCCGGCGGCGCCGGCGCGGTTCTCGTGAAGCGCGAAGGCGGTCGCACCCGGGTTCTCCAGGCCCGGGCGCAATTGCATGCTTGGGATCAAGTAATCGCCGCCATTCTGCTGCCGATAAGGAATGGGCCGGATTGTCTCGAGCGTCCGCATCCTCTCGCGCAGTCGCTCCGCGGCAGGCTCGAAATCGGCCTCCCCGAAACGGTCCACCCTGTAGACCACGAACGGCGGAAGCACGTCGTAGCCCGGATAGTAGAGAATCCCGTGATTGATCGGGAACAGCAGGTCGTCGATCGGGCCGTTGACGCCGCGGGCGGAATAATGCTCCTCCCAGCCGCCGGTGGTCACGATCAGCATTGCGCGCTTGCCGGCGAGCGTTCCCTCACCAAAGCGGTCGCCCCACCGCTTGTCGCTGTGCTCGCCGACGCCATAGGCGAAGCCGTAGGCGTACACCCGATCGACCCAGCCCTTGAGGATCGCCGGCATGGCGTACCACCACAGCGGGAACTGGAGGATCAGGGTGTCGGCCCATAGCAGCTTGCCGATCTCGGCTTTGACGTCATTGGTCAGAGTGTTCGTCGCGAAAGCCTTTTTGGAGGCGCCGGCCGGCAGGAAACGTGCTTCGGGCGGCCACGACGGAAAGTCGGCACGGTCTACCTCGGATTTCCAGCCATCGGCATAGAGGTCGGACACCCGCACCTCGTGGCCCTGGGCCTCGAGTTCCCTGATGGCGACGTCACGCAACGCGCCGTTGAGCGAACGCGGTTCAGGATGAGCAAAAACAAGCAGGACTTTCATGGGTCTACTCCGAAGAAGGGACGATAGACACCAAAAGTAGCCAGCCGTGGGCTGATCCACTATATGCAGGAAATGTATAATATAATGCCGAATAATGGATAGATCGGACGTCACTCTCGAGCGCATGCGCACCTTCGTTCGGGTTGCCGAGCGCGGTAGCCTCTCGGCTGTGGCGCGCGAACTCGGAGTTGGGCAGTCGACAATCACACGGCATTTGCGGGAACTCGAGGAGGCCGTCGGAGTACCCTTGCTCAGCAGGACCACCCGGCGCGTCACGATGACCGACGAAGGCAGCCGTTACTATGCCGACAGCGTCCAGATCCTGCGCCTCGTTGAGCAGGCCGGCGACGAGGCGCGAGGCACGCGCGGCGCATCGGCCGGCACGATCCGGATATCCTGCACGGCGGCGCTCGGGGTCTTGCATGTCAGCCGGCTGATCTTCGCCTTTCAGGACCGCTATCCCGACATCGGCATCGATCTCAGCCTCACCGACGACCGCATCGATCTTGTGCGGGAGGGCGTCGATATCGCGCTTCGCCTCGGTCCGCTCACCGACAGCTCGATGAAACTGCGGGCGCTCGGCCAGTCCCGACGTCTGCTGGTGGCGGCGCCGGCCTATCTGGCGGCGCGCGGCAGACCGGCTGTCCCGCAGGATCTGCCTGGCCATGAAGGCATCCGGATGTCGAACATCGCGGGAAGCGACATGCTCGTCCTGCAGGGGCCGGGCGGCGAGACCTTTGCGGTGCCCTTTGGCGGGCGATTTCGTGTGGACCATGGGCTTGCCGCGCGCGAAGCCCTTGTCGCCGGACGCGGCATCGCACCCGCGCACCACTGGCTTGTCGACGATCTCCTGGCGGCCGGCCGGCTGGAGGTGGTCATGCCGGGCTATTTTCCGCCTCCGGTCCCGCTGAGCATGCTGATCGTTCCGGAGCGTGCGGGCATTGCCCGGGTGCGGCTGCTGGTCGACTTTCTCGTCGAGCAGATCTCCGGCATTCCGGGGATCGAGAAGCGGTAGCCGGCCGGCAAACCTCGCCGGATCAGGCGGCCTTCTTTTTCGCCAACCTTGCCTTGATGCTGGCAACGTCGGCACGCGGCGTCGCCGCGAACAGCGTCCTGGTGTAGCTGTGCTTGGGGTCGGCGAAGACCTCGTCGCGCGCGCCGTATTCGACCGCTTCGCCGAAATACATCACCATCACGTCGTCAGCGATATAGCGCACCACCGACAGGTCGTGGCTGATGAAAACATAGGTCAGCTGAAACTCGTCCTGCAGGTCGGCGAGCAGGTTCAGCACCTGCGCCTGCACCGACAGGTCAAGCGCCGAGACCGGCTCGTCCAGCACCAGGAGGCTGGGGTTGAGCATCAGCGCGCGGGCGATGGCGATCCGCTGGCGCTGGCCGCCCGAAAACATATGCGGGTAGCGATTATAGTGCTCGGGGCCGAGACCGACCTTCTTCAGCATCTTCATGGCAAGATCGCGCCGCTCGTCAGCCGTGCTGTCGGTGTTGATGAGCAGCGGCTCGCCAAGCACGTCGCCGATCTTCTGGCGTGGATTGAGCGAACCATAGGGGTTCTGGAAGACGATCTGCACCTTGCGACGCATTTCCTTCGACAGGCCGTCCCTGGCGATGTCCACCTTCTTGCCGTCGATGAAAAGCTCGCCGGAGGTCGCCGGATCGATCAGGGTGATGATGCGGGCAAGTGTTGACTTGCCGCAGCCGCTTTCGCCGACGATGGCCAGCGTCTTGCCCTTGTTGACGCTGAACGAAACACCCTTGACCGCATGAACCGTACGGGAAGGGCGGAAAAGCCCGCCGCCGACATGATAGTCGCGCACGATGTTCTTGCCTTCGACTACCGTCACGCTCATGAGGCGGTTCCTCCTGCGGACCGGGCTGCGACTACAGATGGGGCCGGCTCGAACAACATGTCGGAAACAGTAGGCAACCGGTCGCCGACGGCGTTTTCCGGCAGCGCCGACAGGAGCGCGCGCGTGTAGTTGCTCTTGGGGGACTCGAACAGCGACAGCACGTCGGCCTCTTCCATCTTGCGGCCCTTGTACTGGACGATGACACGGTCGGCGGTCTCGGCAACCACCCCCATATTGTGGGTGATCATGATCAGGCCCATGCCATATTTGGCCTGCAGGCCGACCAGCAGATCGAGGATCTGCTTCTGGATGGTGACGTCGAGGGCCGTGGTTGGCTCGTCGGCTATCAAAAGCTTGGGATTGCAGGCGATGGCGATGGCGATCATGACGCGCTGACACTGACCACCCGACATCTGGTGCGGGAAGGAGCCCAGCCGTTCCTCGGGGTCGGCGATGCCGACGAGCTTCATCAGTTCAATGGCGCGCGCCCGGCGCTGGGCGCGGTCCATACCCATGTGGAAGCGCAGCACCTCCTCAATCTGGAAGCCGACGGTAAAGCACGGGTTGAGGCTGGCGACCGGCTCCTGGAAGATCATCGAAATGTCCTTGCCGACGATCTTGCGCCGCTCGGATGGGCCGAGCTTAAGCAGGTCGATGCCGTCGAAGGCCATGCGGTCGGCCCTCACCGTCGCCGTGTTGGGCAAAAGCCCCATCACCGCCAGCATCGCCACCGATTTGCCGGAACCGGATTCGCCGACGATCGCCAGCACCTCGCGCGGTTCGATCGACAGGTCGATGCCTTGTACCGCCATGAATGGTCCGGCGGCGGTGTCGAAGGAAACGGTCAGGCTCTTGATCTCGAGAAGAGGCATTGGATCATGACCTCTTCAGCTTGGGATCGAAGGCATCGCGCAGACCATCGCCGATCAGGTTGATGGCAAGCACAGTGATCAGGATGGCAAGGCCGGGGAAGGTCACCACCCAAGGCGCGCGCAGGATGAACTCGCGCGCCGAGGCCAGCATCGTGCCCCATTCCGGCGTCGGCGGCTGCGCACCGACACCGAGGAAGCCGAGCGCCGCAGCCTCGAGAATAGCGTTGGAGAAGGACAGCGTCGCCTGCACGATCAGCGGTGCCAGGCAGTTCGGCAGGATCGTCCTCACCATCAAGCGAAGATGACCGGCGCCGGCCACCTTGGCGGAGATGACATATTCGCGGTTCTTTTCGGCCATCACAGCGGCGCGGGTGAGGCGTGCGAAATGCGGCTGCAGCACCAGCGCGATCGCCAGCATGGCGTTGAACAGGCCCGGGCCGAGGATCGCCACCAGCACCAGCGCCAGAAGCAGCGACGGGAAGGCCAGGATGATATCCATGATGCGCATGATCAGCGTGTCGACCCAGCCGCGGAAATAGCCGGCGAGCACGCCAAGCACGATGCCGCTGGTGAGTGAGAAGACGACGACCACCAGGCCGATGAACAGCGAAAAACGCGCCCCGAAGATCAACCGTGAAAGCATGTCGCGACCGACGGCGTCGGTGCCGAGCAGGAACATCGATTTGCCGCCTTCCTGCCAGGCAGGAGGTGCCAGCAGCGCATCGCGAAACTGCTCGTCGGGCGAATGTGGGGCGACGAACGGCGCAAAGATCGCCACCAGCACCAGCGCCGAAAACACGACAAGGCCGATTACCGCGCCGGTGTTCATCGAGAAATAGTGCCAGAACTCGGCGAAAGCCCGTTGCCTGCCGCCTGTCGGGATGGAGGCAGCGGTGGCTTCGGCGGCGGATTCGTCGGTCATCTCACTGCACCCGGATGCGCGGATTGATGACGGCGTAGAGCACGTCGACGATCAGGTTCACCGCCATGACGATCAGCGCGATGATCAGCAATCCGCTCTGGACGACGACATAGTCGCGCTTGCCGATGGCGTCGATCATCCATTTGCCGATGCCCGGCCAGGAAAAAATGGTTTCGGTCAAAATGGCGCCCGCCATCAATGTGCCGACCTGCAAGCCAATGGTGGTGACCACCGGGATCAGCGCGTTGCGAAAAGCGTGCAGACCGATGACGCGGCGCGGCGCCAGGCCCTTGGCGCGCGCGGTGCGGACATAGTCCTCGCCCAGCACCTCGAGCATCGCCGAGCGCGTCTGACGCGCTATGACGGCAAGCGGGATCGTCGCCAGCACGATCGACGGCAGGATCAAATGGCTGACGGCGGATTTGAAAGCGCCGCTCCTGCCGGAGATCAGGCTGTCGATGAGCATGAACCCGGTCGTCGGCCTGAAGAAATACTGCAGGCCGATGCGGCCGGAAACCGGCGTCCAGCCGAGATAGCCGGAGAAGAAGATGATGAGCAGCAACCCCCACCAGAAGATCGGCATCGAATAGCCGGTCAGCGCGACACCCATCGTCGCCTGGTCGAACCACGAGCCACGCTTGACCGCGGCGAAGATACCGGCAGGAATGCCGAGCAGGACGGCGATGATCAACGCCACTGTCGCCAGTTCCAGCGTGGCTGGAAACAGCGCCTGGAATTCGCCGAGCACTGGCCGCTTGGTGGCAATGGATATGCCGAAATCGCCGGTCAGGACCCTGCCGATATATTCCAGGTATTGGATGACATAGGGCCGGTTGTAGCCGAACTGCTCGATGAGCCGGGCGTAGCGCTCGGGGCTGACGCCGCGCTCGCCCGCCAGGGCCAGGATAGGATCGCCAGGCAGAAGCCGGACGAAAGCGAACGCCGCCAGCGATATGCCGAACACGGTCGGGATGATCAAAGCGAGCTTGTGGAAGAGATAACGGAGCATCTTGCTTCATAGAACGGCGGCGCGGGAAGTCCAGCGCCGCCGTTCAATTTCTCAGGACTTATTCGGTGACGTCGACGCCGTCAAACCGATGAATGCCGAGCGGGTCCATAACGAAGCCCGACACCTTCTTGTTCATCGGCATGAAGACCTTGGAGTGGGCGATGGTCAGCCACGGAGCCTCACGCTTGAACACCACCTGAGCTTCCTCGTAGATCTTGGTGCGCTCGGCGACGTCGGTCGTCGCCTTGCCCTTCTTCAGCAGATCGTCGAACTCCTTGTTGCACCAGATCGCATAGTTGGACTGGCCGATAGCATCGCAACCGAGCAGGAACAGGAAATTGTCCGGGTCGCCATTGTCACCGGTCCAGCCCAGTTCAAAGGCGCCGTCACGATCCTTGGCCTTGCCGCGCTGGCGGTATTCGGTCCATTCGTAGCTGACGATCTCCGCCTTGACGCCGACGGCGGCATAATCGGCCTGGATCAGTTCGGCCACGCGCTGGGCGTTCGGGTTGTAGGGACGGCTGACCGGCATTGCCCAGATCTTCATCGACAGATCCTTGACGCCTGCATCGGCCAGCATCTTCTTGGCCGCCTCGGGATCATAGGGATCGTCCTTGATGTCCTTGTTGTAGGACCACATGGTCGGCGGAATCGGGTTGACGGCAACCTGGCCGGCGCCCTGATAGACGGCGTCGATGATCGCCTTCTTGTTGACCGCCATGTTGAGGGCCTTGCGGACCTCGACCTTGTCGAAGGGCGGCTGCGTGGTGTTGTAGGCGAGATAGCCGATGTTGAGGCCTTCCTGCTCGTCGACCTTGAGGTTCGCGTCACCCTGCAGTCCGGCAATGTCGGCCGGCGCCGGGTATGACATGATATCGCACTCGCCTGCCTTCAGCTTCTGCGCGCGTACGGCGGGATCGGGTGTAATGGCGAAGATCAGATCGTCGATCTTCTGGCGGCCGCCAAAGTAGCCGTCCCATGCCGCATAGCGCACGACCGCATCGACCTGATAGTCGACGAACTGGAACGGACCAGTGCCGACCGGCTTCTGGGTGAACTGCTGCCTGGTGCCGGCCTTGTCGAGCTGGTCGGCATATTCCTTGGAAACGATCGAGGCGAAATCCATGCCGAGGTCCGGCAGGAACGCGACTTCAGGCTTGTTCAGCACGAATTTCACCGTCAGGTCGTCGACCTTGACGATTTCCTTCAGGAGATCGGGGAAGCCCATGCCGGTGAAATATTCCCAGCCGGTGCCTTCCAGATAGCTGTACCACGGGCTTTCTTTCTTCCACTGGCGTTCGAAGGAAAAGATCACGTCGTCGGCGTTGAGGTCGCGCGTCGGCGTGAAATAATCCGTCGTCTGGAATTTCACACCCGGGCGAAGCTTGAAGGTGTATTCGAGACCGTCGTCGGAAACCGTCCAGCTCTCGGCCAGGCCGGGCGAGATGGTGGTCTTGCCATGCTCGAACTCGACAAGGCGCGAATAGATGGTGCGCGACGAGGCGTCGAAGTCGTTGCCGCCGCTCCATGGCGACGGGTCGAAGCCGGCCGGCGAAGCCTCCGAGCAATAGACCAGTTGTTTTGCATTGGCCATGCCGCCGAGGACGCTTGCAGCCAGCAACGCGGCTGCAAAAGTCAGTTTCTTTTTCATTGAGCACTCCCTGATGTTCTTCCAAGCCCCTCTGTCAGGCTCGCGAAGGCCGCATATAAGCACCGTTTTTCTAGCTTTGGAACTGCTTGTTTGCCTAACCCACGGGAAGCAGAAAAAGAATTCCGGCACGCAGCAAATTGTGGAAAAAACGAGCCGAATCCGCAGATCACGACATTATTAGCGACTTCAATTTTTTGTTGATCTGCGATGCCGCCAATTGGGGGAATCGAGCCGTTCGGTTCAAGAGATGCGCGTCCAAAAACCGGTCGCGGCCGAGAGGTTTGACAGCAAGTCTTGCCGCACTCCAGGTGGGCGAGGCTTGCACGGCCGCCGCGTGTGGCAATACATAGATAGATGGACAGCGTGCTGGATTTCCCAGGTTCCGGACATGGCCGCAAGCGTGGGATACCTTTGTTCGTCAGGGGCGGCGGCGCGCAAGCGTACCGACACAATAAGAACGATTGAGGGAGCGACAGGTGGCAAAACCGGCAAAGACAACCAACGCGGCGAAAGCAAAGGCCGAGGCAACATCGAAAGCGGTCAAGCCAAAAGCGGCCGCCGCCAGGCCGACGGCTACCGCGAAGGCAAGCGCGAAGCCGGCGGCGAAGACCGGGGCTGGAACGGCTGCTAAACCGGCAACCGGCAAGACGGCGTCTGCAGCAAAATCTGCCGCCAAGCCGGCGGCGAAGGCAGTGCCGACAGCGCCACGACCGCCGGCAGGTCCGGCCAAGAGATTACCGAAGGCGATCACCGCACTGGCCGCCGGCCTGCCTGAAAAACCATGGCTCCAGAGTTACCCAAAGATCGTGCCGGCCGAGATTGGCGCCCTGCCCTCCAGCTCGATCGGCGACTTTCTCGTCGCCGTGTGCAAGCAGTTTGCGAATCGGCCGGCCTTCGTCTGCATGGGCAAATCGATCACCTATGCCGACCTCGAGCAACAGTCGGCCGCCTTCGGCGCCTATCTCCAATCAACGGGGCTGCAGAAGGGCGCGCGCGTCGCGCTGATGATGCCGAATGTGCTGCAATATCCGGTGGCGATTATGGCAGTGCTTCGCGCCGGCTATGTCGTGGTCAACATCAATCCGCTCTACACGCCGCGCGAGCTGGAGCACCAGCTCAAGGATTCCGGCGCTCAAGCCATTGTCATCCTCGAAAATTTCGCCTGCACCCTGCAGGCGGTGATCGCCAGGACGGCGGTCAAGCATGTCGTGGTCGCCTCGATGGGCGACATGCTCGGCGGGGTCAAGGGACCAATCGTCAACTTCGTTGTACGCCGCGTCAAGAAGATGGTGCCGGCATGGTCACTGCCCGGCCATGTCAAATTCAACGCCGCATTGAAGGCCGGCTCCGGCGTGACCTTCAAACCCGCCGAGGTCGTGGCCGACGACATCGCCTTCCTGCAATATACGGGCGGCACGACCGGCATCTCCAAGGGCGCGATGCTTTTGCACAGCAACATTTTGGCGAACGTCGCGCAGAACGCGTTATGGGCCGAAGACGCCTTTACCGTCAAACCGAAGCCGGCCCATATGAACTTCCTCTGCGCGCTGCCGCTCTATCACATTTTTGCGCTGACGGCGAACGTGCTGGTAGGCATGCAGCAAGGCGCGCAGAATGTCCTCATCCCCAATCCGCGCGACATTCCCGGCTTCGTCAAGGAGCTGCAGAAATACCCGATCCACATCTTTCCGGGCCTCAACACGCTGTTCAATGCGCTGCTCAACAATGAGGATTTCCGCAAGCTCGATTTCAAGCCGCTGATCCTGACGCTGGGTGGCGGCATGCCGGTGCAGAGGGCCATCGCCGAACGCTGGAAGGCGCTGACCGGCTGCCCGATCAGCGAAGCCTACGGGCTCACCGAGACCTCGCCGGGGGCAACCATCAACAAATTCAGCGACGGCGTTTACACCGGCACGATCGGCCTGCCGCTGCCCTCGACCGAGCTCGCCATCCGCGACGACGACGGCAACAATTTGCCGCTCGGCGAAGTTGGCGAAATCTGCATCCGCGGACCGCAGGTGATGGCCGGCTACTGGAACCGGCCGGACGAGACCGCCAAGGTGATGACCGAGGACGGCTTCTTCAAGTCGGGCGACATGGGCTTCATGGACGAGCGCGGCTACACCAAGATCGTCGACCGCAAGAAGGACATGATCCTTGTTTCCGGCTTCAACGTCTATCCGAACGAACTCGAGGAGGTGGTGGCGCAGCATCCGGGCGTACTCGAAGTGGCGGCGATCGGCGTGCCGGACGAGCATTCGGGTGAAGTGCCGAAGCTGTTCGTCGTCAAAAAGGACCCGGCACTGACCGCCGAGATGCTGACGGCTTATTGCCGCGAGAACCTGACCGGCTACAAACGCCCCAGATATATCGAGTTCCGCACCGAACTGCCGAAGACACCGGTCGGCAAGATCCTGCGCCGGGCGTTGCGGGGCTAGGCGCAGCTTGAGTCATTGCATCGCCGACGCCCACGCCATGGATACAGGTGCGCGTCCGGACCCGGCAGAGTTCATCCGGGCGAACATGCGGATCGCGGCAGTGCCTGCGATTCCCGATATTCGGCTTTACACCGCCCATCCGGGAAGCGGACTCAGGCGGCTTGTCGAGTGGAGCCAACACGCGACCGAAGAAGACGGGCCTGAACCGGAGCCACCGTACTGGGCCTATGTCTGGGCCGGCGGCGCGGTGCTCGCCCGCTACATATTCGACCGGCCGGAGACCGTGGCCGGCCGTCGCGTGCTCGACCTCGGCGCCGGTTCGGGTCTGGTCGGCATCGCAGCGGCAAAAGCCGGCGCCAGCGAGGTCGTCGCGGCCGAGATCGATCGCAATGGTGTGGTTGCGCTCGGCCTCAACGCCGCGGCGAACGGCGTCGTGATCGCGACGATCGGCGA
Source organism: Mesorhizobium sp. WSM4828 (assembly GCF_055811175.1). Taxonomy (NCBI): domain Bacteria; kingdom Pseudomonadati; phylum Pseudomonadota; class Alphaproteobacteria; order Hyphomicrobiales; family Phyllobacteriaceae; genus Mesorhizobium; species Mesorhizobium sp. WSM4828. Next base: position 81,956 of record NZ_JBVVQK010000016.1, on the reverse strand, counting down.
GGACATCACCAACGGTCCGCCGCCACCTGTGGATGTCGTGGTGGTCGGCGACCTGTTTTACGCCCATGATCTTGCGGGCCGGGTCGTTCCCTTCCTCGACCGCTGCCTTGAGGCCGGCATCGCCGTGCTGGTCGGCGATCCGGGCCGCGCCTATCTGCCCCGCTCGCGGCTTCGCCTGCTGGCCGAATACGAGGTGCCGGATGTCGGCGAAGGCAGGAATGCGGCGATGAAGCCGAGCGGCGTGTTCTCGTTCGGACCAGCCAGCTGCGAGTCTAGACCGTCGCGCTGACTCGGGCGGAAAGAAAATCGGGCAGATCGGCAACTGAATCCAGGATGACGTCGGCGATCTGCGACAGCGATTCACGTGTGCCGGTGCCGGACAGCACGCCAATCGCCAGGCCACAGCCGCCGGCCCGCGCCATCTCCAGATCGTGGCGATTGTCGCCGACCATTGCGATCGTCGCCGGCCTGAGCCCTGTCAGGTCCGAGAAGGCAAGGATCGTATCCGGCGCCGGTTTTGGATTGGCCACCGCATCGTAACCATAGGCGGCGTCGAAAAGCTGCGCGACGCCCAGCGTGACCAAGGTCTTTTCCGCACCGCTGGTCGAGTCGTTCGTGGCGACGCCAAGCCGGTAGGATTTTCTGTGAAGCAGGCCAAGCGTCTCGACCACACCCGGCAGCGCCACCGCCATTGCCGATCCCTGCGCCGAAGTGATGGCGTTGAAGCGGGCAACGGCAAGCATCTGGTCCTCGTCGGACAGCCGTGGAAACCACAGCTCGACGACGTCCATGTTGGTACCGGAGGCAAAAATCGAATCCGGCTTGAAGCGCTTGGTGGCGAAGTCGAAGCCCGCCGCCGCAAGCAGCCTGTCTGCTTTCCAGCGATCGCCTTCGGCCGCGTCCATCGCCATGAAATCGGCGATGCCCAGCCATGTCGCATTGAAATCTACGAGCGTGCCGTCCTTGTCGAACAATATTCCCTTGATGTCCGCCAAGCTTTTCACTCCGGGCCGCGCAAGCGGTGAATGTATTCCACCAGTCCGGCAGTCGAGGCATCTCGCTTTGCGGCGTTCTCCTTGCCTTCAACGACGGGCAGCAGCCCGGTCGCCAGTTCCTTGCCAAGCTCGACGCCCCACTGGTCGAAGGAGTTGATGTTGAACAGCGTGCCTTCGACGAAGACGCGGTGCTCGTAGAGTGCAATCAGCCGTCCGAACGTGTGGGGGTCGAGTTTCCTGTAGAGGATCGTCACCGAGGGGCGGTCGCCGGAGAAGACGCGGTGCGGAGCAATCCTGTCGACATCGGCCGGCTTCATGCCTTTCGCCAGCATCTGCGCGCGGGCTTCCTCAAGCGTGCGGCCCTTCATGAAGGCTTCCGACTGCGCCAGGCAATTGGCGAGCAGAAGGTCGTGGTGATGCTTCAGTTCCGGCTCGTGGCCCACGGCAGCGGCAAGGAATTCGACCGGAATGAAATCGGTGCCCTGATGCAGAAGCTGGAAGAAGGCATGCTGGCCATTGGTGCCGGGCTCGCCCCAGACCAGCGGGCCGGTCGGCGTCGTTACAGCGCCGCCGTCCAGGGTGACGCTCTTGCCATTCGATTCCATGTCGAGCTGCTGCAGATAGGCCGGCAGCCTGGACAGACGCTGATCGTAGGGGATGACGGCGCGAGCGGGGTATTTGCAGACCACCCGGTGCCACCAGCCGATCAGCCCCATCAGCGCCGGCAGGTTCTTTGGCAGCGGCGCGGTGCGGAAATGCTCGTCCATCTCATGGGCGCCGTCGAGAAAGGCGCGAAAATTCCGCGGGCCGACGGCAATCATCACCGGCAGGCCGATCGCGCCCCAGACGGAATAGCGGCCGCCGACCCAGTCCCAGAAGCCGAAGACGCGATCGGGCGCGATGCCGAATTTGGCGACCAGGTCGAGCGCCGTCGAGACGGCGGCGAAATGCTTGCCGACCGCTTCCTTGCCGAGCGCCTTCTCGACCCATCCGCGCGCCGTCTCGGCATTGGTCATCGTCTCGACCGTGGTGAAGGTCTTGGAGGCGATGATGAACAGGGTGGTTTCGGCGGAAAGACCCTTCAGCGTGTCATGGATGTGGGCACCGTCGATATTGGACACGTAATGCGCGCGCGGCCCGTCGTGATAGGGCGCCAGCGCCAGCGTCGCCATGGCCGGGCCAAGATCGGAGCCGCCGATGCCGATGTTGACGATGTCGGTGATCTTCTTGCCGGTCGCGCCGGCCGCCTTGCCGGAACGCACCGCGTCCGCGAAGGCACCCATCGCGTCGAGTACGGCAAGGACTTCCACCTTCACGTCCTGGCCGTCGAGCACGATGCCCTTGCCGGTCAGGTTGCGCAGCGCCGTGTGCAGCACGGCGCGGCCTTCGGTGACGTTGATCTTCTTGCCAGCAAACATCGCATCGCGCCGGCCTTCGAGGTCGGCGGCCTCAGCCAGCTTCTCCAGCAACTCCATCGTCCGCGCATCGACCGCGCATTTCGACCAGTCGAGCAGCAGGTCGCCGTCGCTGGCGGAGAATTTCTCGAAGCGCTGCGGATCGGCGGCGAAAGCCTCGCGCATCGAGCCCGATTTGGCCGCACGATGATCGCGCAATGCGTCGAGCTGCTTTTGAAAGGACGGTTGATCCACTGCCTCGCTCCGGTTCTTGAGGTGCATCTTATCAGGCCGGATGTTTCCGGCGCGTGTCGTCGCGGCAAACTATCGGGTCGAATTCCATCTGTTTCAATGCGCAGCGATGCCGCAGCGCAGCGTGGGCCGGCGCAAAGGATCACTGGCATAAATCCCAGCGATCAGAAAAATTGATTGGCGCAACACCTTGTGCCACCGGTACATTCGACTGGTCCAGCCAAGTGAAAAAAGCTGGCCATCGAGGAACATCTCCCATGCCACAGCGAAACGACACGGCCATATGGTCCGGCCTGTTCCGGATTTCGGCGGAATCCGGTCAGACCCTGCAGGCGCAGATCCGTCAGGCGATCGTCGCCGCCATCCTCGACCGGCAGATCGCGGCTTCCATGCCGCTTCCGTCCTGCCGGATTCTTGCCGAAAAACTCGGCGTAGCGCGCGGCACCGTGGTGCTGGCCTTCCAGCAGCTGGTCGACCAGGGCTTCCTGGTGGCGCGCGAGCGCCGCGGCCATTTTGTCAATCCCGAAGTGCTGGCGACGCCAGCCAAACCGCACCAGAAGGCGCCCGACCAGGCCAATGAGATCGACTGGAAGGCGCGCCGGCAGATCGCGGCGAGCGACATGCCACCGCCGGCCAAGCACGACAACTGGATCAAGTCGTCCTACCCCTTCGTCTACGGCCAGTTCGACCCGGCGCTGTTCCCGACCGCCGAATGGCGCGAGTGCAACCGCATGGCGCTGGCGGTGCTCGAAATCCGCAACTGGGCGTCTGACATGGTCGACCGCGACGATCCGCTCCTGATCGAGCAGATCCAGGCACGGCTGCTGCCGCGACGCGGCATCTTCGCTAATCCGGACGAGATCATCGTGACGCTGGGCGCGCAGAACGCGCTTTACATGCTGGCGACGCTGTTGATGACCAAGGGCTCCAAGCTGGCGATGGAGGACCCGGGCTATCCCGATGCGCGTTCGATCTTCCGGCTGGCCGGCGCCGAGATCCAGCCGGTTCCGGTCGACCACTCCGGCATCGTAACCTCGGCCATTCCCAATGATTCCGGCTTCGTCTTCGTCACGCCCAGCCATCATTGCCCGACCATGGTGCCGCTGTCGGCAGAGCGTCGGCAGGATCTTTTGGCGCGTGCCAACCGGCACAACCAGATCATCATCGAGGACGGCTATGACAGCCAACTCCTGGACGAGGCGCCGCAGCAGGCGCTGAAGAGCCTCGATCGCTCCGGCCGCGTCGTCTATGTCGGCTCGATGTCGAAGACGCTGGCTCCCGGCCTCAGGCTCGGTTACATCGTCGCCTCGGCCGGGCTGATCTCCGAGCTTCGGGCGCTGCGCCGCTTCATGCTGCGCCATCCGCCGGCGAACAACCAGCGCGCCGTCGCGTTGTTCCTGTCGCTCGGCCATCACGAAGCGCTGGTGCGGCGGCTGTCGAGTGCCTTCGACGAGAGGCGCAAGCGTCTGGTCCATGCGATTTCCGCCTTCCTGCCGGAATGGCGCTCGACCGATTCGGCCGGCGGTACGTCGCTCTGGCTCGAGGGGCCGCGCGGCACCGATTCGCGCGGACTGGCGGAGGCCGCAGCCTCGCGCAGCGTCATCATCGAGCCTGGCGACCGCTTCTTCGACCGCACTGAAAAACCATCGCGTTTCATGCGCTTGGGCATTTCCTCGATCGCTTTGCAGCACATCGAACCCGGCATCCGCGAACTGGCGACGGCAGCTGGGCGCAGGCCGGCAGCGGCCTGATCTCCCTTCCCCGATCGGAGCCGGCGCATGTTGTGCGGCTCCGGTTCTTTAGCACCTTGGCATATGCGACGGGACCGGCTGGCACATAGGCTGTGCCAATGCCGGCGGCATAGTCGGCGTATAGGGGACGAAGCAGGCAGATGGTGGACCAACCGCCGCGCCCGCTCCGCAGCTAAGTTGGAGTGCCTTCATGCCAGTGGCCCATGAGAAGCAGGACGTGTCCGCAGACCAGCGTTCGCGGCGGTCCGGCGGGCGCGAGGCGCGCCGCGCCATGCGGGCGGCACCGCTCGCCGACGACGTGAAGCCGGTGCGCGCCGGCCTCGAAGGCGGGAGCTACAGCCCGCTCAGCGGCAATGATTGCGAACGTATCCACGAGGCCGTGCTTACCCTTCTGGAGACGGTCGGCTTCGCCAACGCCATCCCCTCCTGCATCGAGGCGCTGACCAAGGCCGGCGCGACCTTCAGTGAGGACGGCCGCCTGCGCTTTCCTCGCGGCCTTGTGCTCGACACCATCAAGAAAGCGGCGCGCCATTTCACCCTCCACGGCCAGGATCCGAAGCACGACATGGTGATCCAGGGCAAGCGTGTGCATTACGGCACAGCTGGTGCTGCGGTGCATCTCGTCGATGTCGAAAAGCGTGAGTATCGCGAGTCGCTGCTGCAGGATATTTACGATGCCGCGCGCCTGGTCGAAGGGCTCGACAACATCCATTTCTTCCAGCGGCCGATGGTGCCGCGCGACATTCCCGACCCGCTCGATATGGATTTCAACACGCTCTACGCCTGCGTCATGGGCACGTCGAAGCATGTCGGCACCTCGTTTACCGTGCGTGAGAACGTCAAGCCGGCGCTCGACATGCTCTATGCGATCGCGGGCGGCGAAGAGAATTTTCGCGCGCGGCCTTTCGTCTCCAATTCCAACTGCTTCGTCGTGCCGCCGATGAAGTTCGCCGAGGACGCCTGTGGCGTGCTCGAGGCCTGCGTCGAGGGCGGCATCCCGATCCTGCTGCTGTCGGCAGGCCAGGCGGGTGCGACGGCACCGGCGGCGATTGCCGGCGCCGTCGTGCAGGCGGTCGCCGAAGTGCTCGTCGGCCTCATCTATGTCAACGCCATCAAGCCAGGCCATCCGGCGATTTTCGGTACCTGGCCGTTTGTCTCGGATCTCCGGACCGGCGCCATGTCGGGCGGTTCGGCCGAGCAGGCGGTGCTGACCGCGGCCTGCGCGCAGATGGCGCAATTTTACGACCTGCCGGGCGGTTCGGCCGCCGGCATGACAGATTCGAAACTGCCTGACATTCAGTCCGGCTACGAAAAGGGCATAACCGACGTGATGGCCGGTCTTGCCGGCCTCAACCTGGTCTATGAATCGGCCGGCATGCACGCCTCGCTGCTCGGCTTTTGCCTTGAGAGCCTGATCATCGACAACGACATGCTCGGCCACTGCCTGCGCTGCGTGCGCGGCATCGAAGTGACGGACGAATCGCTGTCGATCGACACCATTGCCGATGTCTGCCTGAAGGGCCCGGGCCATTATCTCGGCAACGAGCAGACGCTGCGGCTGATGCAGACCGAATATTTCTATCCGGCCGTCGGCGACCGCTTTTCGCCGAAGGAATGGAATGAGAAAGGCAGGCCCGATATCCTGCAGCGGGCGATCATCGAGAAGAAACGCGTGCTTGCCGAACGCTTCCCGCGCCATGTGCCGAAGCCGGTCGACGACAAATTGCGCGCCCGCTTCGGCGATATGATCAAGCTGCCGCGCGGCAGAATGGGCGGCTGAGCGTTACCCACTTACCGCCAGCAACAAGACACCGGCCAGCGCCGATCCGGCGAGCGTCGGCAGCATACCGATCTTCAGCTTCAGAATGGCGATCATCGAGGCACAGGAAAGCAGCGCCGCGCGCCAGTCTATCGATGAAAGCACCGGCACGTCCATTCCAAGCCCGACATTGCGCACTTCGCCGAAGATGACGTGCAAGCCGAACCATAGAGCGAGATTCATGATGACGCCGACGACGGCGGCGGTGATTGCGCCGAGCGCCGCCGACAGCGCCTTGTTGCCGCGCAGCGCTTCGATGTAGGGCGCGCCAAGGAATATCCACAAGAAGCACGGCGCAAATGTCGCCCACAATGTGAGCAATGCCCCAAGCGCGCCGGCGAGCAGCGGAGCAAGCGCGCCGGAGTGGCGGAAGGCGGCAACGTAACCGACGAACTGCAAGACCAGGATCAACGGGCCGGGCGTGGTTTCGGCAAGCCCAAGGCCGTCGACCATTTCACCGGGTGCGAGCCAGCCGAAGGACTCGACCGCTGCCTGCGCGACATAGGCAAGCACGGCGTAGGCGCCGCCAAAGGTGACGACCGCCATGACACTGAAGAAGCCACCGATTTGCGTCCAAACGCTGGCAGGACCGGTGACAGCCCAGACCAGCAGAACAGGCCCCAGCCAGATCGGCAGCCAGATCGCCAAAGTGCGCGGCGCATGCCATCGCGTCGGCCTGACGTGGGTCAGTTCACCGCGCTCGAACATCAGATCGACCGCGCCCTTGATGTCGGGAACATCGCCCTTGCCCTGCGATGCCCCTGAAAAAAATGCCGGCGCACTACGGTTGCCGATCCAGCCTGCCAGGCCGGCAAGCAGGACGATCAGCGGAAACGGTACGTTCAACGCGTAGATAGCGATGAAGGCGGCGAGTGCGATCGACACCATGACGGGGTTCTTCAGCGCGCGTCTGCCGATCCGGATCACCGCCTCGATGACGATGGCGAGCACCGTTGCCTTGACCCCGAAAAACAGCGCCGCGACGAGTGGTAGATCGCCATAGAGCGCATAGAGGCTGCTGAGGACGAGCATGACAAGCGCGCCCGGCACGACGAAGAGAATGCCGGCAACAAGGCCGCCGACCGTCTTGTGCAGCAGCCAGCCGATATAGATGGCGAGTTGCTGGGCCTCGGGGCCAGGCAGCAGCATGCAGTAGTTCAACGCATGCAGGAAGCGCTGTTCGCCGATCCAGCGCCGTTCCTCGACCAGTTCCTTGTGCATGAGCGCGATCTGCCCGGCCGGGCCGCCAAAGCTGAGCACGCCGATTTTCGCCCAGACCTTCACGGCCTCCCGGAAGCTCGGCACAGCGGGCTCCCGGATCTCCGCCGGCTTTTTCGAAAGGACGGCGCTCACGATGGTTTGCCTGCGCCGAGACTGACTGCGCCGGCCGCCGGCCAGTTATGCGTCTCCTCGGTGGCATCGCGGCACCAGCGGAAGAACGCATCGTAAAGCAGCATGCCGGCCTCGAGCTGCTCCAGATCGTCGCGAAACATCCGCGACAGGCCAAGCGAGGCGGCCAGGAACCCGGCCGCCTGCGGAACAAGATCGAGGCTGGCAGTATCGGCAGCGCGTATGATCGTGGCCAGGCGATCGAGCGCTTCGGATCTAAGCCCGAACTCCTCGATCATGGTGTCGAAAGTGCAGCGTTCTCCGCGGTGGCTCCAGAACACGTTCTCGATGTCGAAAGGCACGGCCTGAAAGCGATCGGCGACGGCCGCCACTTCGGCCGGCTCGACGAAGAGAAAGACCGCGTGAGGATCGATGAAGCGCCGGATCAGCCAGGGGCAAGCGATGCGGTCGACCTTCGGGCGCGTACGCGTTACCCAAACGGTGCGGCCCTTGGCATCGACGGGCGGCATCTTGTCGGCGTAAACGAGAAGGCCCTTGGCATCGCGCCATGCTTCAAACCCGCCGTCGAGCGACTCGGCGGCAATGCCCTCGTACCGCAGCCACGCGACTACGCCTTGCGAGAGCTTTTTTCCCTGCTGGCAGACGACTGTCACTTGCCTGCCGGTGAAGTCGGCAGCCCAGTTCGAGACAGTCCTGAAATCACGACGATCCGACCCCGGCAGCAGGCGCGGATCGTCGTTGTAGTCATCATCGATGCGGACGTCGATGATTGCGGGTGCACCCGGCAGCCCAATCAGACGGGACAGTTGCGACACGGTGATAGCGGTTGTTGACGGCATGGCGTCCACCTCCTTGAATGAGAAGCTTGGACGCGAACGTTGGGCTGACGCCTCACGGGGTCGTCGCGATGCACCCCTTGCGATGATCGTGGATTTGTCACGCCCGCTTGTCAAGCATTCCCGTTCTCGCGGGCGCAATCGCTTTTGACAAATGACCGCGTCCAACCCTGTGCCGGGCATTTCTCCCCGTTAGCGGGCTGTTAACGGGGAGAAATGAGGTGACCACAACATTGGCGACCTGACGGCCGCCTCATGCGACGGATCCTGGTCAGTGATTGTCCCTCGGTACGCCGCTCGTATGAGCCACATCCTGGTATTTCACCGCCGGCTTCAGCACCATGCCTTCGGAAAACTGGTCGACCATGCCGCGCTGGATTTCCTGCCAGGGCGTCTGATGCTTCGGATAGTGATAGCCGCCCTTGTTTTGCAGCTGGGCGCGGCGCCGCGTGATCTCGTCGTCGCTGACGAGGATGTCGGCGGTACCCTTGCGCAGGTCGATGCGGACGCGGTCGCCGGTCTTCAGCAGCGCCAGGCCGCCGCCGATGGCGGCTTCCGGCGAGGCGTTGAGGATCGATGGCGAGCCCGACGTGCCCGACTGGCGACCGTCGCCGATGCAGGCCAGCGCGTGGATGCCCTTTTTGATCAGATAGGCAGGCGGCTGCATGTTGACGACTTCGGCGCCGCCGGGATAGCCGATCGGGCCGGCGCCGCGCATGAACAGGATGGTGTGCTCGTCGATGCCCTGTGCCGGGTCGTCGATGCGGGCGTGATAGTCCTCGGGACCGTCGAAGACCATGGCGTTGCCCTCGAACGCTTCGGGGTCCTTCGGGTTCGACAGATAGCGCTCGCGGAATTCGGGCGAGATGCCGCTAGTCTTCATGATCGCCGAATCGAACAGATTGCCCTTGAGGTTGATGAAGCCGGCATTGGCTTTCAGCGGCTCGGCAACCGTGCGGATGACGTCGAGGTTCTCGTTGACGGCGCCGCTGCAATTGTCGCCGATGGTCTTGCCGTTAGCGGTCATGGCTTCCGGATAGGGCAGCAGGCCGCCCTTCATCAGTTCGGCGACCACGGCCGGCACACCGCCGGCATGGTGATAGTCCTCGCCAAGATATTCGCCCGTCGGCTGCAGATTGACGATGAGCGGTATGTTGAGGCCGACCTTCTGCCAATCGTCATTGTCGAGCGGTACGCCGAGATGGCGGGCGATGGCGTTGAGGTGGATCGGCGCATTGGTCGAGCCGCCGATCGCCGAGTTGACGACGATGGCGTTCTCGAAGGCCTTACGGGTCATGATGTCGGAGGGCTTCAAATCCTCATGCACCATGTCGACGATGCGCTTTCCGGTCTCGTAGGCGATCTGGCCGCGTTCGCGATAGGGGGCGGGGATAGCGGCCGAGCCCGGCAATTGCATGCCGAGCGCCTCGGCCAGCGAATTCATCGTGGTTGCGGTGCCCATCGTGTTGCAATAGCCGGTCGACGGCGCCGAGGAGGCGACGATATCCATGAACTCGTCATAGCCAATCTCGCCGGCCGACAGGCGCTGGCGCGATTCCCAGACGATAGTGCCGGAGCCGGTGCGCTTGCCCTTGTGCCAGCCGTTGAGCATCGGGCCGACCGAAAGCGCGATAGCCGGAATGTTGACGGTGGCCGCGGCCATCAGCATGGCCGGCGTCGTCTTGTCGCAGCCGATGGTGAGCACCACGCCGTCGAGCGGATAGCCGTAGAGCACCTCCACCAGGCTGAGATAGGCAAGGTTGCGATCAAGTGCAGCAGTCGGCCGCTTGCCGGTCTCCTGGATCGGGTGGCAAGGGAACTCGAAAGGAATGCCACCCACCGAGACGATGCCTTCGCGCACGCGCTTGGCCAGTTCGATGTGATGGCGGTTGCAGGGCGACAGGTCCGAGCCGGTCTGGGCGATGCCGATCAGCGGCTTGCCGGACATCAGTTCGGCCCGCGTCAGCCCGTAATTCAGGTAACGTTCCAGATAGAGTGCCGTCATGCCCGGATTGTCGGGATTGTCGAACCACTCCTGCGAGCGAAATTTTTTCTTGTGGGTGGGGGCGCCTGCCATCGTGGTCTCCGTATTTGTATGACAAATCGATATGACAACGCGCGGGAGCAGGCAAGGGGCACGCGCCATCCGAATCCGCTCTTTGGTACGAAAGACATACATCTGCCTCCGCGCTAGACGGGATCGTGGTTTGTCAGCCCGCCATCCGGAAAAGTCGGAGCGCGTCGCCACGGACCTCACCCCGCCCTTCCGGCCACCCTACCCCTCAGGTCCACTTGGGGGAGGACATCCGTATCACTCGAATACGATGCTCGGCACCGCAGCCTCGGCCGCGCCGCGCTCTTCATTGACGCGGTCCCAGACCTTGGCGGCGATGTCGCGGTAGATTTTCGCCTCGGCGCCATCGGGTTTCGAGACCACCACCGGCGTGCCGGCATCGGAGCTTTCGCGGATGCCCATCTCGAGCGGCACTTCGCCAAGGAAGGTGACGCCGAGACGCTCGGCCTCGCGGCGCGCGCCGCCATGGCCGAAGATGTCGTAGCGTTTTCCCGTATCGGGGGCGAGAAAATAGCTCATGTTTTCGACTATACCCAATAGCGGCACGTCGACCTTTCTGAACATGTTGAGGCCTTTGCGCGCATCGATCAGGGCCAGGTCCTGCGGCGTCGAGACAATGACGGCGCCAGCCAGCGGCACCTGTTGGGCCATGGTCAGCTGGGCGTCGCCGGTGCCGGGCGGCATGTCGACGACGAGCACATCAAGCGGTCCCCATTCGACCTCGCGCAGCATCTGCGTCAATGCCGACATCACCATCGGCCCGCGCCAGATCATCGGCGTCTCCTCATCGACGAGGAAGCCCATCGACATGACCTTGAGGCCATAGTTCTGCATCGGCTTCAGGATCTTGCCGTCGACGGTCTGCGGCCTGCCACGAATGTTGAGCAGACGCGGCATGGAAGGGCCATAAATATCGGCATCGAGCACACCGACCCGCAGCCCGTTGGCGGCAAGCCCAAGGGCGATATTGACGGCGGTGGTCGACTTGCCGACGCCGCCCTTGCCGGAAGCGACGGCGATGATCGCCTCGATGCCGGGTACGCCGCGCTTGCCGTGGCTGTGCGAGGCGGGCGCCTGCGGCGCGGGACGCGCAGGTGCGGCCGGCGGAGCGGGCCTCTGAGCCGGTCTTTGCGGAACCGGCGCCTCCATGCCACCGCCCTTCTTTTCAGCCGTCAGCGCGACCACGGCGCCGGCAACACCGGGAATCGCCTTGACGACGCGCTCGGCCGCCGCACGCAGCGGTTCCATCTCCTGGGCACGGGCAGCGGGAACGGTGATCGAAAAGAACACCTTGGCATCGGCAATGAAAATCTCGGAAACCAGGCCGAGGTCGACGATATTGCCGGTGAAATCCGGCCCATTGACCGTCTTCAGGCGCTCGATAACGATTTCCTTGGTCACGTTTTCATTAGCGGCGGGCATGAGTTCTTTCCTCTACTTTTCCGCTCCAGATAATGCAGTTCCGGAACAGAACCAAGCAATGGACCAACAGTTGCAGCAGCGTATCAGGGAGGCGGCGACCATATGACGGCATTTCCAGTGGGAGTGGCCGTCGCCAAATCGTCAACGCAGCCTATTTCAATGGACAGGGAATGACCGCCAGGGAAGGAGACGAACCATGCTCGCAAACAGCAACGCAACGGCCAATCTCGCTGTGAAGGACCTGGCCAAGGCCAGGGCTTTCTACGAAGGGGTGCTCGGCCTGAAAGAGGTGCACAATGAAGGTGGCGAACTGATCGTCTATAAAAGCGGCGATACCAGCATCAACGTCTACCGTTCGAACTTCGCTGGAACCAACAAGGCGACAGCTGTGACCTGGACGGTCGGCGATGAACTCGGCAAGATCGTTGAGGCATTGAAATCGAAGGGCGTGACCTTCGAGCATTACGACATGCCAGGCCTGACGCTGGAGGGTGACGTTCATGTCGGTCAGGGCATGAAGGTCGCATGGTTCAAGGATCCGGACGGCAACATCCTGAACCTTGTGGATAGGTAGATACGGCGCATCGCCTGCCGCGCAGTGCTACGGTGCTGTCACCTTGCCAGGCCGAGCGCAAGGTAGGTGAGAGCCGCGATCGCCGCGGTTGCCGGCAGGGTGACGATCCATGCCACCACGATGTTGCCGGCAATGCCCCAGCGAACGGCGGAGACGCGGCGGGCGGCGCCGACGCCGATGATGGCGCCGGTGATCGTATGGGTAGTCGATACCGGAATACCGAGCCAGGTGGCGGCAAACAGCGTGATCGCTCCGCCGGTCTCGGCGCAGAAACCCTGCATCGGGTTCAGCCGGGTGATCTTCGAGCCCATTGTGTGGACGATACGCCAGCCGCCGAGCAACGTGCCCAGCGCCAGCGCCGACTGACAGGTGATGACGACCCACAGCGGCACGTAAAAATGCGCGCCGAGCATGCCTTGCGAATAGAGCAGCACGGCGATGATGCCCATGGTCTTCTGCGCGTCGTTGCCGCCATGGCCGAGCGAATAGAGCGAGGCGGAAAAGAACTGCATGACGCGGAAGGTGCTGTCGACGGCGAATGGTGTCTGCCGCAGGAACAGCCAGGAGACCGCGAGGATCAAGACGAGCGCCAGCAGAAAGCCTGCCGCCGGCGATAGCACGATGGCCGCCGTGGTCTTGCCCAACCCGGCCCAGACGATGGCGCCGGTGCCTGCCTTGGCAACGCCGGCGCCGACCAAACCGCCGATCAGCGCGTGCGAGCTGCTGGACGGGATGCCGACGAGCCAGGTGACGATATTCCAGACGATGGCGCCGACAAGTGCTGCGAAGATCACTGCCGGCGTGACGATGCTGGCGTCGATGATGCCGGTTCCCAGCGTCTCCGCCACGTGAAGACCGAAGAACATGAAGGCGATGAAATTGAAGAAAGCCGCCCAGAACACCGCATAATGCGGCCGCAGCACCCGGGTGGAGACGATGGTGGCGATCGAGTTGGCGGCATCATGCAGGCCGTTGAGGAAATCGAAGAACAGCGCGACGACGACAAGGCCGACCAGCACGGGAAAGGCTATTGCGGCTTCCACTATACGTTCTCGATGACGATGCCGCTGATTTCGTTGGCGACGTCCTCGAAGCGGTCGACCACCTTTTCCAGTTGGCCGTAAATCTCGCTGCCGATCAGATAGGCCATCGGGTCGCTGCGGCCGTGCCGCTTGAACAGGTCCTTCAGGCCTTGCTCGTGCAGGTCATCGGCCCGGCCTTCGGCGCGCATGACTTCCTCGGCGATGGCATTGAGGCGCACCGTATGCGCCCCGACCTTGCCGAGCAGCGGGATCGCCTCGGCCACCAACTTGGCGGCCTCGACGATGACGCCCCCCATTTCCTGCATCAGCGGGTCGAATTCCTTCTTTTCGAACAGCCTTACCGTCTTGACGGTCTTGTGCATCATGTCGATGGCATCATCCATCGACTGGATCAGGTCCTTGATGTCGCCGCGATCGAAGGGCGTGATAAAGGAGCGGCGCACGGCCAGCAGCACTTCCGCCGTGATCTGGTCGGCTTCGTCCTCGAGATCGATGATCGTCTGACACCAGCGGTCGATGTCGTTGCCCTGCAAAAGCTGCTGCAGTGCCTCGGCGCCGCCGACCACGGTGCGGGAATGCCGCTCGAACAGGTCGAAGAAGCGATCTTCGCGCGGCAAAAGCTTGCGGAACCAGCCCAGCATGTTCGGTCTCCCGTCGTGTCCAGTCCACGACCCGTCTCATCCACATAGCGCCGCATTCCATCGCGGGAAACAGTAAGCAGGCTGAAAGATGTGGATGCGGACGATTTACAGAGGCGGCTTGCGGCCGAAGGCGATTTCCACGACGTTGCGCGCTACGATCGGACACAGCGTCCGTGACAGGCTCCCGACGGCATGATCGACAAGCTGGAATTCTTCATAGCACTTGCCAGGGAAGAACATTTCGGCCGGGCGGCGGAGGTGTGCGGCGTCACCCAACCGACGCTTTCGGCCGGCATCAAGCAGCTGGAGGGCCAGCTCGGCGTGATGCTGGTGCTGCGCGGCTCGCGCTTCCAGGGGCTGACGCCGGAAGGCAAGCAGGTGCTGGTTTGGGCGCGCCGCATCGTCGGCGACAGCAGGACCATGCGCGAAGAGATGCGGGCGGCACGCCACGGCCTGTCGGGGCGCATCCGTATCGCGGCGATCCCGACGGCGCTCGCCATGGTGGCGCGATTGACGACACCGTTTCGGGCAAAGCACCCCGGCGTCACCTTTTCGGTGCTGTCGCGGACCTCGATCGAGGTGCTGTCGCTGCTCGGCAATTTCGACATCGACGCCGGCATCACCTATCTCGATAACGAGCCGCTCGGGCGCGTCACCAGCGTGCCGCTATACGACGAGCGCTACCAGCTGATCACCGCGGTCGGGAACCCCTATTTCGACCGCGACAAAGTGACATGGGCGGAACTCAGCCAGCTGCCGCTCTGCCTGCTGACGCCGGACATGCAGAACCGCCGCATCATCGACCAGCATCTGGCCGAAGCCGGCGTGCAGGTGCGGCCGACATTGGAATCCAACTCGATGATCGTGCTGTTTTCGCATATCCGCACCGGCAAATGGTCGTCGATCATGCCGCTTAACCTTGCGGAAACGTTCGGCTTTTCCGAGCCGATCCGGGCTATCCCGATCGTCGAGCCGGATGCCAGCCACACCGTCGGGTTGGTGGCGGCGCCGCGCGAGCCGCACACGCCGCTGGTCTCGGCGCTGTTGGACGAGGCAATGGCGCTGGCGGACGATTTCCGCGCCCGTCGCTAGGCTAGAAAATGCTGGTGACCGCCAACGATAGAAAATTTCTATCGAGCAACGGATCGGCTTTATTGATTTAGCGGGTTTCCTCTGATTTCCTAAGCACTTAGCGGAAGACCGCCACGACCAGGGAGGGCGCTGCATGACGATGCAGCCTGCAAGTACCGAGATCGCATCGCGCACGGCGGCGATCATCCACGAGCTAAAAAGCCTCGAAGGCCCGCTGTTGCCGATCCTGCACGGCATACAGGAAGAGTTCGGCTATGTGCCGCAGGAGGCGCTGCCGGTCATCGCCGAGGCGCTGAACATCTCCAGGGCCGAGGTGCATGGCGTCGTCACCTTCTATCATGATTATCGCAGCCAGCCGGCCGGCCGGCATGTGCTGAAGCTTTGCCAGGCGGAAGCCTGCCAGTCGATGGGTTCGGATGCGATTGCCGCCAAGCTCAAGCAATTGCTGGGCATCGGTTTTCACGAGACAACCCGCGACGGTTCGGTGACGCTGGAGCCGGTCTATTGCCTCGGCCTTTGCGCCTGCTCGCCGTCGGCGATGCTGGACGGCGAGGTGATCGGGCGGCTCGATGACGAAAAGCTCAATGAAATCGTTGCCGAGGTGCGCTCATGATCCCGCGTATCTACATTCCCGGCGATTCCGGCGCGCTGGCGCTGGGTGCGGAAAAGGTCGCCAAGGCGGTTCGGGCGGAATTGGCCGAGCGCGGCATCGAGGCCAAGATCGTGCGCAACGGCTCGCGCGGCGCCTATTTCCTCGAGCCGATGGTCGAAGTGGCGACAGCCACTGGCCGCGTCGCCTACGGGCCGGTGAAGCCCTCCGACGTCAAAAGCCTGTTCGACTGCGGCTTCCTCACCGGCGGCCACCACAAGCGCTGGCTGGGCGCACCGGACAAGATCCCGTTCCTTGCCAGGCAGACGCGGCTGACCTTTGCGCGCTGCGGCGTCACCGATCCGCTGTCGCTAGACCACTACAAGGCGCATGGCGGACTGAAGGGCCTGCAGAATGCAGTGGCGATGACGCCGGCCGACGTCGTCAAGCAGGTGACCGAGTCCGGGCTGCGCGGTCGTGGCGGCGCCGGCTTCCCGACCGGCATCAAGTGGAAGACGGTGCTCGATACGTCGGCCGACCGCAAATACATCGTCTGCAATGCAGATGAAGGCGATTCCGGCACGTTCGCCGACCGCATGATCATGGAAGGCGACCCCTTCGTGCTGATCGAAGGCATGGCGATCGCCGGCATCGCCACCGGCGCGACCAAGGGCTTCATCTATATCCGCTCCGAATACCCGCATGCGGTGGCGGTGATGCAGAAGGCCGTCGAGATCGCCCGCAAGGCCGGCGTGCTCGGCGTCAATGTGCTCGGCTCGGCCAATTCATTCGACATGGAAGTCCGCATCGGCGCCGGCGCCTATGTCTGCGGCGAGGAGACGGCCCTGCTCGACAGCCTCGAAGGCAAGCGCGGACAGGTGCGGGCCAAGCCGCCGCTGCCGGCGCACAAGGGCCTGTTCGGCAAGCCGACGGTAATCAACAACGTCATCTCGCTGGCCTCGGTGCCGGTGATCATGGACAAGGGCGCCGCCTTCTACAAGGATTTCGGCATCGGCCGTTCGCGCGGCACCATCCCGATCCAGATTGCCGGCAACGTCAAGTATCCCGGTCTCTACGAGGCCGCGTTCGGCATGACGCTGGGTGAGATCGTCGACGACATCGGCGGCGGCACGGCGACCGGGCGTCCGGTCAAGGCGGTGCAAGTGGGTGGCCCGCTCGGCGCCTATTTCCCGCGCGCCCTGTTCGACACGCCGTTCGACTACGAGGCGTTTGCCGCCAAGGACGGGCTGATCGGCCATGCCGGCATCGTCGTTTTCGACGACAGCGCCGACATGCTGAAGCAGGCACGCTTTGCCATGGAATTCTGCGCCATCGAGAGCTGCGGCAAGTGCACGCCGTGCCGCATCGGCTCGACGCGCGGCGTCGAGGTGCTGGACCGGCTCGCCCAGAACGTCGAACCGGAAAAGCAGATCGCGCTGGTCACCGACCTTTGCAACACGATGAAGTTCGGCTCGCTTTGCGCTCTCGGCGGCTTCACCCCATATCCAGTGATGAGTGCACTCAACCATTTCCCGGACGACTTTCGGCCGACGCCGGTCGCCGAAGCAGCGGAATAGGAGCGGACAGGCATGAACGCGGCATTCGACATCAAATCGCTGGTCCAGGAAATCGACTACGGCACGCCCGCCTCCGACGCTGAACAGCAGGTGACGCTGACGGTTGACGGCAAGTCGGTAACGGTGCCGGCGGGGACCTCTATCATGCGCGCTTCGATGGAAGCGGGCGTCGAAATCCCGAAACTCTGCGCCACCGACATGCTGGACTCGTTCGGCTCTTGCCGGGTCTGCCTCGTCGAGATCGATGGTCGCGGCGGCACGCCGGCCTCGTGCACGACGCCGGTCGGCGAAGGCATGGTCGTGCATACGCAGAGCGACCGGCTAGACGCCATCCGCCGCGGCGTGATGGAACTCTACGTCTCCGACCACCCGGCGGCGTGGGGCGAGAAGGCCGGCACCGGCGCCAGCGAGTTCGACAAGGTCGCCAGGACGGTCGGTCTGACCGAGAACCGCTATGGTGTGGACGGCCGCAACCACGTCAAACAGGAAAACGGCGTGGCGCCCGGCCATGGCTCGCTGACCATCGACTACATCGCCCGCGATGAATCGAACCCCTATTTCACCTACGATCCGGCGCAGTGCATCGTCTGCTCGCGCTGCGTGCGCGCCTGTGAGGAGGTGCAGGGCACGTTCGCGCTGACCATCGAGGGCCGCGGCTTCGAATCCAGGGTCTCGGCCGGTATGCACGAGGCGTTCGTCGATTCCGAATGCGTTTCGTGCGGGGCCTGCGTGCAGGCCTGCCCGACCGATGCGCTAAGGGAAAAGACCGTGCTGGCCAAAGGCCTGCCCGAGCGCTCAACCGTCACCACCTGCGCCTATTGCGGCGTCGGCTGCTCGTTCAAGGCCGAGGTCAAGGGCGACGAGGTCATCCGCATGATGCCCTACAAGGCAGGCAAGGCCAACCACGGCCACTCCTGCGTCAAGGGCCGCTTCGCCTATGGCTACGCGACGCACAAGGACCGTATCCTGAAGCCGATGATCCGCGAGCGGGTCAGCGATCCGTGGCGCGAAGTGTCGTGGGAAGAGGCGCTCACCCATACGGCGAATGAATTCCGCCGCATCCAGTACCAGTACGGCCGCACCTCGATCGGCGGCATCACCTCCTCGCGCTGCACCAACGAGGAGACCTACCTCGTCCAGAAACTGGTCCGGCAGGGCTTCCGCAACAACAATGTCGACACGTGCGCCCGCGTCTGCCATTCGCCGACCGGCTATGGCCTCGGCCAGACCTTCGGCACCTCCGCCGGCACGCAGGACTTCGATTCGATCGAGCAGACGGACGTCATCCTGCTGATCGGCGCCAATCCGACCGATGCGCATCCGGTGTTCGCCTCGCGCATGAAAAAGCGCATGCGCCAGGGCGCCAAGCTGATCGTGCTCGATCCGCGCCGCACCGACATCGTGCGCTCGGCCCATGTCGAGGCGCAGTTCCATCTGCCGCTGAAGCCGGGCACCAACGTCGCCATGCTGACCGCACTTGCCCATGTCATCGTCACCGAAGGCCTGTTCGACGAAGCCTTCATCCGCGAGCGCTGCGACTGGGACGAGTTCCAGGACTGGGCATCGTTCGTGGCGCTGCCGGAAAACAGCCCGGAAGTCGTCGGCCAGCTCGCCAATGTCGATCCCGACGACATACGCGGCGCGGCGCGGCTTTACGCCCGCGGCGGCAACGGCGCGATCTATTACGGCCTCGGCGTGACCGAGCACAGCCAGGGCTCGACCACCGTCATCGCCATTGCCAATCTCGCCATGGCGACCGGCAATATCGGCCGGCCGGGCGTCGGCGTGAACCCGCTGCGCGGCCAGAACAATGTGCAGGGCTCCTGCGACATGGGCTCGTTCCCGCACGAGCTTCCCGGCTATCGCCACATCTCAGGCGACGCCGTGCGCGCCATCTATGAGAGCCTGTGGGGCGTCAAGCTCGACCACGAGCCCGGCCTGCGCATCCCCAATATGCTGGATGCAGCTGTCGACGGCTCGTTCAAGGGGCTCTATGTGCAGGGCGAGGACATCCTGCAGTCGGACCCCGACACCAAGCATGTCGCGGCGGGTCTCGCCGCGATGGAATGCGTCGTCGTGCACGACCTCTTCCTCAACGAGACGGCCAATTACGCGCATGTGTTCCTGCCCGGCTCGACCTTCCTCGAGAAGGACGGCACCTTCACCAATGCCGAGCGCCGCATCAACATGGTGCGCAAGGTGATGGAGCCGAAATGCGGCTATGCCGACTGGGAAACGACGCAGGAGCTCGCCAAGGCGCTCGGCCTCGGCTGGAACTACACGCATCCGTCGCAGATCATGGACGAGATCGCCAAGACGACACCGAGTTTCGCCGGCGTTTCCTTCGACCTTCTCGACCGGGTGGGCTCGGTGCAGTGGCCCTGCAACGAGAAGTCGCCGGAAGGCACGCCGATCATGCATATCGGCGGCTTCGTGCGCGGCAAGGGCAAGTTCATCCGCACTGAATACGTCGCGACCGACGAGAGGACCGGGCCGCGCTTCCCGCTGCTGCTGACCACCGGCCGCATCCTGTCGCAATACAATGTCGGCGCGCAGACCCGGCGCACGGACAACGTGGTCTGGCATAGCGAGGACCGGCTGGAGATCCATCCGCACGACGCCGAAAATCGCGGCCTGCGCGACGGCGACTGGGCGCGGCTGACCAGCCGCTCCGGCGAGACGACGCTGCGCGCGCTGATCACCGAGCGGGTGTCGCCGGGCGTCGTCTATACGACCTTCCACCATCCCGACACCCAGGCCAACGTCATCACCACCGACTTCTCCGACTGGGCGACCAACTGCCCGGAATACAAGGTGACCGCGGTGCAGGTGGGTGCATCCAACGGCCCGTCGGAATGGCAGCGCGACTATGACGAGCAGGCGAAGCAAAGCCGCCGCATCGCGAAGCTGGAAGCGGCGGAGTAGTCTTTGACCGCGCGCCGCAAAGCCATTGCGCAGATCAGCCGCCTCGCGCGCCGCGCGGGCGGCACCGCGGCCGCCAACCGGATGGTGCCGGAAGAGACGCCGGTGGCATTCTCCTTTGCCGGCACCACGCATGCGGTGATGATGGCAAGCCCGGCCGATTTCGAGGATTTCGCGCTCGGCTTCTCGCTGACCGAAGGCATCATTGCCTCGCCGGACGAAATCGAAGCGATCGAGGTCGAGGACCACGGCGCCGGCATCGATATCCAGATCCGGCTGAAGGATAGCGCCAACACCCGTTTCGAGGCGCGTCGCAGACGGCTGGCCGGCCCGGTCGGCTGCGGGTTGTGCGGCATCGAATCGATCGAGGAGGCGATGCGCTCGGTAAACCCGGTCGGTGCGTCGCAACTTACACTTCAGGCCGATGACATCGTCCGCTCGGTCAAGCTTTTGTCGAAGCTGCAGCCACTGCACGCCGAAACCGGTGCCGTCCACGCCGCCGGTTTTTACCTTCCCGGCAAGGGCATCGTCATGGCGCGCGAGGATGTCGGCCGCCATAACGCGTTGGACAAGCTGGCCGGCGCACTGGCCAGGACCGGTATCGACGGCGCCGGCGGTGCGGTCGTCGTCACGTCGCGCGTTTCGGTCGAGATGGTGCAGAAGACCGCGGCAATCGGCTCGGCCGTCATCATTGCCGTCTCGGCGCCGACCGCGCTTGCCATCCGCACCGCGGACGATGCCGGCATGACGCTGGTGGCGCTGGTGCGCGGCGATGATTTCGATATTTTCACCCATCCTGACCGCGTGGTTTCCGGAGTTGCCAAGCATGTCGCATGACGAAGGCCACCTCATGAGCACCAGCGAAAAGCTGGTTCGCATGGCCAACCAGATCGCCGCCTTCTTCCACTCCAAGCCGCGCGAGCAAGGCATTGCCGGCGTCGCCGAGCACATCAACAAGTTCTGGGAACCGAGGATGCGCCGGCAATTGTTCGAGATGCTTGATAGCGGCGGCGAAGGGTTCAATGAGCTTGTCGTCGCGGCTGCGCCACACATCAAGCGGCCGGGCGCGCCGGAGGGCGCAGGTTTTAGCGTCGGCGGAGCGAACACCGAGACCGCCGCGTCACAGAAGTAGGTGCCGCGGGCCTACATTCACTCGCTCTAAAGTTTCATCTGCCGCAAGCTGCGCGGCTCTGCTATGATCCGGCGATAAGAAATCGTCGGGTCGGGCGGACAACTCGTGAGGCCGATCGAAACTCGATACGCGCTTAGCGGCGACGTGCGGATCGCCTATCAGGTGGTCGGCCAGGGATCGCTCGATCTCGTCTTCGTGCCGGGTTTCATTTCCAATCTCGACCTGCACTGGGAAGACGAAGGCTACACCCGGCTGTTGAGGCGGCTTTCCGCGTTCTCACGGCTGATCCTGTTCGACAAGCGCGGCACCGGTCTGTCCGACCGCGTCGATGTCCACCACCTGCCCAGCCTCGAAACCCGTATGGACGATGTGCGCGCGGTGATGGACGCGACCGGCAGCGGCCGCGCCGCCTTGCTCGGCGCTTCGGAAGGCGCGCCGATGGCAATGCTGTTCGCCGCCACCTACCCCGAGCGGACGCGGGCGCTGGCGCTTTATGGCGGCTATGCGCATTTCCACAAATGGGTGATGCCGCCGGAGCGCCTGGAGGCCTTCATCGCGACGGCGGAGACCGCATGGGGCACCGGCGCCACCCTGCCGCATTTCGCGCCCGGACGCGTCGACGATCCGCGTTTCGCCACATGGTGGGCGCGCTTCGAGCGGCTGTCGGCGAGCCCGACGGCGGCAATCGCCCTGGCCCACATGAATGCGGCGATCGACGTGCGCGGCGTACTGGAAGCGATCAGCGCACCGACACTGCTGATCCATCGCCGCAACGACGCACGCGTCGACCCGGAGGCCAGCCGCTTCCTGGCAAGGAAGATCCCGAATTCGCGGCTGGTCGAGGTGCCCGGGCGCGACCACCCGATCTGGACCGGCGATGTCGACCGGGTGGCCGATGTGATCGAGGAGTTCCTGACCGGAGCGCGAGCGGTAGCCGAGGTGGAACGCGTGCTAGCGGCACTGCTGGTCACCCGGATCTACGACACGGCGCGGCTTGGCGACCGCATGTGGAGCGAGCGCAGCCAGCGCTTTCAGGAAACATGGCGCCTGCTGGTCGGACGCCATGGCGGCCGCCCGGCCGGCACGCATGGCGAGCTGATGATGGCGCGCTTCGACGGCCCAGCGCGGGCCGTACGCTGCGCGGCGGCGCTGCGCGATGCGGCGCAGGAAATCGGCGTCGCCAGCGCGCAGGGCGTGCATGTCGGCGAGGTCGAGTTGCGCGGACCGCCGACGGGATTGACGGCGCGCGTGACGATGCAGCTCGCCACGCATGCCGGGCGCGGCGACATCCTTGCGTCGCGGCTGGTCGCCGAACTTGCCGCCGGTTCAGGCCTTCATTTCAACGACGCCGGGCGCATCGCGCTTGACGAGCTGGATGAACCGCTTGCGCTGGTGCAGGCGACCTCGGAACAGCATCTGGAGCCTGCCTGCCGCCCAAAGGCCAAGGCGACCGAGCCTGCCGCGTTGACGGCGCGCGAAAGCGAGGTGGTGAACCTGATCGCCGATGGCAAGAGCAATGCCGCGATCGCCGCCGAACTCGGGCTGAGCGAACACACGGTCAAGCGTCACGTCGCCAACATTCTGCTCAAGCTGGACCTGCCGTCGCGGGCGGCGGCGGCGGCGTTCTCGGCCCGGCACGCTGGCCCGCACGGGCCATAGGCGCCATGGCGCTTTCGGGCGAAGCGGCCGGGCATGCGTAAGCGCTATCACTTCGTCCCATGCAGGCCAGGCGGATATCGCCGGGAAAGGCCCTGCGAAGGGAGAAATAAAATGCTGAAGTCGACACTCAAATCGCTGCTGCTGGCGGCAGGCGTTGGCGCGCTGCTGGCGATAGTTCCTGCCAAGGCCGAGGACGCCTCGGCGACGGCCGCCTACAAGGACATCCAGGCCACGCTTGGCTCGGTGCCGGACATGTTCAAGACGCTGCCGGATGTCGCCGTTGCCGGCGGCTGGGCCGAGATCAAGGGCGTACAGCTCAACCCGAACACCGCGCTCGACGGCAAGACCAAGGAATTGATGGGCCTCGCCGTCGCCTCGCAGATCCCATGCCAATACTGCATCTATTTCCACACGCAGGCGGCCAAGCTCAATGGCGCCAGCGATGAGGAGATCAAGGAGGCGGTGGCGATGGCGGCGATCGTGCGCCACTGGTCGACGATGCTCAACGGCAGCCAAGTCGATCTCGCCACCTTCAAGAAGCAGTCCGACGAGGTGTTTGCGGCCGTCAAGGCAAAGTCGCAGTGAAAGATCGCTGCCCGACGGCGAGCGCCGGGCAGCGCCTGATCAAATAAACCGCCCGATCGAGAAGAAGGGCCTGTGGAGGGTAAAATGCTGACCAAGACACAGACGATAGACGGCGCTGCGATCAAGAAGGCGATCGAGGGCCGTGACGGAAAATTGCTGGCGAGCTTCTATGCCGACGATGCATTGGTGCGGGTGATCGACCGCAACAACCCGCCGAGCAAGCCTCGCGAAATCCGCGGGCGCGCTGCGATCACTACGTTCTGGGACGACATCTGCAGCCGGGCGATGACCCACAAGGTCGACACCACCATCGCCGACGGCAACAATCTCGCCTTCACCCAGGCCTGCGCTTATCCGGACGGGACCAAGGTGTTCTGCGCGGCGATGCTGGAGCTGAAGAACGGCCTGATCGCGCGGCAGACTGTGGTGCAAGCCTGGGACGAGTGAGGCGGCCATGTTCGCCAAGATCGACGCGCGCGCCAATGGGTCAAGGAGATGGAGCCCTACCGCATCATGGAATAGCTTCTCTCTGGTTTGCTCCCTTCTCCCCGTCACTTACGGGGAGAAGGTGGCGGCAGCCGGATGAGGGGCAGCGCCGCATCTACAATTACGCGGAGTGCAAAGCCTACTCGCTCTCACCCTCCAGCGCCGGCACCGACACGCCGGCAAGCTCGGCCGCCAGCAACCGCGCAGCACCGGCGCGGGCGATCCTCAACATCAGCGCCTTGCGCGTCGCCGCCGCCATCCGGTGTTCGGGCGCATCGCGCAGAATCTCAGCACCATAGCCGTCCGAGAGAATGAAGCCGCATTCCTCCGGAAAGATTTCCTGGGGCACGCCGGGATGCGTGGCGAAGAAGAAGCGGTCGGAATGCAGGCGGTAGTCCGGCCATTTGCGGTCGACCCTGAAATCCTCGACCGAGGATTTGATCTCGATGATCCAGATGTCGCCCTGGCGGGTCAGTGCCACGAGATCGGCGCGGCGCCCGGTCGCCAGCGACAGTTCGGGCAAGACATGCGCGTCCATCTGCTTGAGCAGCCGCTGGACGCCACGCCTGACCAGCATGGCACGCTCCGACTGGCGACCGTCGATAAGCGGGTTGAGGGGTAGAGGTGAGATGATCGGCATGACCGCACCATGCCAGATTTTGTTCACGGTTTGAACGCGGTTTTTTGGGGCGATTATGTACTTTACAAACAGGAAGGTCTGAAGACGCGGGTAGCCCCCTCTTCGGGGTCGATCACCAACACAACGTTTTCTGGGTTTTGCCAAGGCAGCGACATCACGTAGGCCGCAAAGTCGTCTTCGGAGAAATGGTTGAAGCCGCCGCCAGCTACAAACATTTGCGGATGCTTGCTGCCGCCGAAGCTAGCCTCGACGCTGTTAAGTTGTTGGAAGGGGCCGGCGCGCTCCGCCAGCCATTCCTGTATGCGCCCAAAAAGAACGAGCTGACCGTTCGGGCTCGAACAATCTTCAGCAATAGATGTACAAAGCACCACACCGCTGACGACGCTCATTGTGACTCATCCATTGCCTAACGGGCCTCCTTGCCTTTCGGCTTTGGTTTTGGGGCGAGCGGCATGTGCGCCAGCTTGCCCATCAACGTGTACATAATCGCCTTTTTGGGGGCGATTACCGGGCTGACGAACCTATCTGCAAAATACTGTGGAGCGGGCGCTACAAGGCCCGCCCTTCCACAAGGCGGGCTGCTCGCGTTATGAATGCGGTTCCTACTAGCGAGGGGAGCTATGTTTTCGCGAGGCGTCGCGGTTGATCTAATATTCACCGCTGCATGCCCGATAGTGGTCGCAGCGTAATCAAAAAGGTGGCGAAGCATGGTTACTGAGAATGCAAGTTTGACGGTCGAGCAGACTAGGCTCAATAGGATGCTCACGCGGGGCGTCGTATTTTCCGTCATTTGGCTCGCCGGTTTCGGGTCTTCTTATGCACTCTACCAGGGGCTTCTGGCGCGACGGATGATAAAAATGAATCCCGTGCTTCGGGGAAATGGCCGCGCCTGGTGGTGCATCATTGTGGGAGGGCTTGGGGCCGCAGTCTTATGTGCGATAGTTGGCGCCGGCATTTTCAACGCCATGACACAACCCTAGGTCTGCCGATCCGGTGTGGGGCCATATTGATATGTAGGTCTCGTTCAATGAGTGCTGCCGGCGTCATCCCCCCATCATTGGCCGTCATTTCCCGCCCGCAAGTTTGAAGCTTGCTGATTCATATCCTGTCCTGTCGCCGGACCGCACCAGATATGGCAACTCAGATTTACCATTGTCATCGACCCGGCCCTCTAACTAACCGGCATCATGCCCTCCAGTGCAATAATCCTCGTCTTTGCGCAGCGTTCGCGGATGGCTTTGAGGCGGCCGTATTCCGGAGAGTCGTACCATGCTAGGAGGGAAGCCATGTCTGGGAATTCGACAATGACGAGGCGATGAGGTTCCCAATCACCTTCCAGAACTTTGGTGGCTCCGCCGCGAGCTATGTATCTGCCCCCGTAGCGGGCTTCGGTTGCCGGCACGTCCCGGCGGTATTCCTCGAAAACGGCGGCGTCGGTTATGTCGACATCAGCAATGAGATATGCGGCCATTGACCTTACTCCCCTTGGGAAAGGCAATTGAAACAGGTCTATTAGCGGCCCCGCAACTAAGCCAGCGGTACTACGCCTCGGAAACGACTCGCCTTCTCCCGGATTGCGGCGCTTAACTATCCTCGTGGGGGCAGCTCTGGGAGGAGACGAACCATGCCGATGTATCTTACGCGATTCAGCTACAGGCCCGAAACCTGGGCGCGCTTGATGGATAATCCCGAGGATAGACGCGAGGCTGCCCGTTCTTACATCGAGTCGGTCGGCGGAAAGCTGCACGGGTTCTGGTATGCCTTCGGAGAATACGATGGCTGGAACCTATGGGAGGCGCCGGACAATGTGTCCATGGCATCCGTCATGCTCGCCATCGGTGCGGGAGGCGCGCTCAGCTCTTACGAGACCACCGTCTTGTTAAGTGTCGAAGAGACGATGGACGCGCTTGGGAAAGCCAAGTCGATCCGGTACCGCCCGCCGGGATCGTGACCGCCGCCCCTGCCTTGCGGCGTGTCGAAGGCTGGGGAACGCTTGCTCTCGAACGGCGCAGGTTCCTAAACTTTTGAGCGCTGGGCAGCGTCACCGACATTCATGGTGATTTCCTCGTCTTCCGGTTGTTGTTCTTGTCCCATTGATTTTGCAGCATAATCCTGCTGGGGCTGTTGCCGAAATGCCATAGTCGCAGGTTTACCAACACGCGAGGCCAAGGATATAGGCATCGCCCGCTTGGCAAGCAAAGCAAATGCCAGCATGAATGAAGATGAAAAAAGCGGCCGACTCGAGCCGCTGTTGTTTGGGCAGGCATCGGACCTTTTCATGCGCATGAAGTCACTTGCAATCGTCGCGGCCCTGGCGCTGTCGACGGCTGTCGCCGGTTGCAGCACCATCGGCTCGCAGATCTTCACCAACAACTATGGCGCGGTAACCGACGCCGGCTATCATCTGCCGCGCGTTCCGATCGAAAAGGTGCCGTTCAAATACCGCCGGCAGATCGTCGACTACGACACCAAGGAAAAGCCGGGCACCATTATCGTCGATACGCAGAACAAGTTCCTCTATTTCGTCATGGGCAACGGCGAGGCGATGCGCTACGGCATCGGCGTCGGCCGTGAGGGTTTCGAATGGCACGGCACCGCCCATATCGCGCTGAAGCGCGAATGGCCGACCTGGACACCGCCTTCGCAGATGATCAGGCGGCAACCGGAGCTGGCCAAGTTTGCCGGCGGCATGGAGCCGGGGTTGAAGAACCCGCTCGGCGCGCGCGCCATGTACCTGTTCAACAAGGGCGGCGACATGGGCTACCGCCTGCATGGCAGCCCGGAATGGAATTCGATCGGCAAGGCGATGTCGTCGGGCTGCATCCGGCTGATGAACCAGGACATTATCGACCTCTACGACCGCACCTCGGTCGGCGCCAAGGTCATTGTGATATAAAACCCTTATACGCGGACCGTCTAGGCAACAACACAGACGTCGCAAACAGAAAACCGGGCACTTTGGCCCGGTTTTTTGTTGTCTATCGACGTTGACGATGGAACGGTGCGTCAGGAGACCTGTTCGACATGCTGCACTTCCGGCACAAAGTGCCGGAGCAGGTTCTGGATACCGTGCTTCAGCGTCGCCGTCGAGGACGGGCAGCCGGCGCAGGCGCCTTTCATGTGCAGGAACACGGTGCCGTTCTCGAAGCCGCGGAAAGTGATGTCGCCGCCGTCCTGGGCCACCGCCGGGCGCACCCGCGTATCGAGCAGCTCCTTGATGGTGACGACAAGCTCCTCGTCGGCCTTGTCGTAGAATTCGCCGGTCTGGCTGGTCTCGGCGGCGGGGCCGGCCTTGGCCATCACCGGGGCGCCGGACATGAAATGCTCCATGATGGCGCCGAGGATAGCCGGCTTCAGATGCTGCCAGTCGGGGCCGTCCTTGGTCACGGTGATGAAATCATAGCCGAAGAAGACGCCGGTGACGCCGGGGATCTCGAACAGCCGGCCAGCCAGCGGCGAAGCCGTCGCGGCGCTGTCGGCATCGCGGAAATCGGCAGTGCCTTCTTGCAGCACTTCCTTGCCGGGCAGGAATTTCAGCGTCGCCGGGTTTGGCGTCGACTCGGTCTGGATGAACATGGCCGTCTCCGTGCCCGTTTCGGGCAGCTAGTTTGGAATAATTCTAATTAGGCTTTATCCGCCCGACATTCAAGCGAAAGGCATCGCGGGGAACGGCTGGCTGGCGGAATGTTTTGCTAGCGCTCTGAAACGCTTGGAGATGTGTTGAGATTCAGGTCAGGCCGAGCCGGAGTCGAAGACGGGCGCGAAGCGACCAAACTGGGTGGGTTCCGAGAACCGGAGCGGAGCGTACTTTTGGGTACGTGAGCACCGGAAGCGGAGGAAGCCGCCATTTGCAGGCCGGCCTCACCTGAATATCGACACATCTCAGGCTAGGCTGTCGATCTCCTCGTCGGACAGGTTCTGCGGCACCACCGTGACCGGGATGGGAAAGGCGGCGCCCTTGCCGGCGACCGCGCCGACCAGCGGCCCGGGCCCTTCCTTGCCGGCGCCTGCCGCCAGCACCAGGATGGCGATGTCCTGGTCTTCCTCGATCAGCTTGTGGATCTCTTCGGTCGGCTTGCCTTCGCGCACCACCAACTCCGGCTCGATGCCGAGCTTCTGGCGCACCTTGTTGGCGTAGCTGTCGAGTGCCGCGCGCGCCGTGGCGTTCGCCTCCTCGCGCATGATCTTCTCGACGCCGAGCCAGTGCTGGAAATCATCCGGCTCGATGACATAGAGCAGCACCAGCACGCCGCCCGTGCTTTGCGCCCGCTTCGAGGCGTAGGCGACGGCGCGCTCGCATTCCGGCGTGTCGTCGATGATCGCCAGGAACTTGCGGCGATGACCGGCTTCGCGGCTGAGGCGTTTGGAGACCATATTCACCCTGTTCGATGGTTTCGGTCGCAATCTGCCACCGCCACAGCCCGCCCGCAAGCGACCGGCGGCTGTGGCGATATTGGTGCAGCTCAGCCCTGCAGCAGGCCAATAATGTCGCGCACGGTCTTCATCGTCGTTTCGGCCAATGTGCCGGCACGCTCGCCGCCATCCCGCAGCACCGCGTCGACATAGGCGCGGTCGCCGGAGATGCGGCGCATCTCGCCGGCGATCGGCGCCAGCTTTTCCACCGCAAGGTCGGCCAGTGCCGGCTTGAACACCGAAAACTGCTGGCCGCCATATTCCTTCAGCACCGCCTCTTTCGATATTTCGGCGAGGCCGGCATAGATGCCGACGAGGTTTTCCGCTTCCGGCCGGCCGGCAAGCCCGTCCAGTTCGCCGGGCAAAGCCTCCGGGTCGGTCTTGGCCTTGCGGATCTTCTTCGAAATGGCATCGGCATCGTCGGTCAGATTGATGCGCGACAGGTCCGACGGGTCCGACTTCGACATCTTCTTCGAACCGTCGCGCAGCGACATGATGCGCGCCGCTGGGCCGCCGATGACCGGCTCGGTCAGCGGGAAATAGCCGTTCACCGTTTCCTCGCCGACCTGCATCTCGACGCCGACGCCAAGCGCTGCGATCCGGTCCGAAAAGTCGTTGTTGAATTTCTGCGCGATGTCGCGGGTCAGCTCCAGATGCTGCTTCTGGTCGTCGCCGACCGGCACGTGGGTGGCGCGGTAGACGAGGATGTCGGCGGCCATCAGGGAGGGATAGGCGAGCAGGCCGAGCGAGGCGTTCTCGCGGTCCTTGCCGGCCTTGTCCTTGAACTGCGTCATGCGGTTCATCCAACCGATGCGCGCCACGCAGTTGAAGATCCAGGCAAGCTCGGCGTGCTGCATCACCCGCGACTGGTTGAAGACGATGTGCTTGGTCGGGTCGATGCCCGAGGCGAGAAACGCCGCGGTGATCGAACGCGTCTGGTCCTGAAGATCCTCATGGACGAGCTGTGCGGTCAGCGAATGCAGGTCGACGACGCAATAGATGCAGTCGGAGGTGTCCTGCAGGGCGACGAATTTCTTGATGGCGCCGAGATAATTGCCGAGATGCAGATTGCCGGTTGGCTGGACGCCGGAAAAAACGAGCGGCTTGAAGGGGGGCTGATCGGTCATGGTGTTTCCCTGGCTTGTGGAGGGCCGTTTCGCGCGCGGCGAAAGTCTTGCGACGGCGCGCTTATGGACGAGAGCGAGGAGACGATCAAGAGGGGCGTTGGCCAGAGCGCGGGGCTTTGGCTTCGGCCGAACAGAAGGCTGTTTGAGGGGATGGCGCCGACCAGAAACAAAAACCCGCCTCGGCGGGCGGGTCACTGGAGCCAATTAGCACCATACTGAGATTAATAGCATAGCTGCCGGCACAAAGCAAGAACAAAATTGGCGCTGACGAATTTTCCGCCTCATGAATCGGGAGATTGCTCCTTGACCGGCTGGGATCCCTTCCGGCCGATATTGCGGCGGATCATGCCGAAATCTGCGCCGCCGATGGCGAAGGCGGTGACGAAGTAGAGCAGCGCCCCGCCGGCGACGAGCGCAAGCAGGGTTACCGCCTTGATCACCAGAGGCGAGCCGGAAGCCAGCCTTGCGGCGAACCAGTGCTCGGCAAAATAGAGCGCGGCGGCCATAACCGCCGCCGACAGCACCAGCCGCGGGATGCGTTTCATGAGCGGCACGTCGCGGCCCCAATGGCCGCGCCGGATCAGCACGGCGAGCAGCATCGCCGCATTGACCCAGCCGGCGACGGCGGAGGCAACGGCAATGCCGGGCGCGCCCATGGTCGGAAACAGCGTCAGCGCCGTGGTAATGTTAACCGCCACCGAGATGGCGGCGAAAATCATCGGCGTGCGCGTGTCCTCGCGGGCGAAATAACCTGGGGTGAAGGCCTTGATCAGCACGAAGGCCGGCAGGCCGAGGCCGAAGATCGCCAGGATTGCCGCGACCGTCGGCGTCGAATTGTTGGCGGCAAAGGCGCCGCGCTCATAGACCAGCCGCACGATCGGCTCGGACATGACCAGCAAGGCGGCCGCCGCCGGCAAGGTCATGAAAAGGGTAAACTCGACCGAGCGGTTCTGCAGATTGGCCGCCTCGACCAGATTGCCCGATTTCAGCGCCCGCGACAGTTCCGGCAAAAGCACGATGGCGACGGCGACGCCGACGACGCCCAACGGCAGCTGGTAAACGCGGTCGGCATAGGCCAGCGACGACACGGCGCTGTCCTGCGCCGACGCGATCGCCGTGCCGATCAGCTGGTTGATCTGGGTGATGCCGCCAGTGATCGCCGCCGGCAGCGCCAGGATCAGCAGCCGCTTGACGTTCGGCGTCATCTTCGGCCGCCGGAAGCCGATCGAAATGCCGGCATGGCGCACCGCCGCCCAGACGATCGCCAGCTGCACCAAGCCGGCCGCCAGCACGCCCCAGGCCAGGCCGAAACCAACGGTGCGGGCGTCCGAACCCTTGTACCAGGCATAGGCGAGCACGGCGATGAGGATGACGTTGAGGAACACCGGCGCCACTGCGGCGGCGAAATAGCGGCGCAGCGAATTCAGCATGCCGGCCATCATGGCGCCGAGTGACATGCAGATCAGGTAGGGGAACATGACGGTCGCCAGCGCCACCGTCGTTTCGAATTTTCCCGGCGTGTCGGCAAAGCCCGGCGCCACCAGGTAGCGCACGATCAGCGGCATCGCCAGTTCCATGGCGATGGTCAGCGCCAGAAGCGCGGTGAACAAGACGCCGAACACCTCTTCGGAAAAGCGCTTGGCGCCGTCGGTGCCGTGCGTCTCGATCTCCTTGGCGAACAGCGGCACGAAGGCGGCGTTGAAGGCGCCTTCGGCGAACAGCCGGCGAAAGGTGTTGGGGAACTGGAAGGCTGCGTTGAAGGCGTCGGCGATCGGCCCGGTGCCGAGTGCGGCAGCCATCAGCATCTCGCGGCCGAAACCGAGGGCCCGGCTCATCAGCGTGCCGGAAGCGACCGTGGCGAATTTCTTGACAAGGCTCATGCGCTTGAAGACTGCCTGTGCGATTGGGGCAAATGGAAGGTAACAGTCACTCGGCGGCCGTTTTGGTCTTGCCGCGCTCGGACGCCGTGCCCTCGAGCACCGCGATCAGCCTGTTGCGGATGGTCGCGGTGCGCGACGGGCTGTCGATCTTCTGGCCAGTGAGATCGGTGACATAGAACGTGTCGATGACCTTTTCGCCGAAAGTGGTGATGTGGGCCGAGGCGATGTCGAGCGACAGGTCCGACAGCATGCCGGTGATCTCCGACAGAAGGCCCGGCCTGTCCAGCCCCTCGACCTCGACCACCGAGAACCGGTTCGACAGCGCGTTGCGGATTTCGGCGCGCGGCGGGATGCGGAAAACCTTGGCGCCGCGCCGTGGCTTGGTGCGCTTTTCGATCATTTCGGGCAGCCAGCTCTTGCCCGACAGCACGTCCTCGATCAGCCGGCCGACGCGCTCGGCGCGGCGGCGCTCGTCCTCGTCGCGGTCGAACTCCCTCGAGATCAGGATAGTGTCGAGCGCCCGACCATCCGAGGTCGTGAAGATCTGCGCGTCGACGATGTTGCCGCCGGCCGCAGCACAGGCGCCAGCAATCACCGAAAGCAGGCGCGGATGGTCCTGCGCCAGCACCGTGATCTCGGTCACCGCCTCGAACTGGTGAGTCTTGACCATGGTGGCCAGCTTCTTGCCGGCGTGATCGGCCTCGCGGATGAATTCGGCATGGCGCAACTGGTCGGGAAGATCGACCGCCAGCAGATAGTTCTCGTAGTGCTGGCCGACATAACGCTTGCGGGCCTTTTCCGGCCAGTCGGCAAGCGCCTCGGCCAGTTGCTCGCGCGCCGCCGCCGTCCGCTTGGCGCGCGACACCTCCGAAAACCCGCCGGTCAACAAAAGCTCGGTCTCGTAGTAGAGCGTACGCAGCAACTGGCCTTTCCAGCCGTTCCAGACACCAGGCCCGACGCCACGGATATCGCAGACGGTAAGCACCAAAAGCATCTTCAGCCGTTCGACCGACTGCACGATGGCGGCAAAATCCTCGATCGTCTTGCGGTCGTTGAGATCGCGGGTCTGCGCGGTCATCGACATGACGAGGTGGTTCTCGACCAGCCAGGCGACCGTTTCGGTGTCGGCCGGCGAGAGCCCCATATGCGGGCAGATGCGCCGCGCGATCCTGGCGCCGGCTTGCGAATGGTCCTCCGGCCTGCCCTTGGCGATGTCGTGCAGCAGCACGGCGACATAGAGCGCCTCGCGGCTCTTCTTCAGCCCCGGCATCAGCGCGTGGGAAAGCGGATGGACCTTTTCGCCGTCGCCGCGCTCGATCTCGGCCAGCACGCCGATGCAGCGGATCAAATGCTCGTCAACGGTGTAGTGGTGGTACATCGAGAACTGCATCATGGCGACGATCTTGCCGAAGTCCGGGATCAGCTTAGCAAGCAGTCCAGCCTCGTTCATGCGCCGCAGATTGAGCTCGGCATTGCGGTCCGAGGTCAAGATGTCGAGGAACAGCCGGTTGGCCTCCTCGTCGCGCCTGAGCGCCTTGCCGACGAGGCCGAGAGAGCGGGTCAAAAGCTTCAGCGCATCGGGGTGGAATTCCAGGCCGTGCTTGTCGGCAAACCAGAACAGCCTGAGCAGGTTGACCGGATCGCGCTCGAACACCTCGTCGTCGGCAATATTGATGCGGTGGTTGTCGACGATGAAATCGGCCGTGCCGGCGAGCTTGCGCTTGCGGCGCGAGAAGGTGAGAAAGATGCGGTTGAAACCCGGCACATGCTTGGCCTGCTCCTCCTCGAGCGCGGCGCAGAAGATGCGGGTCAGGTCGCCGACATCCTTGGCGACGAGGAAGTAGTGCTTCATGAAGCGTTCGACCGCCGACAGGCCGGGATGGGTGGTGTAGCCGAGCCGCTCGGCGATGTCGCGCTGGATGTCGAAATGCAGCCGCTCCTCGGCCTTGCCGGTGAGGAAATGCATGTGGCAGCGCACCGCCCACAGGAAGTCCTCGGCCTTCTGGAATTCCCGGTATTCGGCGTCGGTAAAGACGCCCTTGTCGACCAGTTCCTCGCCGGTGCGCACCCGGTAGAAATATTTGGCGATCCAGAACAGCGTCTGCAGGTCGCGCAGGCCGCCCTTGCCGTCCTTGACGTTGGGCTCGACCAGATAGCGGCTCTCGCCGGCCTTGGCGTGACGCTCGTCGCGTTCGGCAAGCTTGGCCTGGACATATTCAGGGCCGGTGGTGCGCACCACCTCGTGGTCGAAGCGCTGCAAAAGCTCGTCATAGAGTTTTTGCTCGCCCCACAGGAAGCGCGCTTCCAGGATCGAGGTGCGGATGGTGATGTCGGTGCGCGACAGCCTGAGGCACTCGTCGATGTTGCGGGTGGCGTGGCCGACCTTCAGGCCCAGGTCCCACAGCATGTAGAGCATGTACTCGACGATCTGCTCGCCCCATGGCGTCTGCTTGTAGGGCAGCAGGAACAGCAGGTCGATGTCGGACCCCGGCGCCAGCGTGCCGCGGCCATAGCCGCCGACGGCGACGACCGCCATGCGCTCGGCCGATGACGGGTTTTTGACGCGATAGACATGGGTGGCGGCGAAATCGTAGAGCGCGCGGATGATCTCATCCATCAGATGCGACAGCCGGGCGGCGCAGGCGGTGCCGCTGCCATCGTCCATCAGCATGCGTTCGGCGACCGCGCGGCCGTCGGCGAGCCGGCCTTTGAGCAGCTTGAGAACGCCGCTGCGCGCGGCCTTGCCGGAACCGTCGCCTGCCGTGGCCGCGGTCAGTTCCGTCATCTCGCGGCGCAAGGCTTCGCCGTCGATCAGTTCCTCGAGCTTAAGGGATATTCTTGCCATAAATGCCGTTCGGCCTCGCCGTTTTGGCGGCGTCTATAGCGCGTTTTCGCGGCGCTGGGTATGGGGCGGACGGATGCGTTCTCCACGGCCGTGGAACGGGACGATCGTCTCGTGCCCGCGGCCGGTCCAGTTTGGGCTTGGCCCACGAAAAATCGAAAACAGCCCTTGACCTTCCAGTTACTGGAAGCACTACCTCCGCCGCAACATCGAAATTCAGGGGGCTTTCGCCATGACGCATTCCGACCACCATCATCACGCCCATGGCAGTTGCTGCTCGGCAAAGGGTGCCTCGGCCGTCGCGGACGCCGTCGTCCGCGATCCGGTCTGCGCCATGAGCGTCGATCCGGCCGCCGGCAAGCCGACGGCCGAGCATGGCGGCCACCGCTATCATTTCTGCAGCGAAAGCTGCCGCGCGAAATTCGTCGCTGATCCCGAAAAATACCTGACCGCAACCGATCCCGTCTGCGGCATGAGCGTCGACCGTGCGACGGCCAGGCACTTTTTGCGGCACGAGGGCCGGGGCTTCTATTTCTGCTCGGCCGGCTGCCAAGCGAAGTTCGAGGCCGAGCCGGCAAAGTATCTCGGCGACAGACCGGCGCCGCAGGCGATGCCGAAGGGCACCCAATACACCTGCCCGATGCATCCCGAAATCATCCGCGACAAGCCCGGCTCCTGCCCGATCTGCGGCATGGCGCTGGAGCCGATGGGGGTGCCGACCGGCGACGAGGGACCGAACCCCGAACTGGTCGACTTCACCAGGCGCTTCTGGGTGAGCGCGGTGCTGTCAGTGCCGTTGCTGGTCATCGCCATGGCGCCGATGCTCGGCCTGACGTTCCAGGCCTTCATCGATGACCGTGCGAAGGTCTGGCTGGAACTGGCGCTGGCCAGCCCCGTGGTGCTGTGGGCGGCATTCCCGTTCTTCCACCGCGGCTGGGATTCGATCCTCAATCGCAGCCCCAATATGTGGACTCTGATTTCGCTCGGCGTCGGTGCAGCCTATCTCTACAGCGTCGTCGCCACACTGTTTCCAGGCCTCTTTCCGCACCAGTTCCGCGGCCATGACGGCACCGTGCCGGTCTATTTCGAGGCGGCGGCGGTGATCGTTGCGCTGGTGTTCCTCGGCCAGGTGCTGGAATTGCAGGCGCGGGAGAAAACCGGCTCGGCCATCCGCGCGCTGCTAGACCTCGCGCCGAAGACGGCGCGGCTGATCGGCGCGGACGGTTCCGAAAACGACGTGCCGCTCGAAACCGTCAAGGCCGGCGACCGCTTGCGTGTCCGGCCTGGCGATGCCGTGCCGGTCGACGGCATTGTGCTCGAAGGGCGTTCTTCCATCGACGAATCGATGATCACGGGCGAGCCGCTGCCGGTCGAAAAGACCGAAGGCGACAACCTCACCGGCGGTACGCTCAACAAGAACGGCTCGCTGGTCATGCGCGCCGAAAAGATCGGCGCCGAAACGACGCTGGCGCGTATCGTCGAGCTGGTCGCCAAGGCGCAGCGTTCGCGCGCGCCGATCCAGGGGCTGGCCGACCGCGTCTCGTTCTACTTCGTCCCGGCCGTCGTGCTGGTTGCCATCATTGCGTTTATCGCCTGGGCGATCGTCGGACCGGAACCCAGCCTGGTCTTTGCCATCGTCTCGGCGGTCTCGGTGCTGATTATCGCCTGTCCGTGTGCGCTCGGCCTTGCGACGCCAATGTCGATCATGACCGCCACCGGGCGCGGCGCGCATGCCGGCGTGCTGATCAAGGAAGCGGCGGCGCTCGAGCGCTTTGCCTCGGTCGACACGCTGATCGTCGACAAGACGGGAACGCTGACCGAAGGCCGGCCGCGGCTGACCGACGTCATTGCCGTCGAAGGCATGGCACAGGACGAGCTGCTGGCGCTCGCCGCCGGGCTGGAAAAAGGCTCCGAGCATCCGCTGGCCGAGGCGATCGTCGAAGGCGCCCGCGAACGCGGCTTGAAGGTTGCCGACGCGAGCGGTTTCGATGCAATCACCGGCAAGGGTGTTTCTGGCACGGTCTCGGGACAGAAAGTGGCGCTCGGCAATGCCGCAATGATGGCCGATCTCGGCATCGATACCGCATCGGTCCAGGCCAGCGCCGAGGCGCTGCAGGCCGACGGCAAGACCGCGATGTTCGTTGCCGTCGGCAACAGGCTCGCCGGTCTCGTTGCCGTTGCCGACCCGATCAAGGCGACCACCGCCGAGGCGATCAAGGCGCTGCATGACAGTGGGCTGAAGATCGTCATGGCGACCGGTGATAACGAGCGCACCGCCAAGGCCATCGCAGCCAAGCTCGGCATCGACGCGGTGCGTGCCGGGCTCTTGCCCGAACAGAAGAACGCGCTGGTCGACGAATTGCGTGCCGGCGGTGCCGGCGTCGCCATGGCCGGCGACGGTGTCAACGATGCGCCGGCACTTGCCGCCGCCGATGTCGGCATCGCCATGGGCACAGGCGCCGATGTTGCGGTCGAAAGTGCGGGAATTACGCTGGTCAAGGGCGATCTCAACGGTATCGTCAGGGCCCGCACGCTGGCTCGCGCGACGATCCGCAACATCCGCCAGAACCTGTTTTTCGCTTTCCTCTACAATGTGCTCGGCGTGCCGGTTGCTGCCGGCGTGCTCTATCCACTCACCGGCACGCTGCTGTCGCCGATGATTGCGGCGGCGGCGATGAGCCTGTCGTCGGTTTCGGTCATCGCCAACGCATTGCGGCTCAGGACGTTGAAACTCTGAGTAAAACTTCCAGATAGACCCTGTTCGAATAAGGAGACGATGAATGACCTTGGCCAAGAAGATCGTGCTTTTGATGATGGCGGCGGGAATGCTGCTTGCCGTTTTCCTCGAAAGTGTTCCGGCACAAGCCGAGGAGATGAAGCACGACATGGGCGCAATGGGCGCGCAAAGCCCCTCGACCGACGGCTATAAGGCGGCGATGGACAAGATGCATACCGACATGATGGCGATCGAATATTCCGGCAATGCCGATGTCGATTTCGCCCGCGGCATGATCCCGCACCACCAGGCGGCCATCGACATGGCCAAGATCGAGCTCGCCAATGGCAAGGATCCGGAAATCCGCAAGCTGGCCGAGGCAGTGATCGCCGCGCAGCAAGCCGAGATCAAGCAGATGCAGGACTGGCTCGCCGCCCATCCGGTGAAGTAGGCATCACGCTATCAGAGCGAATCCGGGGAAGAGGCTTCACCTGGATTCGCTTTGGCGGCTATGATGTCGCCTGACTGGAGCATGCCATGCCATCGACGATACGAACGACCACCCTGCCCTGCGGCGAAGCCGTGCCGGTGCTCGGCCAGGGCACCTGGAAGATGGGCGAAGACGCTCGCCGCCGTGCCGACGAGGCCAATGCCCTGAAGCTCGGGCTGGATCTCGGCATGACGCTGATCGACACCGCCGAAATGTATGCCAGCGGCGGTGCCGAGGAGGTGGTGGCGGAGGCCATCGCCGGTCGCCGCGACGAAGTGTTCCTCGTCTCTAAGGTGCTACCGTCCAATGCCTCGCGCACCGGCGTCAAACGGGCCTGCGAGAACAGCCTGAGGCATCTCGTCACCGACCGCATCGATCTTTATCTGCTGCATTGGCCGGGCAGCGTGCCTTTGATGGAAACGGTAGAGGCGTTCGAAGCGTTAAAGGCAGCCGGCAAGATCCGCCACTGGGGCGTCAGCAATTTCGATACCGGCGAGATGGAGGAGCTGGTCCGGTTGCCGGCCGGCAACAACGTCCAGACCAACCAGGTGCTCTACAATCTGTCGCAGCGCGGCGTCGAGTTCGACCTCGCCCCGTGGAGCCGGCAGCGCGGCATGCCGCTGATGGCCTATTCGCCGGTCGATCAGGGGGTATTGGCGCGCAACGCCAGGTTAGATGCCATCGCCGCTCGCCACGGTGCGACGCCGGCGCAGATCGCGCTTGCCTGGGTGGTGGCGCAGGAGGGCGTGATCGCGATTCCCAAAGCTAGCAGCGCCGAGCATGTCCGGCAGAATGTCGCGGCGTTGGAGATCGAGCTCACGAGCGAAGATTTGGCCGAAATTGACCGCGCCTTCCCGCCGCCGAGGCGGAAGCGTGGTTTGGCGATGATCTGAGGGTGAAGCTGCCAATCTCCCCCCTCGTGGGGGAGATGCCCGGCAGGGCAGAGGGGGGCGGGAAGGATCGCTAACCTTTCAGTCAAAACCTATGCGCGCCGAAGATCTACGCAACCATGCATATGCAATCGACGGATAGGCCGGTGGGACAGCGCCCCCCTCTGTCCTGCCGGACATCTCCCCCACGAGGGGGAGATCGGCGGTTTCGGCGACGCCGCTCCGATTGCAGAAGCACTACTTCCCAGCCATCCCCTTCAACCTGTACAGCGCCTCCAGCGCCTCGCGTGGCGTCATCTCGTCGGGATTGATCTCCGCTAGCGCTTTGCCCAGCCCATCACTCTTCGCCGGCTTCGACGCTTCCCGCTTCGCCGCCACGGAAAACAGCGGCAGGTCGTCGACCAGACGGTTGGCCTTGCCCGAGACCTCGCCGGCTTCGAGCTGGTGCAGCACTTCCTTGGCCCGGCCGACGACGGCTTCCGGCAGGCCGGCCAGCCGCGCTACCTGGACGCCGTAGGAACGGTCGGCGGCACCCTTGCCGACCTCGTGCAGGAAGACCACGTCGCCCTCCCATTCCTTGACCCGCATGGTGACGTTGGAGAGCCGCGGCAGTTTTCCGGCCAGCGCCGTCATCTCGTGGAAATGCGTGGCGAAGATCGCCCGGCAGCGGTTTTTCTCGTGCAGATATTCGACCGCCGCCCAGGCGATCGACAGGCCGTCGAAGGTGGCGGTGCCGCGGCCGATCTCGTCGAGGATGACCAGTGCGCGTTCGCCGGCCTGGTTGAGGATCGCCGCCGTCTCGACCATCTCGACCATGAAGGTCGAGCGGCCGCGCGCCAGGTCGTCGGAGGCGCCGACCCGCGAAAACAGCCGATCGACGACGCCGATATGCGCTGATGCCGCCGGCACGAAGGAGCCGGTCTGGGCAAGGATGGCAATCAGCGCGTTTTGCCTGAGGAAGGTCGATTTGCCGCCCATATTGGGACCGGTCAGCAGCCAGATCGCGCCGGCCTTAGCATCGCCTTGCGGCGACAGATCGCAATCATTGGCGACGAACGGGCCTTCGCCGGAGCGCCGCAGCGCCTGTTCGACCACCGGATGGCGTCCACCCGAAATCTCGAAGGCAAGGCTCGAATCGACCAGCGGCCGGCACCAGGCCTCGCTTTCGGAAAGCAAGGCAAGTGCGGCCGAAACGTCGAGCACCGCGAGCGCTTCGGCGCCGGCGCGGATCGTGTCGGCCTGGCCGACGACTTCGGCCGTCAGCGCCTCGAAAGCGGCAAGCTCGATCGCCAGCGCCCGGTCGGCGGCATTGGCGATCTTGGTTTCCAGTTCGGCAAGTTCGGTAGTGGTGAAGCGCATGGCGTTGGCCATGGTCTGGCGATGGATGAAGCGCGCCTTGGCGCCATCGCTGCCGGTCATCAGCGCATGGTGGTTGGCGGTGACTTCGATGTAATATCCCAGCACGTTGTTGTGCCTGATCTTCAGCGAGCGGATGCCGGTCTCGTCGATCAGCGAGCGTTCCAGCCCGGCGATGACTTTTCGCGACTCGTCGCGCAGTGCCCGCATCTCGTCGAGTTCGGCGTGGTAGCCGGAACGGACGAAGCCGCCGTCGCGCTTGAGCAACGGCAGCTCGTCGCTGAGCGCCTGCGCCAGATGCGTCGCCAGTTCACTCGGCAGTGCCTTGATAGCTCCCAACGCCGCGGTCAGTTCGCCCGGCAAGGCGGTTTGGCCGAACAGTTCGGCGATGGCGCCGGCCGCTTCGAAACCGGCGCGCAGCGCGCCGAGGTCGCGCGGGCCGCCGCGGTTGAGCGCCAGCCTGGACAGGGCGCGCGGCATGTCGGCGACGCTCTTCAGGCTGGCCCGCACCGCCTGGCAGAGGCGCGTCTCGGAGCGGAAGAACGATACCGAATCCAGCCTTGCAGCGATTGCCGCCGGGTCGGTCAGCGGCGCCATCAGCCGGTCGGCGAGCAGCCTTGCGCCGCCGCCGGTCACCGTGCGGTCGATGGCCTTGAACAGCGACCCCTCGCGGCTGCCGGACAGCGTGCGCAGCAGCTCCAGATTGGCGCGCGTCGCCGGGTCGATGAACAGCGTCGATCCCTGCTCCTCGCGCTCCGGCCGCGACAGCGGCGGCCGCTCGGCCTTTTGCGTCTTCTCGACATAGGCGATGGCGCCCGAGATCGCGGACAGCTCGGCGCGCGAAAACGTGCCGAAACTGTCAGGCGTTGCCACCTCGAAGAAGCGGGCGATGCGGCCGGCGGCCGAAGCCGAATCGAACAGCGACGGCGGCTGCGGGCTGGCGACGCGGCCGAGCACGTCGAACACCGGTTTCAGCTCCGGGTCGTAAAACACCGGTTCGGCGACGATCAGCTCGCGCGGATCGACGCGGAAGACATCGGCGAGCAGCCGGTCGGCGGTGGTTTCGGCGACACGGAAGACACCGGTCGAGATCTCGATCCAGGCCAAAGCGAAAGCGTGATCACTGCTGCCGCCCTTGACCCGCCCCAGCGCCATCAGAAAACTCGATTCCGACGGCGCCAGCAGTTTGTCTTCGGTGATAGTGCCGGGGGTGACCAGCCGCACCACGTCGCGGCGCACCACCGATTTGCCGCCGCGCTTCTTGGCCTCGGCCGGATCCTCGATCTGCTCGCAGACAGCGACGCGGAACCCCTGGCCGATCAGCTTCTGCAGATAATCGTCGGCGGCATGCACCGGCACGCCGCACATCGGGATGTCGAGCCCCTGGTGCTTGCCGCGCTTGGTGAGCACGATGCCGAGCGCCCGGCTTGCCTTCTCGGCATCGTCGAAGAACAGCTCGTAGAAATCGCCCATGCGGTAGAACAGCAGCGAATCCGGGTTCGCCGCCTTGATCTCGATATACTGCTCCATCATCGGCGTCGCCGGCGCGAAGGCCGGCGTGGCGGTGTCGCTTCGAATGGGCGTCTCGTCGTTCAAGAAGCTGCTTCCAAAATTTTGCAAGCCATGCTTGGCGGTTTACAGCGGCGAAGTGTAGCCTTAA
This sequence comes from Mesorhizobium sp. WSM4828, assembly GCF_055811175.1. NCBI lineage: Bacteria > Pseudomonadati > Pseudomonadota > Alphaproteobacteria > Hyphomicrobiales > Phyllobacteriaceae > Mesorhizobium > Mesorhizobium sp. WSM4828. Next base: position 39,749 of record NZ_JBVVQK010000016.1, on the reverse strand, counting down.
TCCCGAACCTTCCACAAAAGAAAGCATGCGCACCCATCGCAAGCGGTGCCGTACGGGCGAGGAAACCAAAAGTACCATGGCCAAGAAAACAGAAAGCAACGGGCCCTCCGTCAGCGCCCAGGAGGCGTTGGAATTCCACGCCATGGGCCGCCCCGGCAAGCTGGAGATCGTCGCCACAAAACCGATGGCGACGCAGCGCGATCTCAGCCTGGCCTATTCGCCGGGCGTCGCGGTTCCGGTTCTCGCCATCGCCGAGGATCCGAGCCGCGCCTTCGACTACACGGTTCGCGGCAACATGGTCGCCGTCATCTCCAACGGCACCGCCATCCTCGGCCTCGGCAATCTCGGCGCGCTGGCCTCGAAGCCGGTTATGGAAGGCAAGGCGGTGCTGTTCAAGCGCTTCGCCGATGTCGATTCCATCGACCTCGAGGTCGACACCGAGGATGCCGACGAATTCATCAACTGCGTGCGCTTCCTTGGGCCCTCGTTCGGCGGCATCAACCTCGAGGACATCAAGGCGCCGGAATGCTTCATCATCGAGCAGCGGCTGCGCGAGCTGATGGACATACCGGTCTTCCATGACGACCAGCACGGCACCGCCATCATTTCGGCCGCCGGCCTGATCAATGCGCTGGAGGTCACCGGCCGCGACATGAAGACCACCAAGATGGTCTGCAACGGCGCGGGTGCTGCCGGCATCGCCTGCATCGAATTGATGAAGGCGATGGGCTTTGCGCCAGAAAATATCATCCTGTGCGACACAAAGGGCGTGGTCTTCCAGGGCCGCACCGAAGGCATGAACCAGTGGAAATCGGCGCACGCCGTGAAAACCGGCGCGCGTTCGCTGGCCGAGGCGCTGGACGGCGCCGACGTGTTCCTCGGCCTCTCGGCCAAAGGCACGCTGACCACCAGGATGGTGCAGTCGATGGCCAAGAACCCGATCATCTTCGCCATGGCCAATCCCGACCCCGAAATCACGCCGGAAGAAGTCGCCGAGATCCGCACCGACGCCATCATGGCGACCGGACGGTCCGACTATCCCAACCAGGTCAACAACGTGCTTGGCTTCCCCTACATTTTCCGCGGCGCGCTCGACGTGCGGGCGACCACCATCAACGACGACATGAAGATCGCCGCCGCCCGGGCGCTGGCGGAACTGGCGCGCCAGGACGTGCCCGACGACGTCGCCGCCGCCTACCAGGGAAACCGGCCGAAATTCGGCCCCAACTACATCATCCCGGTGCCGTTCGATCCGCGGCTGATATCGGCGATCCCGATCGCGGTCGCCAAGGCGGCGATGGACTCCGGCGTCGCCCGCAAGCCGATCCTCGATCTCGACCGGTACGCGCAGGAGCTTTCCGCCCGCCGCGACCCGATCGCCTCGACGCTGCAGCGCATCTACGACCGGGTGCGCCGCCAGCCCAAGCGCATCGTCTTTGCCGAGGGCGAGGAGGAGCAGGTGATGCGCGCCGCCGTCTCCTACGTGAACCAGCGGCTCGGCACCGCCATCCTGCTCGGCCGCGACGACATCATCAAGGAAAACGCCAGGAACGCCGGCATCGATCTCGGCAAGCAAGGCATCGAGATCATCAATGCGCGGCTGTCACGGCGCAACTCGGTCTACACCGATTATCTCTACGAGCGCATGCAGCGCAAAGGCTTCCTGTTCCGCGACTGCCAGCGGCTGATCAACAACGACCGCAACCATTTCGCCGCCTGCATGGTGGCGCTGGGCGATGCCGACGGCATCGTCACCGGCGTTACCCGCAACTATTCGACGGCGCTCGACGACATCCGCCGCGTCATCGACGCAAGGCCCGGCCATTGCGTCATCGGCGTGTCGATCGTACTCGCGCGGGGTCGCACCGTGCTCGTCGCCGATACCGCCGTGCACGACATGCCGAATGCCGTCGAGATCGCCGACATCGCCGAGGAGGCAGCCGGCTTCGCCCGCCGCATGGGCTACGAGCCGAGGCTCGCCATGCTCGCCTATTCGACCTTCGGCCATCCGCAGGGCGAGCGCTCCGAGCGCGTCCAGGAAGCGGTGCGCATCCTCGACAAGCGCCGCGTCGATTTCGAGTATGACGGCGAGATGGCCGCCGACGTGGCGCTCAACGCCCGCGCCATGGCGCAGTATCCGTTCATCAGGCTGACCGGCCCGGCCAATGTGCTGGTCATGCCGGCTTTCCACTCGGCCTCGATCTCGACCAAGATGCTGCAGGAGCTCGGCGGCTCGACCGTCATCGGCCCGCTGCTGGTCGGCCTGAACAAGCCGGTTCAGATCGTCTCGCTGAATGCCAAGGATTCGGACATCGTCAACATGGCAGCGATTGCGGCGTATAGCGCGGGGGCTTGAGCGGCGCGTAGCGGCAGCGTCTCTTCCTTCTCCCCTTGTGGGAGAAGGTGTCGCCGAAGGCGACGGATGAGGGGTGCTCCAGCTTGGCTCGGACGGCATTCCTTCCAACACCCCTCATCCGTCTCGGCGCTGCGCGCCGATCCACCTTCTCCCACAAGGGGAGAAGGGAAGAGGTGCTGCTACAACAACCCCGCCTGCTCGGCCTCGCGGCGCAGATTCTGCCTTGGCCTTGGGCCGATTTGCTGGATGACCAGTCCGGCCGCCAGCGAGCCGAGATCGCCGCACTGCTTCAGGCTGCGGCCTTGCGTGTAGCCGTAGAGGAAGCCGGCGGCGTAGAGGTCGCCGGCGCCGGTCGTGTCGACCAGCTCGCGGATCCTGGTGGCCTCGATGGTGACGGTCTCGTGCCCGCGCACGATGACCGAGCCCTTTTCCGACCGAGTGACGGCGGCGATCTTGCAATCCTTGCGGATCTGCGCCAGCGCCTCGTCGAAGGACGCGGTCTGGTAGAGCGACTTGATCTCGTGGCTGTTGGCAAAGACGATGTCGACGGTGCCTGAGCGCATCAGGTCGAGAAACTCGTCGCGATAGCGGTCGACACAGAACGAGTCCGACAAGGTCATCGACACTTCGCGCCCGGCGGCGTGGGCGAGCTTGGCAGTCTGCCGGATCGCTTCCTTGGCGCGCGGCGGGTCCCATAGATAGCCCTCGAAATAGGTGACCGCGGCGCCCGACGCCTTGTCGGCCTCGACGTCCTCCGGGCCGAGCTCGATGCAAGCGCCGAGGTAGGTGTTCATCGAGCGCTCGCCGTCCGGCGTGACGAAGATCATCGAGCGCGCCGTCGGCGGTTCGCCGTTGAGCGGCCTGGTGTCGAAGGCGACGCCCTGGGCATGGATGTCATGCGCGTAGATTTCGCCGAGCGCGTCGTTGGAGACCTTGCCGAAGAAGGCGGCGCGGCCGCCGAAGGAGGCGACGCCGGCCGCCGTGTTGCCGGCGCTGCCGCCCGAGGCTTCAATGGCCGGGCCCATGCGGCTGTAGAGCAGTTCGGCGCGCCTCGTGTCGATCAAATTCATCGCGCCCTTGATGATGCCGTTGGTCTCCAGGAACGCCTCGTCGCACTGGGCGATGATGTCGACGATGGCATTTCCGATACAAAGCACGTCATAGTCCGGCATCAATTCAGTCTCCGCCAAAAAAGCCACCGGCTTTCTGCCACGCCGGGCGCGGGCGGGTCTAGCGGTTTGATGCGGCTTTGCCTAGTTGCCAATGCGGCGATCCGACGAATGTCGGCATAGCGACCATCGTTGGATGACGGCCGAAGCATTTTCCCGCGTGCCTGGCTTACAAGCATGGCTGAGATGAGCGATGCCCAGAGGTTCCAGCCGGCCATGTCCATGAAAACCGACACCCGGATCGAGCTGGTGCTGCTCGTCATATTGGCGGTGCTGTGGGGCGCATCCTACAGCTTCATCAAGATCGGCGTCGCGACGATCCCGCCGGTGGCGCTGATCGCCGCGCGAACCCTGATCGCGGGTGGCATCCTGCTCGCCCTGATCCGCTGGCGCGGGCTGGCCTTGCCGGGTGATGCCGCAAGCTGGCGCCGGTTTACATTCCAGGCATGCCTCAACAGCGTCGTGCCGTTCACGCTGATCGCTTCGGCCGAGCGCTCGCTGGATGCCGGACTGGCCACGATCCTGAATGCGACCTCGCCGATCTTCACCTTCTTGCTGACCGTGCTGATAACCCGCCACGAACCGGCGACCATGCGCAAGCTGTTCGGCGTCGCGGCGGGAATAGCCGGAATATGCCTCGTTGTCGGCGCCCCGGCGCTTGGCGGCCTCGGACAGCAATTGTTGCCGCAACTTGCCGTGGTCGCGGCGACGATCTGCTATGCCGGCGCTGCCGTTTTCGGCCGCGGCTTCCGGGGGCTCGATCCGATGGTGCCGGCCGCCGGTTCGATGCTCTGCGGCGCCGCGATGCTGATCCCGTTGAGCCTTGCGTTCGACCGGCCATGGACCCTGGCGCCATCGACAGCTTCGATCCTTGCGCTGCTCGGGCTTTCGGTGTTTTCAACCGCGCTGGCCTTCTCAATCTATTTCCGCCTCCTGCACACGCTGGGCTCCGTCGGCACCACCTCGCAAGCCTATCTGCGGGTGCCGATCGGCGTCGCTATCGGAGCTGTATTCCTTGGCGAAAGCCTTGGTCCGAGCGCATGGTGGGGAATGGCCCTGGTCGTCGCCGGCGTGGCGGCGATGACCATTCCCCAGGCGAAGGTCGCGCGCTAGGAAGCCGCGCTTGCGACTTGGGCGGTCTCCGCCTATTCGGAGATATCAGCCACGGGCACGTTTGATATGGAATTGGAAACGCCGTGATTCTCGACGCCGCCCGCGCCGCCTTGAGCCGGCTGTTCTCGCCCGAATTCCGTTCCGTATTCCTGAAGACGCTGGGGCTGACCTTGCTGGCGCTGGCGGCGCTGTGGTTCGGGATTAAGAGCCTGTTCGAATGGCTGGCCTGGCCGTGGATCGACGCATGGCTGCCGGCGCTTCCATCCTGGGCCGGATGGCTGGGCGCCGTCGTCGCCGGCATCGGCCTTGCGCTGGGGCTGGCGCTTTTTATCGCGCCGGTGACGGCGATCATCGCCGGCCTGTTCCTCGACGACGTCGCCGAAGTGGTCGAGCGCACCGACTATCCCAACGATCCGCCCGGCCGCGCCGTGCCTGCGCTGCGCTCGCTGGTGCTGGCGATCAGGTTCTTCGGCGTCGTCATCCTCGGCAATATCGTCGCCCTGCTGCTTCTGCTGGTGCCGGGCATCAACATTGCCGCTTTCTTCGTCGTCAACGGTTATCTGCTCGGGCGCGAGTTCTTCGAATTCGCCGCCATGCGCTTTCGCCCGGAGGCCGAGGCCAAGGCACTGCGCAGAAAGCACGCGGTCACCGTGTTCCTGGCCGGGCTGGTCGTCGCCGCGTTCCTGGCGGTGCCGCTGCTCAACCTTCTGACGCCGCTGTTCGCCGCCGCCATGATGGTGCATCTGCACAAGGCGATCTCGGCGCGGGAAGGGAGCTAGCGCAGCAGGAAGCCCCTGCCCAGTTCGTCGTCGTCCTCGACGATGAATTCGGCCCGGCCTGAGTAATAGGCGCGGCCGCCGACGCGGGCGATGATGGCATCATGCGGCCCGGCTGTGGCCGTGCGTACGACCGCGCCGGAAAAGCGCGAGCCGGCGATGCTCTCGAACAGCCGCGTCCGGCCAATCTCGATCTGGCCCTTGGCGTGCATGGCCGCCAGGCGCGCGGTGACGCCCGAGCCGGTCGGCGAACGGTCGACCTCGGCCTCGGCGAAAACGCAGATGTTTTTGGTCGGCGTATCGGAGAACGCATCTTGTCCGTCGGTCAGGATGGTGCCGTAGAGAAAGGCGAGATCTGCGTGGTCGGGGTGCGACAGCGGCAATTCGGCCTTGACCTTGTTGGTCAGCGCGGTCGCCGCATCGACGAAATCGCGCACCCGGTTCCTGCCGAATTCCAGCCCGAACTGGCGGCAGTCGGCGAGCGCATAGAAGGCGCCGCCATAAGCGATGTCGAAGCCGACCGGACCATACCCCGGCAGCTCGATCCGCTGATCGCGGGCGAACAGAAACGCCGGCACGCTTTCGAAGGACACCGCACCGGCCTTGCCATCTCTTACCTCGACCGCAGCCGAAATCAGCCCGCATGGCGCCTCGATATTGACGGTCGTCAGCGGCTCGCGTGGCACCACCAGCCGCTCGTCGACGGCGTAGCGGCCGAGCGCGACGATGGCGTGGCCGCACATCGTCGAATAGCCCTCATTGTGCATGAACAGCACCGCGAGGTCGGCGCCCGGCAGGTCGGGCTCCACCAGCAGCGCGCCATACATGTCGTAGTGGCCGCGCGGCTCGAACATCAGGATCTTTCTGAGATGATCGAGATGGTCGCGCACATAGGCGCGCTTTTCGAGGATCGTGCCCTTGGGAATGTCGGGGTAGCCGCCGGTGACGATCCGCAGCGGCTCGCCGCCGGTGTGCATGTCGACGACGGTGAGCGTCATTCGCCGGGCCCGGACCTAGGCTGAAGATTTGGCAAACAGCGCCTGCAGCTTGCCGAACGGCATGGCGGCGCGAGTGAAGCCGAAGGTGCCGTCCTGCTGGATCTCGCGCGCCGCGGTCTCCAGCATGCCGAAGGCGAAATTGGTGAGCCATGGGCCGAGCGAGACGCGCTTTACCCCCGCCATGGCAAGGTCGGCGATGGTGAAGCCGGGCCTGGCCATGACGTTGACCGGCTTGGTCAGCGCCGAGCAGACGGTTCGCACCATCTCAACGTCGCCCAGCCCAGGTGCATAGAGCACGTCGGCGCCAGCCTTCTCGAAGGCCTGCAGCCGCTTGATCGTATCGTCAAGGTCGGGCTTGCCCCACAGAAAATTCTCGGCCCGCGCGGTGAAGACGAAATCGCGTTTCAGCGCCCGTGCCGCCTCCGCCGCAGCCGCGACGCGCTCGACGGCATGCGTAAAATCATAGATCGGCTTGTCGGGCTCGCCGGTATGGTCTTCGATCGAGCAGCCGGCGAGGCCAGCCGCCTCGGCGGCGAAGATGGTCTCGCCGGCACTTGTCGCGCTGTCGCCCTTGCCCCTTTCGAGATCCGCCGAAACCGGCAGCCCGGTCGCCGCCGACACTTCACGGCAATGATGGATCATCGCCTCGAACGTCACCGCGCCATCGGGCAGGCCGCGCGAAAAGGCAAAGCCGGCGCTGGTCGTGGCAAGCGCCTTGAAGCCGAACGAGGCTAAGAGCTTGGTCGTGCCGACGTCCCAGGAATTGGCCATGACGAAGATCGAGGCATGCAGGTCGCGAAAAATCTTGCCCTTATCCATGGATGCTCCCCTCCAGTGCAGAATGTGAGGCAAATTCTAGCCCGGCGGAAGGCGCCGGGCAAACAAATGCGGTTGGTTCAGAAGCGTTTGGCGTTCTCATCTGCCAATCGGTCCAGCGCATCGGAATCCTTGACGTAGCGCGAAGCGTTTTTGTCCCAATGATAGGTGACGGAAATGTCGCGCGAAGACGCCTCTGGCGGCTGCTGGCCGTCGCAGCTGTCTTCCCCCGGCAGCGTCGCGTCGGTCACCGTGACCTTGATGGCTGCATAGGGCTGGCCGTCGGCCATCGCCTGGAACGCCGCCTTCTGCGTCCTCCTATGGGTGCAGAGGTTTTCGTCGAACGTATAGATCATGTCGATCAACTCGAACCTGTCGTTGCGGACCATGATCAGCGGCGTGATCCCATAGCCCTGGCTCGAATTGAAATGCATGCTCATGCTGATGATGGCGTCGTCACCAGGCCCGATCGGCAGCTTGCCCGGCTCGCGAAGAGAGGTGATGCGGTCGACGGCGACATTGACCGCGTCGAGCAGCGCCGGCTTGCCGGTGACGTCGTAGAGTGCCAGCACGGCATAGCCTTCGGCGCTGTCAGGCGAGTCGCCAAGGTCGAACAGCATGGTCAGCCGCTCCTTGCCGCCGGCCTTGATGCCGAGCACGCCGGCATTGGAAAGGCCCGACGTCGCCGGTGGCGAGCCGCCGTAGCCCGGTCCAGCGATGTGACGCATCTCGATCGGCATCGAACCCCGGAAAAAGCCGTCCTTGTCCGCGGCCAGATCGGGAATGACCAGCCTGGCGAGGTCGAGATAGGTGACATCGCCGTGGCTGGGGACAGCGCTGCCGAGCTCCGGGAAGCTGACGGCCTCAGCGCTCGCCGTCGTCCAGAGACAAGGCAGCAGCAGGCAGGCACAGAGGAAACGAGGAAAGGTCATGCGCGCGCTCGTTATGTCGGGCACGCGCAAGCTAGCACAAGCAGCTGCAACATACAGCGCAGCTTGAACAAAGGCCCGATCAGTGGATCGGCACCAGCCCGGCCAGTTCACGCATGTCGTCGAACAGGATGCCGCCGGCTTCGATCAGCCCATCGCGGTCGGAAAGCGGGTCGCCGTGATAGGAATAGACGCGCATGCCGGCGGCGATGCCGGCTGCCGTCCCGGCGACGCTGTCCTCGATGACGATGCAGTCGGCGGGCGCGAAGCCCATCGTCGCTGCCGCATGCAGGAAGAGGTCGGGGAACGGCTTGCCGCGCGAGACCATGGTCGAGCTAAACAGTGCATCCTCGAACAGCGGCAGCAGCCCGGTCTGGCCGAGCGTGATGTGCATTTTCGACACCCGTGCCGACGAGGCGACGCAGGTGGCGATACCGGCGGCGTGCACAGTTTCGATGAACTCGCGAACATAGGGGATAGCCTCGACGCCATGCGCGAACAGGTCCGGCAGGCCGGCGTTCCAGCGCTCGACGAAATCGGCGCCGAGGCTGACGCCGGTTGCCTCGACTTCCTTCTGCACCGAGACCATGCTGCGGCCGGAGAAGTTCTTGCGGCAATATTCGAAGCTGGCCGGAAAGCCGGCCGCGGTCAGCCACTCGGCGAGGCGCCGATTGGCCAGGTTCTCGGTATCGACCAGAACCCCGTCGCAATCGAAGATAACGAGCTTGGGGATTTTCATCAGGCGGTGCCGGTCGATCCGAAGCCGCCCGAGCCGCGCGTTGTGCCGCCGGCCAATGTGCGCTCCTCGACGGTCGCCTGCGTCACCGGGGCGAAGACGATCTGGGCGATCCGCATGCCACGCGTCACTGCGAAATCCTCTTCGCCGAGATTGATCAGCAGCACCTTGACCTCGCCGCGATAATCGCTGTCGATGGTGCCCGGTGTGTTGAGGCAGGTGAGCCCGTGCTTGAAGGCGAGGCCGGAACGCGGCCGGACCTGACCTTCGACGCCCTCCGGAATTTCCAGGATCAGCCCGGTCGGCACCAGCGCGCGCTTTCCCGGCAGGATCAAGAGCGGCCTGTCGTCCGGGACGGCGGCGCGCAGGTCCATGCCGGCGGCGCCCGAACTCTCATAGGCGGGAAGCGGCAATCCCTCGCCGTGCGGCAGCCTGACAAAGCCGACAGCCGGACCGATGACGGAAGAGGGATAAAGTGCTGCGCGCATAAGGCTGATCCTATCGTCGCGAACGCCGATCCAGTCAACTCGGCGGCAATGCTATCAACGGCTTTCTTTCAGCACAGTTCCGCTTCAGCGCAGTTCCATCGGAACGACCGTGGTCTCCTTGATCTCCTCCATGACGAAGGAGGCCGAAACGTCCGACAGTGCCACCTTGGCGATCAGCCGCTGGTAGAGCCGGTCATAGGCCTTCACATCGGCGACGCGGGCGCGCAGGACATAGTCGAGGTCGCCGGACATGCGGTAGGCGCCGGTGATCTCGGCAAAGCCGGTCACCGCCGCTCGGAATCTTTGCAGCCAGTCGGGATCGTGGTTCGAGGTGCGGATCAGGATGAACACGGAAAGGCCGAGTCCAAGTTTGTCGGCGTCGACCAGCGCCACCCGGCCGGTGATGACGCCGTCTTCCTCCAGCCGCTTGACCCGGCGCCAGCAGGCATTGCGCGACAGCGATATTCTTGCCGAGAGCTGGTCGACGGACAGCGTGCCGTCGCGTTGCAGCTCGGCCAGCAATCTCCGGTCTATTTCGTCGATTTCCGGCATCATGTGGGATGTTTGTCCCAAAATCTGGCTTAAGACAAGGACAATTTGAGACCGATGGACCTGACAGCCGTGGCAGGATCTTCATCGCCGGCTCTTCATGCCGGCAGGAGGGATCGACATGACAGCACGGCTCGCAAGACTTTTCACCTCTCACCCGGCCGCGGTCGGCGAGAGTTATTTCGGCCATATGGCTTTCGCCGCATGGTTCTCGTCGCGATTGTTCATGGCGGCCTTTGCCGCGCTCATTCATGCTTTCTTGCCGTTTCTGTTCGAGACCACGGCCAGCGGCATCATCCGCCAGCTTTACGAGCGGACGCACCACAGGGGGCGGTAAGCCGTGGAGGCGCCGATCGCGGCGACGCCGCTGGACAGCGCCGACGCTCAACGGATCCCGGCAGCGCAATCCCGATCAAGCGCCGCCGTCGTCGAAATGCCGAGCCAAGCTTGCATCCACGCGCCAATCCGCCATTTTGAGGAGCGCAGCGCGATCGCCCGGAGCATTTACGATGGATATCGTCTTTTCCTCGACCACCAAACTGGCCGCGGCCATTCGCGACCGTAAGGTTTCCGCAATAGAGGTGCTGGACGAGCATCTGGCGCAGATCGACAGGCACAATGCGGCGGTTAACGCCGTTGTAACCCTCGATCGGGACGGTGCGCGGCAACGCGCCGGCAAGGCCGACGAAGTGCAGGCGCGCAGCGAGGCACTTGGGCCGCTGCAAGGTGTGCCGTTCACCCTGAAGGACACGCACGAAACCGCTGGCATGAGAACCACCGTCGGCTTCCCGGCCTTCGCCGACTATGCCCCGAGGGCAGACAGTCCGGTCGTTGCCCGGCTGAAGACGGCAGGCGGCATATTGGTGGGCAAGACGAACGTGGCGACAATGCTCGGTGACTGGCAGTCGAGCAATCCGTTGTTCGGCCGCACCGGCAACCCCTGGAACCTCCAGCGCACCGCCGGCGGCTCCAGTGGTGGTGCGGCGGCGGCGCTCAGCACCGGGATGACGCCGTTCGAGGTCGGCACCGACATGCAGGATTCAATCCGGCTGCCCGCTGCATTTTGCGGCGTCTATGGCCTCAAGCCGACCGAGCACCGCGTCTCGCTCGCCGGCGCCTTCCCCGATCCAGGCGGGGCGCCGCGCAGCGTGAGGCTGATCTCCTGCCTAGGACCGATGGCGCGCAGCGTCGAGGACCTGGCGCTGATCTACGGCCTCATTGCCGGGCCGGATGGAAGCGATACCGACCTTGCGCCGGTACCGGTCGAAACCACACCGGAGCTGGATCTCAAAAATTTGCGCATTGCCGTCGCGCCGTCCTTTCCGGGCTTTCCGGTGGCCGGCGAGATCAGCGCGGCGGTCGAAAGCCTGGCAAAAGAGCTTCAGGCTGCGGGCGCCATCGTCGAGGAGGCCGAATTGCCGAAGCTCGACCTGCATGACGACCTGAGGCAAGGCGGTGCACTGATCGGCATGATGCTGGAGGCGGCGCAGCCCGAACCGCCGGAGAAGCCGACGCCGGTCTCGCGCTGGTTCGAGGCGCTCGCCCGCCGCGACCGCTCCATCCTGGCGTGGGATCGGTTCTTAGACGGCTGCGACGCCTTGCTGTGCCCCGTCGCCATGGTCACCGCGTTCCCGCATTGCGAGCCGGGAACGCCGATCGAGGTCGATGGTAGCGAGCAAAGCTACTGGATGCTGCCGGCCTATGGCGCGGTGTTCAACTACAGCGGCCATCCCGCACTGTCGCTGCCCTGCGGACAGGACAGCGACGGCCTGCCCATCGGCCTACAGCTTGTTGGCAAACGCTGGTCGGAGTCGCGCCTGTTCGGGATCGCGAGGGCAATCGAGCCGCTAACCGGCGGCTTTCGCCGGCCGCCCGGTTATTGAGTAAACCGCCCCAGCCCGTAGGGATCAAGCAGCGGATCGCGCTCGCCGTCGAGGACTTCGCGGGCGGCGAACAGGCCGACGGCCGGGGCCAGCGTGATGCCGGAATGCATGACCGCGACGTAGACGCCGCGCACGCCTGCGGCGCGGCCAATGATCGGAAAGCCGCCGACCGGCGTCGGCCGGTAGCCTATGGTGTGGAAATCGAGTTCCAGCCCATCCGCGCCGCGCAGCATCGCCTTCATCGCCGCAAACAGGTCGCGGGCGGTGGCCGCGGCATCCATGCCGGGATCGGCGCCGCCGAAATCCGAGCCGGCGATGATGCGGCCTTCCGCCGTCTGGCGCATATGCAGGCGGTCGCCGATCACCAGCCCGTTGAGCAGCTTTTCGTAGGGGCGCGAGTGCACGATCAGGCCGGGTGGCGTCTCAATCGGCAGTTCTATCCCGGCTGTTGCCGCTAGTGCCGGAGAGCCGGCTCCGGCCGCGATCATCACCTCGTCGGCAGCAATCCGCCCGCCGGATGTATCGACGCCGGCAATCCTGCCGTTGGCCTGCACAAGCGCGGTCGCGGTAACTCCCGTCAGCAGCCGCGCGCCGCGCCGTTCGGCGTCGGTCAGCAGTGCTTGCGTGGCGGCGACCGGCTCGGCAACGCCTTCCCCAGGCACATAAAGGGCGACATCGGGAAGCTCGGTCAGATTGGGCTCGATGCGCGCCGCTCCGGCACGGTCGACACGCTCGATGCCGTAGCCCCAGGCGGCGTGCTCGGCCGCATAGGCCTCAAGTTCGGCACGCGGCAGGTCCCAGCACAAGCCGCCGCACCATTGCAACGGGATGCCGGGCACCTCGTTCGCCAATCGCGTCCATTCGGCCATCGACCGAGTGCGCAGCCGGAAATAGACCTCCGGATTGCCCCAGCTGGCGTTGATCCAGGCAAAGGAATTCGGCGTCGCGACGCCGCCGGCGCCGCTGCCGGCAATGACCGTCACCTTTGCCCCGGCCCTGGTCAGGTGCCAGGCGATGGAGGCGCCGATGATGCCGGCGCCGATGACGATCACTTCTTGTGCCGCTGCCATGCTCGCTCCTCGTTCCAACGCCCACCACTGCGATGCCATGCCTGTGGGTTCTGCCAAGAGCGCGCGGTACCAAAAAAATGCCTCTTGACTCTAATACGTACGTACGTATTGTATCGATATGGCTAGACATTCACTTCGCGAAAAACTTCTCGACGCCGGTTTCAAAACCATCTGGAGTTCCGGCTATTCGGCTGCCGGCGTACGCGACATCGTCGCCGCGGCCGATGCCCGCCCGGGGTCCTTCACCAACCATTTTGCCTCCAAGGAGGCGTTCACCGGCGAGGTGCTGGACCGCTATTTCGCTTATGTGAGCGGTTTGGTGAAGCAGGCCCTCGCCCGCGACGGCACGCCCCCGGTCGGGCGCTTGCGCCGTTATCTCGAAATCATCACGTCGAAGCTGGAGGCGCATGATTGGGCACGGGGCTGCATGATCGGCAATCTCAGCCTCGAGACGGCGGCTCACAGCGAGGCGCTGAGGCTGCAACTTGTCGCCATTTTCGAACGCTGGCGTAAGCCCTTCGCCGCATGCATCGCCGAGGGCCAGGCGGCCGGCGACATCACCGACGCGTTCGATGCCGAGGATCTCGCCGATTTCCTTTTGAGTTCCTGGCAAGGCGCGATGCTGCGCATGAAGGTGGAGCGCAGTCCCGAACCGCTCGAGCGTTTCAAGAACATCGTCTTCAAAACAGTCTTCGCAAAAAGGAGCTGATCCGATGAACCCGAAACTCGAAAAGCGCACAATGTTGCCACGCTCGCAAGTCGCGGTACTCGATTCCACCATCTCCTATGTCGAGGCAGGTATTGCCGGTCCGACTGTGCTCTTCCTGCACGGCAACCCGACGTCGTCCTTTATCTGGCGCGACATCATCCTGCACGTGGCGCCGTTCGGCCGCTGCATAGCGCCCGACCTGATTGGCTATGGCCAATCCGGCAAGCCGGACATCGACTATCGCTTCTTCGACCACGTCCGGTATCTCGACGCTTTCATGGAGACGCTTGGCATCACCGACATGGTGGTCGTCGCGCAGGACTGGGGCACCGCGCTCGCCTTCCATCTCGCCGCACGGCGGCCGCAGCGGATCCTCGGCCTCGCCTTCATGGAATTCATCCGCCCGTTCGATAGCTGGGACGATTTCCACCAGCGTCCGCAGGCGCGCGAATTGTTCAAGGCAATGCGCACGCCTGGCGTCGGTGAGAAGCTTGTCCTGGAAGACAACGTCTTCGTCGAAAAAGTGCTGCCGGCTGCTGTGCTGCGCACGATGAGCGATGAGGAAATGGCCGCCTACCGGGCGCCGTTCCCGACACCGCAATCGCGCAAGCCGATCCTGCAGCTGCCGCGCGACCTGCCGATCGAAGGCCAGCCCGCCGATGTCGCCGCCATCAGCGAGAACGACCATCGGGCGCTACGGCTCTCCTCCTACCCGAAGCTGCTTTTCTCAGGCGATCCAGGCGCCCTCGTCTCGCCGCAGGCGGCACGGGAATTCGCGGCGGGCCTGAAGAACTGCCGGTTGATCGATCTCGGACCCGGCGCGCACTATCTGCAGGAGGACCATGCCGACAGGATCGGCGCCGCAATTGCCGAGTGGATTCCCGAGGTGGCCTCACAGAGCCATGCCGCCGAACCGGCCTGACGTCGGAACGTGAACCGCCGGCAGCCGGAGAGGTCGACTGCACTGCACTCAGGTTCCAGGCGATGGAAGCGCAGATGCCGAGGATGTCTTTGCTCACGGCCGTCCACCTTTAACGGCAGGACTTCATACCCTCCTGCCGTCGTGATACATGCACGTCGTGGTGTTCCGTTCTCGAAACGGTCGATGACATCGTCTTTGCGAGAAAGCTCTGCGCTGTTGAGTTCCCGACCAGAAATCATGTCCCAGCCACGAAGGGCTCGTTTGCGCCGCTGGACGCGAGGTCTCGCTCTTGGCACTGCCATGGTCATGATCGTCTATGCCGTCTTCTTCGGCCCACTGCCGTTCATTCGATCGTGGTGGCAAGTCGGTGACTACAGCTGGCATGATCCCTTGCATAAACGCCATCGCATCGCCGACAGCCTGGTGCTGACCGGGTGGTTGGTTGGGAAATCGCGGGCAGAAGTCCTTGCGGCGCTCGGCGCGCCGCCTGAGACCGACAAGTTTTCCGATTGGAGCCTGGTCTATGTCCTTGGCCCGGAAAGGGGATTGCTTTCGATCGACTATGAATGGCTCGCCATCCGCACGGATGATGCCGGTTCGGTCACTGAAGCGGCTGTGATCCGTGACTGAACTCGCGGCCCGCAGCGACATTTGCATCATCTGGCATTGAGGGCGAAGGGTGTTTCCGTTCGACAGGCCGGAAAAGCGCTGCTAGAAGCCCGCGCCACAGACAGGATTCCATGAAATTGGCTGAAGACATCGAACAAGCGGTATCGCGCCGCCGCACATTCGCGATCATCGCGCACCCCGACGCCGGCAAGACCACGCTCACCGAAAAGCTGCTTCTGTTCGGCGGCGCCATCCAGCTTGCCGGCGAGGTCAAGGCCAAGAAGGACCGCATTCAGACCCGGTCGGACTGGATGAAGATCGAACGCGAGCGCGGCATTTCGGTGGTCACCTCGGTGATGACCTTCGAATATGAGGATACCGTCTTCAACCTGCTCGACACGCCCGGCCACGAGGATTTCGCCGACGACACCTATCGCACGCTGTCGGCGGTCGACAGCGCCGTCATGGTCATCGACGCAGCAAAAGGCATCGAACCGCGTACGCTAAAACTCTTCGAGGTCTGCCGGCTGCGCGATATCCCGATCATCACCTTCGTCAACAAGATGGACCGCGAAAGCCGCGATCCGTTCGACATCCTCGACGAGATCGAGCAGAAGCTGGCGCTCGATACCGCGCCGATCACCTGGCCGATCGGCCGCGGCAAGACCTTTTCCGGCACCTACCATCTGGCGCTGAACGCGGTGCGCAAGGGTGACGCCGAGAAGGAGCGCACGCCGGTCAACGGTCCCGATTCCAACCGCGTCGCCGGCCTGTTGCCGGAGAACGACCGCGAGGCCTTCATCGAGGAGCTGGAGCTCGCGCGCGAGGCCTGTCGCCCGCTCGACCTCGAAGCTTTTCGCGAAGGCCATCTGACGCCGGTATATTTCGGCTCGGCGCTGCGCAATTATGGCGTGCGCGACCTGATCGAGGCGCTCGGCGCCTATGGGCCGCCACCGCGCGCGCAGGAGGCCGACAGCCGCAAGGTCGAGGCGACCGAGGACAAGATGACCTCCTTCGTCTTCAAGATCCAGGCCAATATGGACCCCAACCACCGCGACCGCATCGCCTTCGTCCGGGTCTGCTCCGGCAAGCTCGAGCGCGGCATGAAGGCCAAGCTGGTGCGCACGGGCAAGCCGATGAGCCTGTCGGCGCCGCAATTCTTCTTCGCCCGCACCCGTGTCACCGCCGACGAGGCATTCGCCGGCGATGTCGTCGGCATCCCCAACCACGGCACGCTGCGCATCGGCGACACGCTGACCGAGGGCGAGGAGATCCTGTTTCGCGGCGTGCCGAATTTCGCGCCTGAAATCCTGCGCCGCGTTCGCCTCGGCGACGCGATGAAAGCCAAGAAGCTCAAGGAAGCGCTGCACCAGATGGCCGAGGAAGGCGTCGTGCAGTTGTTCTCCCCGGAGGACGGCTCGCCGGCCATCGTCGGCGTCGTCGGCGCCCTGCAGCTCGACGTCCTGAAAGAGCGGCTGAACTTCGAATACACACTGCCGGTCGATTTCGAGATGTCGCGCTTTTCCGTCTGCCGCTGGATATCGGCCGACGACAGGGCAGAGCTCCAGCGCTTCATCGAGGCGCATCGCGGCGACATCGCCCGCGACCTCGACAACGATCCAGTGTTCCTCGCCCAGCACACTTTCTCGCTCAACTACGAGGCCGAGCGCTGGAAGGCGATCCGCTTCGCCGCGGTCAAGGATTATCAGGTGCGCGATAGAGCGGCTTGAGCTACTGGTTTTCCCTTCTCCCCTTGTGGGAGAAGGTGTCGCCGAAGGCGACGGATGAGGGGTGTCCAGAAAACACCAATGTCTCATTCCGTCCAGCACCCCTCAACCGTCTCGGCGCTTCGCGCCGATCCACCTTCTCCCACATGAGGAGAAGGAAAGATCGCGTTCGTTCACCCTCTGGCTGCCTCTTCGATCTTGGCGATGTCGATCTTGCTCATCTGCATCATCGCCTGCATCACGCGGCCGGCCTTTTCCCTGTCGGGGTCCAGCAGCAACCTGGGCAGCTGCTCGGGAACGACCTGCCAGGAGAGGCCGAATTTGTCCTTCAGCCAGCTGCACTGGCTGGGCTCGCCACCGCCAGCGATGAGCCTGTCCCAGAAATAGTCGACCTCCTCCTGCGTCTTGCAGTCGATGGAGAGCGAGACGGCCTGGGTGAACTTGAATTGCGGCCCACCGTTGAGTGCCTGAAACTGAACGCCGTCGAGCTCGAATGAGACCATCAGCACCTTGCCCTCATTATCGCCGCTGCCCTTGGGCCAGCGCAGCACGCTCAGCACCTTCGAATTCTTGAAGATGGAGACGTAATGGTTCATGGCCTCCTCGGCCTGGTCGTCGAACCACAGGCAGGTGGTGATCTTTTGCATTTGCTTGCTCCTCGGGCTGGTCTTGGCTTTGTTTTCACTCGCAAAACGGCCGGCTGGCTATTGATGCCCGGTCCCGCCGTCTGCCTAAGGACGCTCGAGCAAAACCCGATCCGACAGCACCTCTGACTTTTTTACGGTCTGGACCGGCTGCGTCCTTGGCTGGCCGCTCGTTCCGCACCCTGGCGCAGCGCAAAATTGTGGCCAGACCGGAGCGTGGCGTCTATAAGGCCTGCGGCTCAATTCCGGTTTTCCGCGCCTTTGGGCGCGACGCAGACAGCAAGGACAGTTCAATGCCCGCCTACCGTTCCCGCACCACCACCCATGGCCGCAACATGGCCGGCGCCCGCGGCCTGTGGCGCGCCACCGGGATGAAGGATTCGGATTTCGGCAAGCCGATCATCGCCGTGGTCAATTCCTTCACCCAGTTCGTGCCCGGCCATGTCCATCTGAAGGACCTCGGCCAGCTGGTTGCCCGCGAGATCGAAAAGGCCGGCGGCGTCGCCAAGGAGTTCAACACCATCGCCATCGACGACGGCATCGCCATGGGCCATGACGGCATGCTGTATTCGCTGCCGTCGCGCGAATTGATCGCCGACTCGGTCGAATACATGGTCAACGCGCATTGCGCCGACGCGATGGTCTGCATCTCGAATTGCGACAAGATCACGCCCGGCATGTTGATGGCGTCGCTGCGCCTCAACATCCCGACTGTCTTCGTCTCCGGCGGGCCAATGGAGGCCGGCAAGGTCATACTCGCCGGCAAGAGCCAGGCGCTTGATCTGGTCGACGCCATGGTGGCGGCCGCCGACGACAAGATCTCCGACGAGGACGTTAAAACCATTGAGCGCTCGGCCTGCCCGACCTGCGGCTCCTGCTCGGGCATGTTTACCGCCAATTCGATGAACTGCCTGACCGAAGCGCTCGGCCTGTCGCTGCCGGGCAACGGCTCGACGCTGGCGACACACGCCGACCGCAAGCGGCTGTTCGTCGAGGCCGGCCACCTGATCGTCGATCTCGCCCAGCGCTATTACGAGCAGGACGACGACACCGCGCTGCCGCGCCGCATCGCCTCGAAGGGCGCCTTCGAGAACGCCATGACGCTGGATATCGCCATGGGTGGTTCGACCAACACGGTGCTGCATATCCTTGCCGCGGCACATGAGGGCGAGGTCGATTTCACCATGGAGGACATCGACCGGCTGTCGCGGCGGGTGCCGGTGCTGTGCAAGGTGGCGCCGGCCAAGGCAGACGTCCACATGGAGGACGTCCATCGCGCCGGCGGCATCATGGCGATCCTCGGCCAGCTGGATAGCGCCGGGCTGATAAACCGCGACCTGCCGACGGTGCACACGGCGAGCCTCGGCGAAGCGCTGGATCATTGGGATATTTCGCGCACCACCAGCCAGAATGTCCGCGACTTCTTCCTGGCTGCACCCGGCGGCGTGCCGACGCAGGTCGCCTTCAGCCAGGACCGCCGCTGGGACGATCTCGATCTCGACCGCGAGAAAGGTGCTATCCGCTCGGCCGAACATCCTTTCTCCAGGGACGGCGGCCTTGCCGTGCTCAAAGGCAATCTGGCGCTCGACGGCTGCATCGTAAAGACCGCCGGCGTCGACGAATCGATCCTGAAATTCACCGGCCCGGCCAGGGTGTTCGAAAGCCAGGACGCCAGCGTCAAGGCAATCCTGTCGAACGAGATCAAGGCGGGCGATGTCGTCGTCATCCGCTATGAAGGGCCGCGCGGCGGCCCGGGCATGCAGGAAATGCTCTACCCGACCAGCTATCTCAAATCGAAGGGCCTCGGCAAAGCCTGCGCGCTGATCACCGACGGTCGTTTTTCCGGCGGCACCTCCGGCCTGTCGATCGGCCATGTCTCGCCGGAAGCGGCGGAAGGCGGGCTGATCGGGCTGGTCAGGGAAGGCGACACGATCGAGATCGATATCCCCAACCGCACCATCAGGCTGGCTGTCGACGACGCCGAAATCGTCGGCCGTCGCGCGGCGATGGAGGCCAAAGGAACGGCTGCCTGGAAGCCCGAGGAAAAGCGCAAGCGCAAGGTGACGACGGCCTTGCGCGCCTATGCGGCGATGGCGACAAGTGCCGCCAGGGGGGCGGTGCGGTATGTGCCGGAATAGGGGCTTTTCCTTCTCCCCTTGTGGGAGAAGGTGGATTGGCGCGCAGCGCCAAGACGGTTGAGGGGTGCTGGACGGAGTGTCGTCGGCGCCAAGCTGGAACACCCCTCATCCGGCCGCTTCGCGGCCACCTTCTCCCGCAAGGGGAGAAGGGAAGGGCCGCGCCTGAAGGTTCCGCCTTGCGGCAGCACGCTGAATGGAAAGAAACGGCTTTTTTGAACGAGGTGGCGCTAGATGGATTTTGACCTTGTGGTGCGCGGCGGGACGCTGCCCGACGGCAGGATCGCCGATATCGGCATCGTCGGCGAAACGATCGCAGCGATAGAGTCCGAGCTGAACGTCAGCGCCGGTACGGCGATCGATGCCCATGGCAATCTGGTCTCGCCGCCCTTCGTCGATCCGCATTTCCATATGGACGCAACGCTTTCGCTCGGCATTCCGCGCATCAATGTCTCGGGCACGTTGCTGGAAGGCATCTCGCTTTGGGGCGAGCTGAAGCCGCTTCTGACCCACGAAGCGGTGCGCGACCGTGCACTTGCCTATTGCGACTGGGCGGTGTCGATGGGCCTGCTCGCCATCCGTACCCATGTCGATGTTTGCGACGACCGCCTGCTGGCGGTCGAAGCGCTGCTCGACGTGAAGAAGACGGTTGCCCCCTATATCGACCTGCAACTGGTCGCCTTCCCGCAGGACGGGCTCTATCGCTCGCAGACAGCGCACCAGAACACCGTCCGCGCGCTCGACATGGGTGTCGATGTGGTCGGCGGCATCCCGCATTTCGAGCGCACAATGGCCGACGGCACGCGCTCCGTCACCGAGCTCTGCGAGATCGCCGCGAAGCGCGGCCTGATGGTCGACCTGCATTGCGACGAGACTGACGATCCGCTGTCGCGCCACATCGAGCAACTAGCCTATGAGACGCAGCGCCTGGGATTGCAGGGCAGAGTGGCCGGCTCGCACCTCACCTCAATGCATTCGATGGATAATTACTACGTCTCGAAACTGCTGCCGCTGATTGCCGAGGCCGGCGTTTCGGCGATCCCCAATCCGCTGATCAACATCATGCTGCAGGGCCGCCACGACACCTTTCCCAAGCGCCGCGGCCTGACGCGGGTCAAGGAGATGCTGGCGCAAGGCATCCGCGTCGGCTGGGGCCAGGATTGCGTGCTCGACCCCTGGTATTCGCTGGGCACCGCCGACATGCTCGACGTCGCCTTCATGGGCCTGCATGTCGCGCAGATGTCGAGCCCGGCCGAGATGGCGCGCTGTTTCGACATGGTCACCAACGTCAATGCCGCCATCATGGGCCTCGACCACCTCGGGCTGGCCGTCGGCAAGCGCGCCAGCCTGGTCGTTCTCGATGCCGGCAACCCGGTCGAGGCGCTGCGGCTGCGCCCCGAGCGTCTCTGCGTCATTGCCAGGGGCAAGGTGGTGGCCGAGCGGAGCCGGCTGGACACGCGGCTTTCGATCGCCGGAAGGCCGGGCACAGTGAACCGGCGCCACGCTTAAAGCGCGTCGCGCTCGACCGGCCTCATGCGACGCGCTTTAAGTTCCTGTTTTGATGCATGTCGTTGTCGCAAAACCGCTGCACACTTTTGCGCGACATGCATTAGTCCAGCCGATTTCCGGCGCTGGTCTTACCGAATTCTCGATTTTCGCCTCGTCATGGCCGCAGCTTGCGACTACGACGCGGGTCACCGTAGCCACGGTGAGGAACCGGTAACGGAATGGCGCAGCCCGCGACCCAGAATTCGACGATCAGGAATGTGCTGCTGGCCGGCATCCTGCTGATGCTCGCCGGCGATTTCCTGTTTGCGTTGAACGACGCGATGGGCAAGTGGCTGGTTGCCAGTTTTTCCGTCGGCCAGGTCGTGCTGATCCGCTCGATCGGCGCTTTTTTCATACTCGGGCCGATGATCGCACATCAGGGTGCGGCCAAGCTGTTTCGCATGGAGCGGCCCGAGCTGCAGCTGCTTCGCGTGGTGATGACGACGCTCGACACGGCGCTGTTCTACGCGGCGGTCGTCTATCTGCCGCTCGCCGACGTGATGAGCTTCTACATGGCCGGGCCGATCTATGTGGCGGCGCTGTCGCACTTTTTGCTCGGCGAAAGGGTCGGCTGGCGCCGCTGGGGGGCTATCCTGGTCGGTTTCTGCGGCGTGCTGATCATGCTGAAGCCGTCCTCGGCCGCGCTCTCGCTGTCGTCGATATTTGCGCTCGCCGGCAGCATTTCCTTTGCCTTCGCCATCATCCTCAATCGGCGGCTGCGCGGCACCAGCGACACGTCGCTGGTCACCTGGCAGACCATCGGCACGCTGCTGGTCGGCGCTGCGTTGACCATCGGCACCTGGAAGACGCCGTCCTCGCTCGATTTCGGCGCCATGCTGCTGCTCGGCATCGTCTCCTGCGGCGCGCATCTGATGATCACCAGGGCGTTGAAGCTGGCGCCGGCCTCGACCTTGGCGCCGCTGCATTACAGCCTGCTGTTGTGGGCAGTGGTCTTCGGGCTCGCCTTCTTCGGCGACGTGCCTGGGCCGCGCATCCTGATCGGCTCGGCCATCGTCGTGCTGGCCGGCCTGTTCATTTTCCATCGCCAGAAGGTGGTCGACACCGTGCCACCAGAAAACGTGCCGAAGGGTGTGAATTAACCCCGGCGCACCGCCGCGAGATGCCGCGAAAACTCCGGCGTCTCCATCAGTGCCTTGCAGCGTGCAAACCGGCCGTCGGCATAGGCGCGAAAGTCGTCGGCCGGATTTTTGTTGGCAAGCTGGATCAAGCCCCACAGCGTCCACAACAGGTCGCACATCGCCTTGTAAATGACGATGCGGCCGCGCTCGGCCGGTCTTGGCTCGCCGCCGAAATAGGCCAGCATCATTTCCTCCTCCTGCGCGGCGTCGAATTGCCCTTCGACGCTGAGGTCACCGAGATCCCAGAGCGGATCGTTCATGCCGGAATATTCCCAGTCGACGATCCACATCCTGTCGCCAGTATCGAGAAAGTTCTCGCAGAGCGGATCGCAGTGGCAGGCGACGATCGGCAGAGGATAAGCCGCGAGTGCCGAGCGCACGGTTTCCGCTTCGCGGACCACATCGTGATAGCCGGAAGGCAGGGCGACGTCCTTGGTCGACAGCACTTTCAGATAATCGTCGATCATCGCAAACAGCTCGAAGCGGAAGGGGAACACCGCGCCGGATGTGTGCAGTTTGCCAAAGGCCTTGCCGGCGCGTGCCGGGCTACCCGGTCGGGTCTTGAATTTTTCCGGCGACATCGTCTCGGCGCCGGCGATGAAGCGGGTCACCAGCACGCCAGTCTCGGCATCGACATGCAGCACTTCGGGGCTGACGCCGGCCCTCGCCGCCTCCCGCGCCGCCACTGCCTCGTTGGCGCGGTTGATGTATTCCTCGGTACCCTTGCCGGGGATACGCAGGCAGAAATCCTTACCCCTGAAGACGAGGTTGGTGAGGCCACCGAGCCGTTCCAGCGGGCCGTCATAGCCGGCCAGCATCGGAATGGCCGCAAGTGCGGCGCGTGCCTGGTCGTCCGCCATGGCTTTCGCTCCTTTCCCCGTGTTATTGCGACGATGACGGTTCCACAGTTTTCGCCGTTTGGCTATGATCGCATTACGGATCGATACCAGGCGACGGAAAGCGATGACGGACAGCAAACAGCAGAGCGCGCTCGCCGCAGCCTACGCGGCGAAGCGGCCGGAAGACGTCGCGGCGCTCTACGACAGGTGGGCCGGCACTTATGACGCCGACATGTCGGCGGCCGGCTACCGCCATCCGACCATCTGCCTTGCCTTGCTGACCCGCCATCTGCCGCGCGGCGCAGCACCTCTGCTCGATGCCGGCGCCGGCACCGGGCTCATCGGGGAATGGCTTGCCATCACCGGTTATCCGCAGGTCGAAGCCCTCGACATCTCGGAAGGCATGTTGGCGCAAGCCGCGCGCAAGGGCGTCTATTCGGCGCTGCACTGCCTGGCGCTTGGCGGACCGCTGCCCTTCGTGGACGATGCCTATGCCGGGATCATCTCAGCCGGCGTCTTCACGTCCGGCCATGTCGGGGCCGAGGGTCTGGACGAGCTGATCCGCATCTGCCGGCCGGGCGGGGTGATCGTGCTGACAGTGAAGAACACGCTGTGGGATTGCGGGTTTGCCGCCCGGATCGCCGAGCTCGAGGCGCAAGGCACCGTCACGCGCGCCGAAGAGACGCCGCCCTATGTTTCGATGCCAGGCGAGGCCGATACCGTGCCCAGCCGGGGGCTGGTGCTCATCGTGAACTGAGGCTGAAACCGGAAGGCTCTACGCCTTCACCTTTGCTCCCGTCGGATCGTAAAGCGGCTCGAGATGGATCTTAGCCGGCGTCCGTTCCATTGCGACCACGAGCTCGTAGTCGCCGGAGGCTAGGAAATCATCGCTGACGCCATCGGCATTGCGCACATAGCCGTAGCCGATGTTCTTGCCGATGGTGTAGCCATAGCCGCCGCTGGTGAGATAACCGACGGCGTCGCCGTTGCGCAGGATGGTCTCGCGCCCGAGCAGCACGACATCCGGATCGTCGACAGTGAAGCCGGCAAAGCGTTTCCTGAGCGTCGAGCCATCGAGCTTTTCAAGCGCCCGCCGGCCGAGGAAATCGGTGTTCTTCCTGAGCTTCACCGCCCAGCCGAGGCCGGCCTCCTGCGGCGTGTCGTTGGGTGTGATGTCGGCGCCCCAGGCGCGGTAGCCTTTTTCCAGCCGCAGCGATTCCAGCGCCCGGTAGCCGACCGGGCGAATGTCGTGGACAGCGCCCGCCGTCATTAGCGCATCGAAAACCTCGCCCGTCGCCGCGATCGGCGCATGCAGTTCCCAGCCGAGTTCGCCGACATAGGTGACGCGCAGTGCCCGCACGGCGTGGCCGGCAATGGCGATCTCGCGAACATGGCCGAACGGAAAGGCGGCGTTCGAGACGTCGGCATCGGTCACCGCTGACAGCACCTCACGGGCGCGCGGCCCCATCAGCGACAATGTGCCGAAATCCTCGGTGACGTCGGTCAGCGTCACGTCGAACTCTCTGCCGATATGATCGGCAATCCAGGAGAAATCATGCGTGCGGAAACCGGTACCGGTGACGATATAGAATTTCTCCTCACCGAGCCTCGCCACGGTCAAATCGGCCTCGATGCCGCCGCGCGTGTTGAGGAGTTGCGTGTAGGTCAGCCTGCCGACCGGCTTGGCGACGTCATTGGCGCAGATCCAGTCCAGCGCCTTCAGCGCGTCCACTCCGGTCATTTCGTATTTGGCAAACGACGATTGGTCGAAAATGCCGATCTTTTCGCGCACATGGCGATGTTCGTCACCGACGGGTGAAAACCAGTTCTGCCGGCCCATCGAATAGACGTCTTTCGGCTCGACGCCCTCCGGCGCGAACCAGTTCGGCCGCTCCCAGCCGAGTTTCGAGCCGAACACGGCGCGATGTTTTTGCAGCCGCTCGTACAGAGGCGAGACGATGCGAGGCCGGCCGCTGACATATTCCTCATGCGGGAAGCCGATCGTGTAGTGCTTGCCATAGGCTTCCAGCGTGCGGTCGCCGACCCATTTCCTGTCGCGATGCAGATCGGAGAAGCGGCGGATGTCGACCACCCACAAATCGAGCGGCGCCTCGCCGTCAACGACCCATTGCGCCAGCACCCAGCCGGCGCCGCCGCCGGACGCGATGCCGAAGGCATTGAAGCCGGCGCCGACGAACATATTGGGGCATTCCGGCGCCACGCCGAGGATGAAATTGCCGTCCGGCGTAAAGCTCTCCGGCCCGTTGATCATCTGCTTGACGCCGGCATTGGCGAGCGCCGGGACACGCTCGATCGCCTGGCTCATATGCTGCTCGAAATGATCGTAATCATCGTCGAACAGCCGGAACTCCCAATCGTCCGGCACATCGCCGCCCGGCAGACCGGTCGTCCACGCCTGCGGGTTCGGCTCGTAGCCGCCCATCACCAGCCCGCCGACCTCCTCCTTGAAATAGGTGCGGCGGTCGGGGTCGCGGATCGTCGGCGCGTCGGTCGCCAACCCGTCGATCCTCTCGGTGATGATGTACTGGTGCTTCACCGGCTGCAGCGGCACGTTGATACCGGCCAGCGCACCGACCTGCCGCGCCCATTGCCCGGCGCAGTTCACCACCTTGTCGCAGGCGATATCGCCCTTGCTGGTCTTCACCGCGGTGATGCGGCCGTCTCTCATTTCGAAGCCGGTGACCCGCACCTCCTCGAACAATTTTGCGCCATGCATGCGCGCGCCCTTGGCCAGCGACTGGGTGATGTCGGAAGGGCTTGCCTGACCGTCGCTGGGCAGCCAGGAGGCGCCGACGAGGTCGCCGGTTTCCAGCAGCGGCCACATTTCCTTGACCTCGGCCGGCGACAGCAAATGCATATCCATGCCGAAGCTCTTTGCCGTCGTTGCCAGCCGCTTATACTCGGTCCAGCGGTCGGCATTGGTGGCGAGGCGCAGGCAGCCGGTCATCTTCCAGCCGGTGGCGAGGCCGGTTTCGGCCTCCAGCCCCTTGTAGAGATCGACCGAATATTTGAGCACGCGCGTGATCGACGCCGACGAGCGCAGCTGGCCGACCAGCCCGGCAGCATGCCAGGTCGAGCCCGACGTCAGTTTGCCCTGTTCGAGCAGCACGACTTCGGCCTTGTGGTCGCGCGCCAGATGATAGGCCGTCGAACAGCCGATGATGCCACCGCCGATGACGACGATCCCGGCCTGGGACGGCAAGGTCATGTCCCCGTCCCGTATTTTGTCCTGTAGTTTTCCAGGGCGGCTTCGAGCCGCGTCAGATTTTCGTCGGCGTAGGCGGCGTAGTCGACGCCGGGCGCGTCGAGGTAAAGCTCGGAAACCATGCCCCACATCGCCTCACGCAGCAGCGAGGCACATTGCATGGCGGCGTGCGAGCGCCGTATCGCCGGGTCCGGCTCCTTCATGAAATAGGCGGTCAGGAAGGCGAAGGACTCCTCGTCGCTCATGCCGGCATTCGACGCCGCGCCGGCAAGGTCGAACATCGCGGTGTTGAAGCCTGCATATTCGAAATCGATGAGCCACAGCCTGTGACCGTCGTCGATTATGTTAGCCGGCAGAAGATCGTTGTGGCCGAAGACGATTGGCAGCAGTTTTTGCGCGCGCTCGAGCTCGTCCGCCAGCGTCAGCAGGCGCGGCAGTTCGCCCAGCTTGCGGCTGCGGCCTTCCTCCAGCGTGCGCGCATAGTCGCGAATGACGTGAAACACCCAGAACATGAAGCCGGCGCCGGAGACATGACCGGGCATCTCCCGGTGGAAACCGCGCAGCAACGCGGCAACGCGGCCGAGATCGGCGCGCACGTCTTGCGCGACATAGGCCTTGGCGCCGAGATACTCCGTCACCATGACGCCGGGTCCGGTGTAGCGGACGGCGGGAGCGAAGCCTGCCGCGTGCGCTGCTCGCGCGGTCATCATCTCGCGCTCGCGAAAGACATGGTGGAACGGATAATCCTGGCCGATCCGCACGACGTGCCGCCCGGCCGCGTCCTTGACCAGATAATTGGCATTGCTCAACCCGCCCGGCAGCGGCGCGATGTCGATGCTGCCGGTCCAGCAAGGCAGCGCACGGATGCGGTCTTCGACAGTCACGATCTCGTCCAACATTGGGTCAATTTTCTACGCATGTCACGGCTGGCCAGCGATGACAATCGGACGGAGGAATGGCGGCAACGCGAAGATCTCGTCGGTGCAGATCCCGGGATCGGTATCCCGCACCGCACCGACGAGCCCCTTTGTGCCGGGTTCTTCGACGCCGGCATCCGCCCCCGCGGATCCTGAATTTCGGCACCCTTGCACCCGACGATCTCCCGGGCGTTCGGGCAGGCGATTTTTCGTGCGGCTCAGCCGTCGTCCTCCGTTCCGAGCCTGTCACAGCGATAATGTCGCGCCACGCTGGAGACGTTGTCAACGCGAAATTGTGGTGTTTTCTGGTTTTTTGCCCGAATTTTGCTAAATTCCTTGGAGTTAGTGGCATTTATGCCGTAGAAACGGTCAATATTGCAACAATCCGGCCGGATGGAACCGATGGTCCACTCGAAGCGGCATGGCGAAATCCTGCGCCTCCTCAAGGAGGAAGGCACTGTTACCATTGCCAGCCTGGCCGACCGGCTGGGCGTCTCGCTGGAGACGGTACGCCGCGACGTCAAGCCACTGACCAGCGACGGTTCCATCCTCAAGATGCACGGCGCCGTCGGCCTGCCGTCGATTGCCGGTGAAGCGCCGTTCGAGCGGCGCATGCGCGAGAACGCCGATGCCAAGCGGGCAATTGCCCGCATGGTCGCCGCCACCATCCGCGACGGCGAATCGATCATGCTCGACACCGGCACCACCACCTCATTCCTGGCCCGGGAACTGCTCGGCCACCGGCGGCTGACGGTCGTCACCAACTCCTCCGACATCGCCCGCACACTGGCCACCGTCAACGGCAACAAGGTCTATATGGCCGGCGGCGAGCTACGCAGCGATTCCGGTGCTGCCTTTGGCGTCTCGGCCATCGAATTTGTCAGCCGCTTTTCCGTCAGCCATGCGGTGATATCGACCGGTGCGGTCGATGCCGTCACCGGCGTCATGGACTATGATTTGGAAGAGGCCGAATTCGCCCGCATGGTGCTGTCGCGCGGCCAGCGCTCGCTTGTCGTCACCGACCACAGCAAATTCGGCCGCCAGGGCCTTGTTCAGGTCTGCGGCTTCGGCGGCTTTTCCGAACTCGCGACCGACCGGCCGCCGCCGCACGACATCGCCGCCACCCTCGCCCAGGCCGGCGCGCGGCTCAGCATTGCGGACGGCGGAAGCGAGGGCTGAGCTCTATCGGGAGATCGGCACCAGCATCCCACTTCCCAGCGCCGCCTCTGCCGTGTTTAGTCCAGCCATGGCTTTCACCATCCGCCAATTGCAGTTCTTCATCGCCGTCGCCGAGCAGGGCACAGTGTCGGGCGCCGCCCAGAACCTGTCGATCTCACAATCCTCGGTCACCGAAGCGATCAAGGAGTTGGAGCACGATCTCGGCGTCGAACTGTTCGAACGCCATCCGCGCGGCCTGAACATCACCCACAAGGGTCACCAGTTCCTGCGCCATGCGAGAAAGATCCTGGCCGACGTTTCCGATGCGCGCCGCGCCTTCTTCGGCCAACGGATCGCGGCAAGCGGGCGGCTGCAACTTGGCGTCACCTCGCTGGTCGCCGGCTATGTGCTGTCCGATCTTCTTGCCCGCTATCGCCGCGCCTATCCGGGTGTCGAAGTCTCGGCGATCGAGGACAATGGCGACTATCTCGAGCACCTGTTGATTGGCGGCAAGCTCGACATTGCCGTCATGGTCACCTCGAACCTGCGCGACCGCACGGCACTGCAGTCCGAAATCCTCGAAGTCTCGGCCTACCGGCTGTGGCTGCCGCTCGGCCACCCCTTGGCCGGCGCCGACATCATCGGCATCGGCGACATCGCCTCGGAACCGCTGATCATGCTGACCGTCGACGAGATCGAGGAGAATACCGGAAAGCTGCTGACGGCGATCGGCGCCAAGCCGCACGTCGCCTTCCGCACCCGCTCGGTCGAAGCGGTGCGCAGCCTCGTCGCTACCGGCGCCGGCGTGGCACTGCTGCCCGACCTCGTCTACCGGCCATGGTCGCTGGAAGGCGACCGCATCGAATCGCGCGATATTTCGGGGTCGTTGCCGGTCGTCCAGGTCGGCATGGTCTGGCGGCGCGGCTCCGGCCTGCCGCAGGCAGCGCGCGACTTCATCGGACTCGCCCAGTCGCACCGCATGGTGCGCCAACGGCCCGAGAAGATCGGCCGCTGACGTATCGGAAAAACCGATATCGGCTTTCTGATAAATGAATTTGCGAAACCGGAATTTTCGCAGCACTTTTCGATCAGGGAACAAAGCTGCCGCCGGAGCACGGCCCTTCAGAGCCGCGCATCCAACGTTTTTGAACGGGCGCATGATCTTCTTCCGAAAACCGAAACCGGTTTCGAGGTCATGCAAAAATGGGAGATCGACGATGAATTCATTGCTGAAATCATGCACTGCCTTGACGGTCGCGCTGAGCTTCTCCGGCCAGGCCATCGCCCAGGTCAAGGAGCTCGGCAAGGGCGAAGGCGAGGTCAATATCGTCGCCTGGCCGGGCTATATCGAGCGCGGCGAAACCGACAAGGGCTATGATTGGGTCACTTCGTTCGAAAAGGAAACCGGCTGCAAGGTCAACGTCAAGACCGCCAACACTTCCGACGAGATGGTCTCGCTGATGAACGAAGGCGGCTTCGACCTGGTCACCGCCTCGGGCGATGCCTCGCTGCGCCTGGTCGCCGGCAAGCGCGTCCAGCCGATCAACACCGACCTCATACCGAGCTGGAAGACGGTCGACGACCGGCTGAAGGATGCGCCCTGGTTCACCGTCGGCGGAGTCCATTACGGCGTCCCCTATCAGTGGGGGCCGAATGTGCTGATGTACAACACCGAAGTGTTCAAGGAGGCGCCGAAGAGCTGGAACGTGGTCTTCGAGGAAATGAAGCTTCCCGACGGCAAGTCGAACAAGGGCCGCGTCCAGGCCTATGACGGGCCGATCCACATCGCCGACGCCGCCAATTACCTGATGGCTCACAAGCCGGAGCTCGGCATCAAGGATCCGTACGAACTGACCGAGGACCAGTACAAGGCCGCGCTCGACCTGCTGCGGGTCCAGCGTACGCTGGTCGGACGCTATTGGCACGACGCCGCCATCCAGGTCGATGATTTCCAGAACGAAGGCGTCGTCGCCTCCGGTTCTTGGCCCTACCAGGTCAACACGCTGATCGCGGCCAAGAAGCCGGTCGCCTCGACTATCCCCGAGGAGGGCGTTACCGGCTGGGCCGACACCACGATGATGGAGGCCGATGCTGCCCACCCGAACTGCGCCTACATGTGGATCGAGCATTCGCTGTCGCCGAAAGTGCAGGGCGACGTCTCCGCCTGGTTCGGTTCGCTGCCGGTGGTGCCCGCCGCTTGCAAGGGCAACGAACTGCTCGGCGAAGAAGGCTGCAAGACCAACGGCTACGACAATTTCGACAAGATCAAGTTCTGGAAGACGCCGGTCTCGAAATGCGCCACCCAGAACGATCAGTGCGTGCCCTATTACCGCTGGGTGTCGGACTATATCGGCGTCATCGGCGGGCGGTGAGTTCGTCTCACCTACTAAGCTCGGCGCTGCCCCTCACCCTTACCCTCTCCCCGTGAAGAACGCGGGGTCGCCAGCGTTGGAGCGCCTCCCTTCTCCCCGTCCACTATATGGGGAGAAGGCGCCGGCAGGCGGATGAGGGGCGGCGCAACCGCCTGAAATTTAATGAGCCTGACAGATCAGGACAGCCCATGACCTCCGCCGTTTCCTTCCAAAAAGTCTCCCGCCATTTCGGCAGCGTGCGTGCCGTCGACGCGGTCGATCTCGACATCGTGCCGGGCGAGTTCTTCGCCATGCTCGGGCCTTCCGGCTCGGGCAAGACGACGTGCCTGCGCCTCATCGCCGGTTTCGAGCAGCCGACGGGGGGCTCGATCTCGATCTTCGGCGAACGCGCCGAGGGCGTGCCGCCTTATCGCCGCAACGTCAACACCGTGTTCCAGGATTATGCGCTGTTTCCGCATCTCAACGTGCTCGACAACGTCGCCTATGGGCTGATGGTCAAGGGCGTCGGCAGACCGGAGCGGCAAAAGGCGGCGGAAGAGGCGCTGGCGCTGGTGCGGCTTCCCGGCTACGGCGCGCGTCGCCCCGGCCAACTTTCCGGCGGCCAGCGCCAGCGCGTCGCGCTCGCCCGGGCGCTGGTCAACCAGCCCAAGGTGCTGCTGCTCGACGAGCCACTTGGCGCGCTCGACCTCAAGCTTCGCGAAAACATGCAGGAGGAGTTGAAATCGCTGCAGAAGGCGCTCGGCATCACCTTCGTGTTCGTCACCCACGACCAGGGCGAAGCGCTGTCGATGGCCGACCGTGTCGCCGTGTTCAACGACGGCAAGATCATGCAGATCGGCACGCCGGAAGACATCTACCAGCGTCCCAAGACCCGCTTCGTCGCCGACTTCGTCGGCTCGTCCAACGTGCTGCCGCCGGATTTCGTCCAGCGCTATGCCGGCCAGCATCGCTGGGGGAGTCTCAGGCCCGAATCCATCCGTATTGGCCGGGCCAACGGCGAAGGCGTTGCCGCCCGCCTCGTCTCGACCAATTATCTCGGCGCCACGACAAGAGTGGCGCTCGATGCAGAGGGCTTGCGGCTGCATGCCATCGTCCCGGCGGGTGCTGCCTTGCCCCGGGAAGGCGAGGCGGTGGTGCTCACCTTCAACCGCGAGCATTTGCATTTGATGGACGAGCTGGGATGAGCCTTGACGCTGCCATGCCGCGGGCCACGGCGCCTGCCATCCTGCCGGGCAGTGGCGGGGTACGCGGCGCGCTCTCCGACCTCTTCTGGCGCCGGCCGCAATTCCTGCTCCTGCTCATGCTGCTGCCGCCGGTTCTGTGGCTCGGCATCGTCTATATCGGCTCGCTCTTCGCGCTGCTTTTGCAGAGTTTCTTTTCGATTGACGAGTTCTCCGGCCTCATCAACCGCGAGTTCACGCTGAAGACTTATGGCGACCTGCTGCAGGCCGCTAATCTCGACATCATCCTGCGCACGGTGACGATGGCGGCGCTGGTGACGCTCGCGTCGGCGGTCATCGCCTTTCCCATCGCCTATTACGCGGCGCGCTATGCGCGCGGCCGTTGGAAGGCGTTGTTTTATCTCGGCGTCATGCTGCCGCTGTGGTCGAGCTACCTGGTCAAGATCTATGCCTGGAAGCTGATCCTCGCCAAGGAAGGCATCCTGACCTGGCTGCTGGCCAAATTGCATCTTCTGTGGCTGCTTGATGCCTGGCTATCGCTGCCGGTCGTCGGCGGCAACTCGCTGTCGGTCTCCTCAACCGGCACCTTCATCGTCTTCGTCTATGTCTGGCTGCCCTTCATGATCCTGCCGGTGCAGGCCGCACTCGAGCGCGTGCCGGGCAATTTGGTCGAGGCCTCGTCCGATCTGGGAGCCTCGCCCGGCCAGACCTTCCGCAACGTGCTGTTCCCGCTGGCGCTGCCCGGCAT
This sequence comes from Mesorhizobium sp. WSM4828, assembly GCF_055811175.1. Classification (NCBI taxonomy): domain Bacteria; kingdom Pseudomonadati; phylum Pseudomonadota; class Alphaproteobacteria; order Hyphomicrobiales; family Phyllobacteriaceae; genus Mesorhizobium; species Mesorhizobium sp. WSM4828. Next base: position 6,992 of record NZ_JBVVQK010000016.1, on the reverse strand, counting down.
CGTCGCCGGGTCGATCTTCACCTTCTCGCTGACGCTCGGCGACTACATCATCCCGCAGATCATCGGTACCTCGCGGCTGTTCATCGGCCAGGCCGTCTATTCGCAGCAAGGCACTGCCGGCAACATCCCGCTCGCCGCCGCCTTTACCGTGGTTCCCATCGTCATCATGGGCTTCTACCTCTGGGGCGCCAAGCGCATGGGGGCTTTCGATGCGCTCTGACCGTGGCCCATCCGCGCCTCTCGGCCTGAAGCTCGCCGCCACCGGCGGCCTGCTTTTCCTGCATTTGCCGATTGTGCTGATCTTCGTCTATGCCTTCACCACCGAGGAGAAGAGCTTCGTCTGGCCGCCGCCGGGGCTGACGACGCAATGGTTCGCCGTCACCTGGAACCGCCCCGACGTCTGGCAGGCGCTGTCGCTGTCGGTGCGCGTCGCGGCGATCTCGACCGCCATCGCGCTCGTCCTCGGCACGCTCTGCGCCGCCGCCGTGTCCCGCACAAAATTCTTCGGCCGCGAAACCATCTCGCTGCTGGTGATCCTGCCGATCGCGCTACCTGGCATCATCACCGGCATTGCGCTGCGCTCGGCCTTCGCGCTGGCCGAAATCCCGTTCTCGTTCTGGACGATCGTGCTCGGCCACGCGACCTTCTGCGTGGTCGTCGTCTACAACAATGCGGTCGCCCGTTTCCGCCGCACGTCCGGGTCGATGATCGAGGCGTCGATGGACCTCGGCGCCGACGGTTTCCAGACCTTTCGGCATGTCGTGCTGCCCAACATCGCAACCGCGCTGCTGGCCGGCGGCATGCTTGCCTTTGCGCTGTCCTTCGACGAGGTCATCGTCACCACCTTCACCGCCGGCCAGCAGCAAACGGTGCCGATCTGGATGCTCGAAGAGCTGATCCGTCCGCGCCAGCGTCCGGTCACCAATGTCGTGGCGATGGTCGTGGTCCTGGTGACGCTGCTTCCCATCCTCGCTGCCTATTACCTGACCCGCGACGGCGACCAGATCGCCGGTTCGGGCAAATGATCTCGTTCATAAGGGAGAGACTTCCATGGACACGCAGATGCTGATCGGCTCGAAATTCGAAAAAGGCACCGAGACCGAGGAACCGATCCTCAACCCGAAGACCGGGGGGACCATCTTCAATCTGCCCGAGGCCAGCCCAGCGCAGATCGAGGTGGCAGTGCTTGCCGCCGAAAAAGCCTTCGTCACCTGGTCGCGCACCACGCCGGCGCAGCGCGCCGGCTATCTCCTGAAGATCGCCGATCGCATCGAGGCTGCTGCACAGGATTTCGCGGCGCTCGAGGCGCTGAACTGCGGCAAGCCGATCAATGCCGTGCTCAATGACGAGATCCCGGCGATCGTCGACTGCTACCGCTTCTTTGCCGGCGCGGTGCGCTCGATGCCCGGCCAGGTCGCCGGCGAATACATTCCCGGTCACACCTCGATGGTCCGCCGCGACGCCATCGGCGTTGTCGCGTCGATCGCGCCGTGGAACTATCCGCTGATGATGATGGCCTGGAAGCTGGCGCCGGCGATTGCCGGCGGCAATACCGTCGTCTTCAAGCCGTCGGAACAGACGCCGCTGACTGCGCTCAAGCTGGCAAAAATCCTTGCCGAGATCCTGCCGGAAGGCGTCGTCAACGTCGTGCTCGGCCGCGGCGACAGCGTCGGCAACACGCTGATCAACCATCCGAAGGTCAACATGATCTCGATCACCGGCGACGTCGCCACCGGCAAGAAGGTGCTGCAGGCCGCCGCCAAATCGGTCAAGCGCACGCATCTCGAGCTCGGCGGCAAGGCGCCGGTCATCGTCTTCGATGACGCCGATCTCGGTGCGGTGGTCAACGGCCTGCGCGCCTTCGGCTATTACAATGCCGGCCAGGACTGCACCGCCGCCTGCCGCATCTATGCCGGCAAGAAGATCTACGACAAGCTCGTCGCCGACCTCTCCGCTGCGGTCTCAACCATCAAGTATGATCGCCCCGACGATACCGAGAACGAAATCGGGCCGCTGATCTCGCGCCGCCAGCGCGACCGCGTCTCGAGCTTCGTCGAGCGCGCATCCGAGCTCAAGCACATCGAGATCACCACCGGCGGCAAGCCGGGCGAGGGCTCCGGCTTCTTCTACCAGCCGACCGTCGTTGCCGGCGCGCTGCAGGAGGACGAGATCGTGCGCCGCGAAGTGTTCGGCCCGGTGGTCTCGGTCACCCGCTTTTCCGAAGTCGACGAAGCGGTGAACTGGGCCAATGATTCTGACTACGGCCTGGCGTCGTCGGTGTGGACCAAGGATGTTTCGCGCGCCATGGCGACGGCGGCCCGGCTGCAATATGGCTGCACCTGGATCAACACCCATTTCATGCTGACCAACGAGATGCCGCATGGCGGACTGAAGCAATCCGGCTACGGCAAGGACATGTCTCTCTACGCGCTGGAGGACTATACAGCCGTCCGCCACGTCATGGTTGCGCACGGGTGAGAAGCGGTCCGCGTAGCGGACGAAAAGCCAATTGCTTGGCTTTTCGAGCTTCGAACGCCCTGAGCCTGCGAAGGGCCGGGGGACGGTCGCGGGCACAAGGCGCCGGCTGAAAGCGCGGCGCGACTATTCTTCCGCCTCCTCCGGCTCGCCTGCGGCGGGCGCCACCAGCAGCACAGCGGCGCCGAGGAGCGCGGCAATAAAGGAGCCGGCGAGGATGCCGACCTTGACCGCGTCCTGCAGAGCGACGTCGCTGGCGAAGGCGAGCAGGCCGATGAACAGGCTCATGGTGAAGCCGATGCCGCAGAGCAGCGAAATGCCGACCATATGCAGCCAGCCGGCATTGACCGGCAGATCGGCGAAGCCGAGCCGGATGGCAAGCGCGGAAGACCCGAACACGCCGACCAGCTTGCCGGCGACGAGACCGGCGGCGACGCCGAGCGTCAGCGGCTCGGCCAGCGCGCCAGCGCTGAGACCGCCGAGCGAGACGCCGGCGTTGGCGAAGCCGAAAATCGGGATGACGAAAAAGGCGACGACTTTGTGCAGGCCGTGTTCGAGCCGGTGCAGCGGCGAATGGTCGAGATCGTGGCCGCTGCCGGGCGAGATCTTCAATGGGATGGTGAGGGCCAGTGCAACGCCGGCGAGCGTCGCATGGACGCCCGATTTGAGCACCAAAACCCACAGAACGATGCCGAGCAAGACGTACGGCAGCAGCGTCAGCACGCGCATGCGGTTGAGCACCACCAGCAGCGCGATGACGGCAAAGGCGGCGCCGAGATAGGCGAGCGAGAGGCCGCTGGTATAGAACACCGCGATGATGAGCACGGCGCCGAGATCGTCGATGATGGCAAGCGCGGTGAGGAATATCTTCAGCGAGCCGGGCACGCGGCTGCCAAGCAGCGACAGCACGCCGAGCGCAAAGGCGATGTCGGTGGCGGTCGGAATCGCCCAGCCGGACAGAGCGGCTGGATTGTTGCGGTTGATGGCGACGTAGACCAGTGCCGGCACCGCCATGCCGCCGGCGGCGGCGATGCCGGGCAGCACGCGGCGCGGCCAGGTCGAGAGCTGGCCGTCGAGCATCTCGCGCTTGATTTCCAGGCCGACCAGCAGGAAGAACACTGCCATCAGGCCGTCATTGATCCAGTGCGAGACGCTGAGCGGTCCGAGATAGGCATGGAGGGCGGAGAAATAAGCCTCGCCCAGCGGCGAATTGGCGACGATCAGGGCCAGGGCCGCCGCAGCCATCAGGATGAGGCCGCCGGCCGCCTCGCTGTCGAGGAATTCGCGCAGCATTGAGACCAGCCGCTTTTCGTCCTGCATGTCGCCTCCGTCATATCAGCGGCAAGGTCCGACACCGCCAAGCGATGATGCGCAAACAGCGCTGGCCGGGCAAGCCTGTAATGGGAGCCCTTTAGCGCGGCGCGCGCTTGGCGAGGATGCGTTGCAGCGTGCGGCGATGCATGTTCAGGCGGCGTGCGGTTTCCGAGACATTGCGGTCGCACATTTCGTAGACGCGCTGGATGTGTTCCCAGCGCACGCGATCGGCCGACATGGGATTTTCGGGCGGCGCTGCGCGTTCGCCCGCCGTGCGGGTCAGGGCGGCAAAGATATCGTCGGCATCGGCCGGCTTCGATAGATAATCGATGGCGCCGAGCTTTACCGCCGTCACCGCAGTGGCGATGTTGCCGTAGCCGGTGAGGATGATGGCGCGGGCATCGTCGCGCTTCTCGCGGATCGCGGCGACGACGTCGAGGCCGTTGCCGTCGGCCAGCCGCATGTCGACCACCGCATAGGCGGGCGGATTGGCGCGCGCCTTGGCAACCGCCTCCTCGACGCTCTCCGCCGTCTCGACCACGAAACCCCTGGTTTCCATGGCGCGGGCAAGCCGCGTCAGGAACGGCTTGTCGTCGTCCACGATCAGCAGCGAGGTGTCCTCGCCTTCGACCATTGCGCCAATCGTTTCGTCAGTACTCATCGTGCTGAAAATCCTGCTGCCTGATTTTTACGCAAATATAGTTTCGCAAGGCTATTGTCCAATTTAGGCCGTGTCGAACATGGTGGCCGAAGCCTGCTCGGGATTGAGGAAGACGCTGCGCGGCCACGATATCTGCACGATAGCGCCCTCGCCGGGCTCGCTCGAATTGCGGAAATCGAGCGTCGCGCCGGAGCGTTCGAGCAAGGTCTTGGCGATGAACAAGCCGAGGCCGAGGCCGCCGCCGGCTTCGGTGCCCTGGCGCGTCGACATATAGGGTTCGCCGATGCGGTCGATGATCTCCGGGGGAAAGCCCGGCCCGTCGTCGATGATCGAGAAGCTGACGGCGGCCTCATTCCATTTCCAGCGCACTGTCACACTTTTGCGGGCGAAGTCGACGGCGTTCTCGACCAGATTGCCGAGGCCGTAAATGACGCCGGGATTGCGCCGGCCCACCGGTTCCGGGCCGATGCGCTCGCCCGGCCGAAGCTTGATCGAAATGCCGAAATCGCGGTGCGGCGCCGTCACTTCCTCGACCAGCGAGGTCAGCGGCAGACGCGAGAGGTGCACCTCGCTCTCGGAGGAAAGGCTGGTCAGGCGCTTCAGGATTTCGCGGCAGCGCTCGCTCTGCGAACGCAGCAGCTTCACGTCCTCGCCGTATTTCGGATCTTCGCCAAGCGCCTTCTCCATCTCCTTGGCGACAAGCGTGATGGTGGCGAGCGGCGTGCCGAGCTCGTGCGCGGCGGCCGCCGCGAGGCCGTCGAGGGCCGAGAGATGCTGCTCTCGCTGCAACACCAATTCCGTGGCGGCAAGCGCGTTGGCAAGCAGCCGCGCCTCCTCGGCCACCCGAAAGGCATAGATCGCGGTAAAGGCGATGGAGCAGAACACCGCCATCCATATGCCGGCGACATAGACGAACGGCATCGCCAATGGCGCGCCCTCATGCCAGGGCAGCGGCAGGTGGTAAAAGACCAGCAGCGTCGCCGCCACGATCACCAGCGCGCCGAGCATGGCGGTCAGCCGCAGCGGCAGCGACGTCGCCGAGACGACGACGGGCACGGTCATCAGCAGCGAAAACGGATTGGTAAGGCCGCCGGTCATGTAGAGCAGGCCGGCAAGCTGCAGGCTGTCGAAGGTCAGGATGGCGAAGGCCGAGAACGGGGTAAGCCGATGCGCCGCCGGATAGCGGAAGGTCAGCAAAAGGTTCATCCAGGCCGAACAAGCGATCAGCGCAAAACACATGCTGACCGGCAGCGGAAATTTCAGCCCGTAAGCGACGACGAGCACGGTCAGGCTCTGGCCGACGATGGCAAGCCAGCGCAACCTGATCAGCGTATTGAGGCGCAGCCGCTGGCTTTGCTGGAAGTCGGGTGCGTGCAGAATGTTTATCATGGCCGACGATTATAGAGGGGAAACAGCCGGAGGTCTTTTCCGAAAACTGCCGAAGCTTGCCTTCCGTTCGGGATGACAGCCTCGAAGCATCAGGTACCGCGCGGCTTGGCGCGGCTGGTGGCGGCGGCGAGAAGCGGGTTCTCCGGCCAGACATGCTTGGGATAGCGGCCACGCATCTCTGCCCGCACATCGGTCCAGGAGCCGCGCCAGAAGCCGGGCAGGTCGCGCGTCGTCTGAATCGGCCGATGCGCCGGCGACAGCAATTCGAGCGTCAGCGGCACAGTGCCGTTGGCGATCGCGGGGTGCCGGTCGAGACCGAACAGCTCCTGCACGCGAACCGCCAGCACCGGCCATTCGCCGTCATAGCGGATCGGCAGCCGGCTGCCCGACGGCGCGTCGAAGTGGGTCGGCGCCAATGTGTCGATCTTGCGCTGCAATTCGTGCGGCACCAGCGTCATCAGGCCTTGCGATAGCACGCTGGGATCGATTGCCGCAAAGGATGCGGCGCCGGAAAGGAACGGCAGCAGCCAGTCGTCGAGGCGCTCGGCGAGCGCGGCATCGGAGACATCGGGCCATGGTGCGCCAAGGCCGCGATGCAGCCAGCCGAGCCGCTGCCGCAACATCTCCGCCTCCCTGTTCCACGGCAACAGGGACAGGCCGTGTTCGCGCAAGGCGCCGAGAATGGCGCTGTCTGCGTCGGCACCGGTCGGCGCCGGCAGCATGCGTTCGGACAACATGATGGCGCCGAGGCGAACCGTTTCGCGCACCCGCACCGCGCGCCTGTCGCGGTCGAAGCTCGCCTCGCGGCGGGTCTCGATCCTTTCCGCCAGCGCGGCACGGATGTCGGCCTCGTCGATGGCTGCCGCCGCGGTGATGCGGGCGTTGTGCGCCTTGCCCTGCAGGTCGGCGACGACAAGCCAGGTCTCGCCGGCCAGCGGATCGGAGGCGTCGAGCATGGCGCCCGAGCCGTTGGCCAGCACGAAGCGACCACGCTCGCCGCGCGCCTTGGCGACCCGATCCGGCCAGGCATGGATGAGGAGAGCGCCGGCATTACCCTCCCCCTTGAGGGGGGGGGGGGGGGGGGGGGCGTGGGGCGGCACGCGCGGGGGGCGGGGGGGGGGGGGGGGGGGGGGGGGCGGCCCCCGGGGGCCCC
>NZ_JBVVQK010000015.1:0-148263 GCF_055811175.1 Mesorhizobium sp. WSM4828 | reverse complement strand
TCGCCGCCGACCTCGATCTCGGCCGATTGGGTCGAGGTTATCACCCGCTCGGATTTATAGAGGCCTGCCGTTTTCAGGCCGGCGAGCTCATTCGAGAGATGAGAAACGAAAGCGTCGGTCATCCACAGACTCACCGCGGTAAGCCCCTATGCAGAGAGGAAGGCTCGGCAATATATCTCGGTAAACTATGCGTAATTTACCGCCGTCGACCATGCTGGATCGGCATGCTTCTTCCAATACAGGTCTGTCAGCTGCCGAGTCAGACCGCCCACCTTGCCACCGCCTATAACGGTCTCGTCAATCTTGGACACCGGCATGATCCCGCCCGCTGTAGACGTAATGAAAACCTCATCGGAGTCCTTCAGTTCGTCGCGATTGATGTCGCCGGCACTGGCAGAGAGGCCCAGTTCGCCGCATAGATCAAATACGGTCTGCCGGGTGATGCCGGCAAGGACGCCATAAGCCGGTGTCTTCAAGCGGCCTTTCTTCACGGTGAAAACGTTGAAGCCGGGCCCTTCAGCAATGTTGTCGTTGATATCGACAATCAATGCAGTTTCGGCACCGTAGTCGTACGCATCGAACAGGCCCTTCACCAAATCGAGCCAGTGATAGTTCTTGATGGTCGGATCGATCGACTTTGGCGGAATCCGGACGGTGTTGCTGATGGCGACATGCAGGCCGCGCTCCAGCTGCTCCATGTTGGCAACCGACCCGAAAGGCACCGCGAATGCGATGAACCGGTTCTCCGACTGGCGCGGGTCACGGCTAAAAGTAGGCGAGCCGCCTCGCGTGCAGATCATTTCGACATAGGCCGACCTGTGCCCGGACAGCGCCACGCAGGTCGACAGGAACTTTTCGATCTCACTGCGGTCGTAGGGGAGCTTCATGCGCAGCTTTTCCATTCCGCGGAAGAACCGTTCCATGTGCAGGTCCAGCCTGAAGAACCTCCCCTCCCAAACATGGACGGTATCGTAGGTGGCGTCGGAATGCAGAAATCCCCAGTCCAGAACGGACACCTTAGCTTCGGACATTGGAAGGTACTGACCATCCATGAAGGCCACGCCGTGAGGATATTGCCTTTGATCCCGGTGCCGGTGTTCTATGACTGGGAAAGCAGTTGCAGGTTCGGCGAGTGTCATTCCTGAGTCCTCCAAATCTTACGAACGCGGGCGCTACGCACACCCGGTCACAATTAGCCGCCGACGGGCCGGCCGGCGGCTCCACGCCCCAGCAATTCAGATGTAGGCGCACATCAGACCGCAAGCACGCTGCGCGTGCCAAATGTCATCAGCGCGATCGAATCACCACCTGAGTGGGGCGAGAAGTCCTTCTGTGGGCCAGGCGCCGGTCACCCGGTGATCCAATTAGTTTGCAGACTTCGATCCACTGATTGCGATCAAACTGGTCCTTTAGCCGCAACGGACGCTTCAAAAAGGGGATAGGAGTGGCGGAAACGTTCAGCAGTACAACGGCTACACTCGCGTTCGGAGCTCGCACTTCACGCGGTTCAGCGCAATCATACTCTTGAGTTTGCGGGCAGCGGGACCCCTAGAGTTATTGTCGCTTCGCATTCGGCAATTAATGAACGGTACAAGCCATCGGAGCCGGCGATGGCGCCACGGCCGGATCGTTCCGCGCCTGGAACGGCAGCGAAACACCGATGCTGGACGGTCGCAGTTCCGAGAGCTGCTTGCAGGAGCTGACCCAAAACTCGCGCCCTTCTTCAAGGCTCATGTCCAACGGCATCGTTAGATGTTTGATCCCCAGGCTCACATGACGATGCTGAGGTCAAGAGGTGTGTTAGGACGGCATCGTGTTGCTCCAATTGGCGGCGGAATCCAGAACTGGGCCCGATTGCGTGACACGGCTCGGTCAATCGAGCCTAGTCAAAGTCACATACGGTCGCCGCTTGGGACGGCTGCACCAATATCCCGCTTGCGGCGGCAGGGGCCCAGAGGGCGAGACCCGTCTTTGATACGGCATTCTAGCCAACTGGGATCTCGGTTCGCCTCCTGGATCCGCCGAGGCTGATCAGACCTCGAGGGATGAGTGTATCGGTGTGGTCTCGTCAGACAGCCTTCATGACGGTACCTTCGATGACGACGCCCGCGGTCACGTATTTCCACAGCGCCAAGAGCAGCTTCCTTGCAAGGGCGACGATGGTTGTCTTTTTGAGGCGCCCCTGATTGCGCATCACGCGTTCGTGGAACCAGCGGGTAAGCGCTGAACCCGGTTGATTGCGCAGCCACAGCCAGGTCAACTCGATCATCGTCGTTCGCAGTCGGGGGTTGCCGGCCTTCGAGACGCCTTGCTCGTGCTGGACCAATCCGCTCTGCCAAGGGGTCGGCGCGAGCCCGGCATGGGCGGCGACCTGCCGGCGATTATCGAAGTGCCGGAAGAGCCCTTCCGAGTAGAGGATGGCGGCACACTCGGGGCCGATACCCTTGAGATCGAGCAATGTCGCTGCTGGAGTTTCGGCGCCTTTAATTGCCAGCAGAGCGTCGCGCTCGGCCTGCACCTCTTTGATCTGGGCTATCACCAGTTCGAGTCGGTCGAGCTCGCGACGGATTTGCCCCTTCAGATGTTCTGGCAGTGCGCGGCCGTCGCCGGTCCTCAATTCCTCAAGCCGATGTCGCCGGTGACGTCCCAGCGGCTCGTAGCCAGTGATGCCCTGAGCAAACAGCAGGCCCTTGATCCGGTTGACATGGCAGGTCCGCTCACCAACCAGAACCTTGCGTTCACGGCCGATGCGTCGATGGTCTCCTCCTTGACGCTCGGTACTCTAACCATCGCGCACGCGCGCGGCTCGCCTCGTTTATAGGCGAGCAGCGCACGCACCAACGCCTCACCATCGATCTTGTCGGTCTTGGCACAACGCCGCCGGCGCGACGTGGCAATCGAGGCGGGGTCGACGACATGGCTTTCGATCCCCTCGGCCTCCAGGGTTCGATGGATCCAGAAGCCGTCGAGACCCGCCTCCTGAATGACCACAAGCGCAAAGAGCCGGCCGGCGCGCGCCTGTGCCTTGTCCTGAAGCTGGGCAAAGCGTGCCAGCAGTCCCGTGAATATCGCGGCCGCGGACCGCATGTTTAGACATCTTCTCCCCACTGCCCGGCGACAGCGAAGGGATCAACCATGTCGATTGACTGAGTTCCAAAGAAATGAAGATCGCGCCAAGATCGGTGCGGATAGCGGCAGGCGCCGCAGATCAATCGGCTACAACACGCATGATTGGCCTCCACAGAGTTGTTGGTCAGCAACCCCACTCTGCCAGAGCGCAGGTCGCTATCCACCACCGGTCATGGGATCTTTGATGGTTCATCCTTGCCGTCCGAATCAAAGGATGCGCTATGGGCCAGGTTCTGCATGGGAGCGCCACAACGACAGAGGCGATCCGTCAAGCAATACAGGATAGTCAAGAGAACGAGCTCGAACCTCCGACTACGTTGCAGGCTTTCGGGATATGTCCTCGTCTGTTCCCATCACGTCATTGTCACCCTCGATTCTGGACCGCAGCCTCAGCCGTTTTTTCCGTTACGCCGGCGTAGCGGCATAGCGTGCGTGATCACGCATGAGCGCGAAGGCGATGCGGGCGAGCTTGTTGGCGGTCGCCACGGCGACTGCGGACTTACGAAATTGGTTCGAAGCCGAACCATGGCGAACCGGCAGCGAACTTCTGTCACGACTGCAGGCCGAGTATCCCGGCGATTACCCGGACAAACTGCTTCGAACGCTTCAGCGCCGGCTAAAGGTCTGGCGCAGCGAACAGGCGGACGCGTTGCTGTTTGGTCCCTTGAACAAGGAGCCGCCGATCCTGGAGATCGCAGGGCCACACTGACGCGCCGTGGCGCTCGCTAAGGAGGCCGGGCGCTGCGAAACCCTGGCCATCTCCGCGCCCGGCCTCCTTAGCCCCAAGGCGGGAGCAAAATGGATGAGGCAACGCTCGAATCTCGAGGAACATCATTACGTGAGGCAATACGAATCTCACCTTGATTGTCGCCGCGCAGACGGGACCGATGCCGGGAACGCTCATCAGACGGCGCGCGGTCTCATCGGCTCTGGCGAGAGCCAGAATGGCCTGATCGCTTTGTCCGATCTCATGATCGACTTCGTTCAGCCGACGCACGACAGGCCACAGCGCCGAGCGTACGATCGCCGGGATCATGTCGTTGCTTTCCATGATGAGAACCGCCAGAGCACGAGCATTGTTCGGTCCCTGCGCGGCGATGATCCCGATCTCGGCCAGACGGCTGCGCAGGGCATTGAGCAGTTGCGTACGCTGTGCCACCAAAAGTTCGCGCACCTTATGGTGCATGAGCGCAGCCTGGTTCTCGACCGATCGCACCGGTACAAAGCGCATGCAGGGCCGCGTCACCGCCTCGCAGATGGCCGCTGCATCAGCGGCGTCGTTCTTCTGGCGACGCACATAGGCCTTCACATACGCTGGCGGCATCAGCCGCACGTCATGGCCAAAACTTGCCAGTTCGCGAGCCCAATGATGAGCCGAGCCGCATGCTTCCATGCCGATCAGGCACGACGGTAGACGCTCGAAGAATGCCAGCACATCTTTGCGCCGCAGCGCACGAGACATGACGACACGGCCGGCAGCGTCGACAGCGTGGACCTGGAAGACATGCTTGGCCAGATCGAGGCCGACGGTGGCTACAGCATTCAGTTCGATGTCATTCTTTTCCATGGACGGTGCTCCTTCAGATGAGTGCTCAACAGCAGCCATCTTGGCACGCCTCTCACGAGGATGATGCCGTTGCGGGCGCCGTCCACCCATCAAGAGAGCCTGAGGACGCTTTCGAAGCGCTACGGGATCAACCCTAAGACGGTCGCGAAGTGGAAGAAGTGGAGTTCGACCGCCGATCTGCCCACCGGCCCCAGGGAGCCGAGATCGACAGTTCTGTCTGTTGAGGAAGAGGCTGTCGTTGTGGCGCTCCCATGAACTTGGCCCATACCATTCTTTGATCCGGAAGATGAGGCGCCCCAAACATCAATCGTCAACACGCTGCAAGCGACCCCATCCAGCGCTCGGAAATGGCCTGCTACCGGTGGGGAGGACACGGGCAGGAGCGCCGCACATAAATCACGGTCCTGTGGCAGCCGGACAGCGGCGGAGGGCTGTACCTCCAGCGAGATCCATTCGGCCTCCCCAGGCGGGACCCCAGCGGGAGAGTTGGGAGTGGCTTGCAGTCGCCCCGCACTGGCCGAGGTCATCGCTGTTTTCACAACTGCGGAGAGTGCCGCCGTCCACGTATTTCTTGAGCTTTGAGCTCGAGTCCCTTTATGGAGCCGACGACCAAATTCATCCTTCCGCAGCAAGGTCGCTTGCCATCTTCAACAAAGCAGCGCTAAATTCTGGGTCGACGGCGTTCTTGTTCTCGAGCACACCAAGGTAAACAACGACGGTGCCGGTGTCAGGGTTGGCCAACATATATTGCCCGCCATAGCCGCTATGTCCGATCCACGTGCCGTCGGTGTACATCTGGCGGCTATAGCGCATCCATTCACGCGGCTTCGGCATGGAAGGGCCGGGATTGCGCCGGGTTTCTTCGATGAAGGCGGCATCTCCAACGCGGCGGTCGTCGATACCCTCGCCCTTACGCGCAAAGAGCAGCCCGTAGCGTGCGAGATCGCGGGCGGTGAGATAGGCGCCACTGGAGAGCGCCGGCACACCCTCGCGGTCGCATCTGATATGGAAGCATCCCTCGATGCCAGCCGCCTCGACGATGTCGATTAGCCAGTCGCGCAGCGGCCGGCCGGTGGCCCGCTCGATCATCCAGCCAATGACGATGCTGTTGGTCGACTTGTAGAGCGCCTCGCCGCTGGGATTGACGAGATCGTCTCCGGTAACGCCGCAGACGAAGGAGCGCGTCGTCTGTTCCTTTTGACCCTCCGTCGGCAGCCGCGAGCCGCTGGCGGCATCCAAGTCCCAGATTGAAGCGTAGGGATCACTGGTGTCCTCGCTGAGGTCGTTGGCGACATCCATGTCAGCGACCGCCTTGACGGTCGCTTTGGCGTAGCCCGTCCCGATCTCAGGCAGATAATGTCCTACTTTCTCGTCGAGATTGACGAAGCCGTCGGCCACCGCGCGACCGAGGATGAGGTTGAGTGTCGTCTTTGTGACAGACATGATGGGATGTGGCTTCTCGGGGCCGAAGTCAGGCGCATAGCGCTCGTAGAGGACGCGCTCGCCACGCACCACGATGAACGCCGAGAAATGCGGCACGGCGAGGAAACGTGCGACGCCGGGACGCTCGCCGATGGTCCAGTCGACGTCCTTCCTGAGTGGCAGGACTCGCGGGGCGCGCAGCGACATCGAATAGAGCATCGTTGTGTGGAGATTATAAAAGCCGTGGCGGCGGTGGTCAGGCAGGTTCCATCGCGCTTTGTTGTCCGACAGGGTGATCAAATCTGGATTGGCGATCGAGGCGACAGTCATGCGATGGGCCTTTACAAGTTCGCGTTGTTAATAGGCGTTAGGGTGCCTGTTTCCTAGAGTTCGAAAATTTTGCGTTAACTCACGGGCACGCTGTTGAATTTCTTGTCTTCTGGCCGATAGGTTCATTTTTTATCCTCCAGTAAATTTTCGGTTTGAATGCGCTCATGCCGTTAGAGCGGCTTCCCTGCGGCACGACCCAGGTGCCCTTTTTGCTCGGCCTCGCGCATAATCTTTATCTCCAGAACACGTGACCGCCCTAGTGCAATCCTAGCTTCTGGCTAAGCGATGATTTCTCGCATAAAGCAGTTTGCCGCCAGCGTAGCGCCGCAGAACGAAGGTTAGTTCATCGTCGTGCGTCGGAACCACCAGCGCCTGCAGGACGCAGCTTGAGAGGGCGGTAATCCCGTCAGGTAGGTAATGTCGTGCTGATATCGCACCGCGCCATTCGACTTCACCATGAAGCCGGCGAAGGTATTCACTCTCGGGAACGCCTGCGGTCCTTTCGCTGATTGTCAATAGTGTTAAACCCCGTCTGTCTTCACGCGAGGATCGGCGAATGGCACTGCACCCCGGCAGCTTCCGTCGACCGCTTATCTAATAAACTACTCTGGTAGGAAACCACGCCAGAAATACTACTGCGCGGTCGAGGAGAATTTGCGCCAAAATCGGTCGATTGCCGAAATGCAATCCGCACAAAGCGGCGTGGATTGAAATTTCTGTCATCGGACGAATATTCCCTCGACTGTCGGCATCCAAAATACCCTGTTCGGCGTTGCAGAAAATGAGACAAAATTTCTTAAGGGACGAGTTCAAGGTGCTGCGCCGCGATCGTGTTCCAGGGGAGTGGTGTAGGTGACGGCTTGGTCGCCGCGCTCTCCGGCATGAGTCCGGGCCGATCAGCGCGTCACGGCTGGCAGGCTGATGAGAGGATCATCGCTCATTTGGCTGATGGTTTCCAGCGTCACGTATCTGGCTCGTTGCACGGCCCATTTGATGGCATGGACCGCCTCTTCCGAACTGCGGATAGTGGAGCGTGTTTTCCCCTATAGCTCAAGAAAAGCCGGCCGTGCCTGTTGTCACCATCGGAATCGATATCGCCAAATCCGTCTTTCAGCTCCACGGTGGACGCATCCGGCCGTGCGGCTCTCCGGCGACACCTCGGGAGCAGCCCGTAGCGAAGACTGCTGTCGCGCACAAAACTGCTCGTGCATTATGGGCTATGCTGACCCGTGCCGAAAACTATCGGCGCTGGCAGCGCGGTAATGGCATAACCGACTTGGCGCTGGCGGACGGCGCTAGCTTGCGGTAAACGAATGTGATGGCGAACCGGTCGGACCGGGTCGGCAAAGGTCTCTTGAATGATGCAAGCGAACAGAGCTCGTCCATTTGTCTAACCGCCGATCCGCGAAAACCATCAGGGCCAGCAGCCGTGCGCCTGCATGTCCTAGCTGGATACACGACCGCAAGCACCGGACCCGTCATCTCCGTTTCGAATTCCCTTTTAAGTCAGGGACGGTCCATACACGTCGTTCTGTTCGAGCCGAATCGCGCCAAGCAGACGGACGATGTGTCATCATTTGGGAAGATGCCGACGACCTCGGTGCGCCGCTTGATCTCGCCTTTTGAGGCGCTCCAGCATGAAACCCGTACGATCATGACGGTGCCATCCGTTCCCCGCTAGAGATGATCGATTTTCGGCGCATGGTGCGACCATCCGGGACAGAGGCACCGGGAGCATGCCAAGTGCAGTCAGGCCGATCAATTCGATGAGCTGCGAGCTCGCGTTAGTAGCTGGCCGCCCCTGCGGTCTGCCCGGTTGCGCCGAGAGCGCGGATCCGTAGGTGGGTCGCCCGCCGGCTCCCGACTGTTTGAGGAGAGAGCCGATGAGACGTGTGATGGAATGGACGGTTTGGGATCACGGCCGGCTGCGCCGTCACGGGCGGGTCGACATGACCCGCTCGGGACTGTTCTGTCGCCCTATGTCGGCCGGGTGATTGTCGCCAACCCGATGCAGGTGAAGGCGATCGCCCATGCCAGGATCAAGACCGACAAGATCGATGCCGGGGTTTCTGGCGCAACTCCATGCAGCGGCTTTCTGCCGGAGGTATGGGTTCCCGATGAGCGGACTGAGCCGCTTCGCCGCCTCGTCGCACGGCGCAAGCAGGTCGTGCGGCATCGCACGCGCGTGAAGAACGAGGTGCATGGCATCCTGCAGGCGCACCTCGTGCCGAAGTGCCCGCATGCCGATCTGCTCAACCGTCAGGGTCGCGCCTGGCTCGAGTGGCAGGTGCTTGCGTGACGAGCGGGCCGCTATCGCCCCCACATCCGCGAGATCGATCGCCTGGCCGAGGATCTGGCTGACCTCGATCGCGACATCGCGGGAAGCGGTTGATGATGTGCAAGTCCGGCGGCTTCAGACGATCACCGGCGTCAATGCCATCGTCGCGAGCGGTATCATCGCCGTCGTCGGCGACATGCGGCCGTTCCGTGAACCGCAGAAGCTGGTGAGCCACTTGGCCTCAATCCGCGTGTGTAAACAGGGCTCACAGCGTTTCGCCCGGCGGTGCGGAGATGTAGCACGACGCATAGATGTAGCCGGTCGTGCGCTCTAGCTGATCGTCCATGCCGCCTTTGGCCATATCCTTCAGGATCGCCTGCCGCTCCGTCGATGTGGAGAAGCGGCGCTGGCGCTGTCTGAACCGTTCTAGGAGCCGTGTTTCCAACGAGAAAGCTCGAAAAACCGCGGCGATGTCGTCGTACCTGAAGGGGTGCATTGCGAAGGCGACGACCCACGGGCGTGACGATGCCGACGCCTCATACACGCGTGCAAAGGTCGCCTCGCTTGCGTAACCCACACAGCCTGTGCTGATGAGGATATCCGCATCCGCGAGTGCGCTTCGCTCCTTTTCCGTCAAATCACGTGTTTCCACATCAGCCGTGACGCCAGCCTCCAACAGACCCAGATCCAGCGCATAGCGAACAGCCCGGAAAGATGGATCCACGCCGACGAACTGGATGTCGTCGCGGAGGCCCTGTTTGCGAAAAAAGGCGCGATGCTCGATCTCCTGCCGGCGCGACAGCGATCCGTTGGGATCAAGATAGGCAGCATAAAGATCGTCAAGGTCGAGATCGGTTCGTAGCAAGGCAGCGTTGACCCCATAGGAGCAACCGACATCGATTATTTTCAACTTCGTCTTGTTTCGAATGCGTCGATAATCGGCAAAGATCCTTTCGAAAATCGGCTTGGCCCGATCTGGAAGCATATAGTCCAGGAATAAACACGTCCGTAAATAGGCGTGCGGCCACCTGCGATTGTAGGTTGCCGTGAAATCGTACTTCGCACCCTGAAGTCTGCTGCGCTCTGCAGTTGATGCCTGACCTGACATGCTGCTTTCCTTTCTTCGCTTCAGTGATCCCAATCTCGCCCACGATATATAAATCGCTCGCCAGCTCCTCCGCCTAACGAGAGACGCATCAAAAGTCGTGCCAGGCGGGGCAGAGGCCTTTAAATGCTCTTTTCTGCACATCGACCCAATTGCTTAGTGCGACGGGAGGTTAAGTCGACATCACAGTGTCGCGTATTAGACACTCTGGCAACATCGATGCACTTCGTTAGCCCAGA
Organism: Mesorhizobium sp. WSM4828; assembly: GCF_055811175.1. Classification (NCBI taxonomy): domain Bacteria; kingdom Pseudomonadati; phylum Pseudomonadota; class Alphaproteobacteria; order Hyphomicrobiales; family Phyllobacteriaceae; genus Mesorhizobium; species Mesorhizobium sp. WSM4828. Next base: position 138,193 of record NZ_JBVVQK010000015.1, on the reverse strand, counting down.
ATGGACATGAGTTCGTCCCCGTGGCTCAAAATCCCCGGTAATAATCACTTGACACCCTACACTGTTGATCACCGGCAACGCTACTGACCAGCGGTAGCAGGTAAAGCAGGGCGTCTATTTGGTGTTGCCACCTTAATTGGTGAATGGTTGCTTGTGTGTCGGATTGAACGCAATGGGCGATGCAGACATCAAGATACCAGTTTCAAACGAGCTATACCGTCTTCCTTGGACCGGACTTGACATAGTCAAGACTGATCATGCTCTTAAATTTGCGCACATTAGGATCGTTATAGAGCTTCTTCTTCACGAAGACGTAAAAGGCTTCGACGTCTTCGACCGTCACGATGAGCACAAAATCAGCGTCGCCTGTTACCATATAGCATTGCGTGACCTCCTTGGCCGCGCGCATCGAGCGCTTGAAGTGGTCGACGAGCTCCAGGCGTCCACGGTCAAGCTCTATCGTCACAACAACGGTAATATATTTACAAAGATCATTCGAATTGAGCAGCGACATATCCGCAACGATTGACATCCTCCGGATGAAACTTGTCACTCGACGGATGCTGGAGCGACCGAGACTTCCGGCAGTTCGGCAAAGAAACATCCGATTGTTTCTGTGTAGCTCTATTGGGGGCTTTTTGTCCACGCCGACAAGCGTCCAATGCAGGCTATATCTAAAATTTAATATTTAGGCAGCAATTCTAGTCTGCACATTATCAAATGCCCCCTTCCGGCTCACATATTTGGCACCAACGGTCAATGGCCCTGCCCACCGCACAACTGTCACGCAAGGTCTGATGCGTACGGCTGAGTCTTGGTTGCGACTTGATTTTGATAGCCCCGACGTCTGCGACGGAAGCAATTAAGGATGCAGAAGGTGGTTCTTTGGCGGCGCAGTACTCATGGAAGCCGAGGGACTGTACTGCACGCCGACAAGTCAGGAATAAGTTGAGGGCCGATCCGCGTTCGGGCTTTACGTCCGCTTCGACCCGAGTCTGCGTAAGGTTGAGGAATGCTGCTCGAGCATAGAATCGAGGTGTCAAATGAAACGGTCCGCCGTTGGACGGCCAACTTCGGACGCCAAACTCGCATGCAACCTGCGCCGACGGCAGGCGCGCCCCGGCGATGTTTGGGATCTGGACGAACTCCTGGTAAAATGCGCCGGCAGTCAGTTCTGGCTCTGGTGCCCGGTCTCGACCATTCGAGGCTTTCGATGCCGGGTAAATTGTGGCCTGCGTCGCCTGGCCTCAAGGCAGAGCGACCTAACGTGACAACACCCGGCAGGGGGCACTGCGGTTTGTAGAAAATCGTTTCCCATCGCAAGCTGCCGGTTTTTTGGCCGGGACTGCCGTTTATCCAACATTCTGCGGCCATAGCCGGGTGATTTAGTCAAGCATAGACAAGCGAAAAACAGCCGGCTGACAAACTGGAGATGATCGACCATGGCGTTCCCTAGGGCGGCCCCGTACCTCGTTATCGGCGCCGGCATCCACGGCCTTTCGACGGCCTACCACCTTGCACTGGCGCTCAAGCGCACCCGGAAGGGAAGTGGAAACGACATCCTTGTCGTCGACAAGAGCGGAATCGCCGCTGGCGCATCGGGTATTGCCTGCGGTGTGGTTCGCAACAACTACTTCCAGCCCGCCATGCGCGAGCTGATGGCCCATTCGGTTAGTATCTGGGAAAGCGATCCGAAGGCCTATCAGTACAACGCCGTCGGCTACATGCAGATTAGCTCGGAATCAATGCGCGATGACGTGCGTTCGATCTACGAGCAGCAGAAGGCGATCGGCTATGAATCGGTCCTCGTGGAGGGCGTCAAAGAGTCCGACGCCTATATGAAGAACCTGTTCTCTGACTGGCAGGCGAAGAATATCATCTCGGTGCTGCACGAGAAGAAGGGTGGCTACGCTCACAACGCTGCCGCTATCTATGCGCTGGCGAAGAAGGCCGAGAATGAAGGCGTACGGATCCTCAGCGGCGTCACCGTCAAAGGCATGACCTTCGCCAATGGAGCAAATTCGGCCGTGACCGGCGTCGACACCGATCGCGGACATATCGCCTGCGACTATCTCGTGGTCGGCACTGGCCCCTGGGTTCGCGATTTCTGGAAGATGGCGGAATTGCCCGATACTGTGACAATCAAGAGCAAGGACGGCGAGTTGCATGACGGCATTCCGATGTGGCGCTTCTGGCAGCTGGAGGAAGGCGTGCTCGTTGTCGAACCGGACGTGTTCAAGACCAACGACGGCAAGATGCCGCCGGTGATGCATGTCGACACTGACGCCCCACTCTATTCCGCCGTCGATGGCAGCATCATCACTGAGAGCATGTGGGGCATCTACTACAAGCCCGATTTTAATTTCGGCGGCATCCAGGGCGGCGCAATGCCCTACAAGGTCGACACTCCAGTCAATCAGGTCCAGATCGATCCTTATGGCCCAGCCTCGTCAGAATTTGTTTCAAGCCCTGAATTCGCGCATATGTGGGTGTCGGCGCTGGCGCACTGCCATAAGCGATTTGAAGGCACAATGTCTCAATATCACAAGGAGCCTTCGGGAGGCATCGGTTGCTTCACGCCAGACAGCTTCCCGATCTTCGAAGCGTTGCGTGAGAACATCTACATGATCGCAGACTCCAACCACGGCTACAAGATGATCGGTGTCGGCGCGCTGGTCGCGGAAGAGGTGATCGGAAACGAATCCTCGCTGCTCAAACCGTTCCGTCTGGGGCGCTACGCGGCGGGAGAACTTCACCCTATCTCGAATAGTCCATATCCTTGGAGCTGACCGGTACTCACTCTACGCCGAATACTTGGATGGAAGGGACTTTTGCCCGGCTTTCTTTTTTACCGATCGGGTAGATGATGCCGATCATCGAAAAGAGCACGGATGGATGTCCTCAGCACGTCGAGTTCATGTTGCTCGACGGCTTCTCCCTGATGTCCGTGAGCAGCGCCATCGAGCCGCTACGGGCAGCGAACCGGTTGCTCAGCTTTGAGGCCTATCGCTGGACTTTCTCGTCGGAAGACGGCGCCGCGGCCAATGCGTCAAATGGCATTTCTGTTAATGTCGATGATCGCTTGGGCAATTCGAAACGTTCCGATTATCTTTTTGTCTGCGCTGGCATGACGCTCGTCGCCAAAGATCAGACACGCCTCAACGTCATTCTGAACCGGCGCTCACGCGAAGGATGCCGGATGGGGGCGCTGTCCATGGGGGCTGTCTTTCTTGCTCGGGCCAATTTGCTAAACGATGCGCGGTGCACGCTGCACTGGGAGGGGCAGCCGGCTTTCCGCGAGGAGTTTCCCTACATTCAGCTCAGCAATGAGCTCTTCGTCATCGACAAGGGCCGTTACACCTGCGCGGGCGGGACGGCGGGGCTCGATTTGATGCTTCACATCATCGCGCAGGACCACGGCGATCTCCTCGCCCGCTCCATCGCCAACCAGTTTCAAGTTGATCGGATCCGAACCGGAAGCGTCGAACAGCGCTCGGGCAGCTCGGTGCGCCTGGACACACTCCCGCCGCAGCTCGGCCAAGCCGCGGGTCTGATGATGCAGAATTTCGAAAATCCGCTAAGCACCACCCAGATCGCTCGAAAGGTCGGGTTGGGCGTGCGCAATCTCGAAAGGATGTTTCTTCGCTATACTGGCCAAACTCCCGCTCGGTACTACAAGACCCTGCGCCTGGAACAAGCGAGGGATCTGCTATACCATACCAGCCTTGCCAATGTTGATATCGCAATCGCGACGGGCTTCTGTTCCAGCTCCTACTTCTCCGCCTGCTATCGGGAACAGTTCGGGCATTCGCCGTCGCGTGAGCGTCGGCGAGATGACGCCCACTTGAACAAGACGGCCGTCGCGTTAAGTGGGCACAAAGCATAGGATAAACGAAGCCTGAGGCAGACAGATAGCAAAGTTTAGGCATGCGTGTGCCCGGTATTTTGGCGTCCGTACGCTTTACTTTTCCTTGGACAAGACAAGTTCATAAAATTAGATTCGTTGCCAATTAATGCAATCCAACGCGACCATAATATATTTATGCCTCTCAGTACTTACTGGAATTCGAATAGTTATTAATCCTTATGTTCAACAATTCCGCCATCGGAAGGAAGAGACCGAGGATCACGTTAATGGTCTTGTTACGTAAATTGGCGCGCGGTTGATTGCGTGTCGAATTTAACGTAGTTGGGCTGAAGACATCAGATATCAGTTTGACACGTCATCGGTTTCCGCCGCAGATCGTTGTTCACGCGGTCTGGCTTTAGCTTCAAACTGAGTCTGCGTGGGGTAAAGGAAATGCTGCTCGAGCATGGAGTCGAGGTGTCATTATGAAACGGTCCGCCGTTGGACGGCCAACTTCGGATCCCAGATGGCATGCAACCTGCGGCGACGGCAGGCGCGCTCCGGATGTTTGGGATCCGGACGAAGTCGTGGTGAAATGCGCTGGCAGGCAGTTCTGGCTCTGGCGCGCAGTGGATCAGCAGGGCACCGTTTTCGAGGAAATCTTGTAGAAGCGACGGGACAAGGCGGCAAAGCCCCTGCTGGTCAGGTTGTTGAAGCCATATGGTGTCCGAAGAGGATCGTCACCGGCAAGGCTTCGCTCCTGCGGTGCGGCAAAGACTAGACTTAGACTAGAGTTGCGCCCCGGTCTCGACCATCGGTCGCACAAGAGGCTCAATAATCGCGCCGAGTCAGCCATCTGCCGTTTCGAAAACGGAACGAACCATCGCTGGGAGGGTGCAATGTTTCGTCTCCTTCTAAGCTATCCGCAACTGCTTTCAGTTCCATCCCGCCGCCGTCGGCTACCATTGCCTCGAGGCTTTCGATGCTTGGAACATTGCGGCCTGCGTCGCCTGAAAACTAAAGACGTCTCAGGGCAGAGGGACTTAACGTGACAACACCCGATCACCAACTATGTCGCCGAGGAAGCAGCGGGCATGATCTTGCCGTGCCCGACGCTAAATCGCCCATGGCTTGCGCCACTGGTATGACCTGCGGCAGGACGGCCGGCGCGTTCGCGGCACTATTACGATCTCCATTGCACCCTGCAGTCGTTGACAGCAACCCTTCTCCTTGGATCCCCGACTATTTTGAGGACACTAAGGGGGGAGACACAATAACGGCCTGATCCACGCCCGCGACGTCATTTACGATTTCAAGGTCACTCAACGGATAAGAGCAACAAGCGAGGATATAGCCAGCCGCCTTGTCGCGCCGGCTGATGCCGCCGCGGTCGCGCATATCGACTTGGCCGCTTATGAGACGGACGCGGCAGGTGCCGCAACAACCTTCACCACAGCCGGTCGGAATACGCAGCCCGCTCGCGGCTGCGGCGGCAACGATCGACTGTCCTGGCTTGGCGGGAAAATTCTTGCCCCGGAAGCTGATCATCAGAGCTTCGCCGGAGGCAACCGGCGTTGATGCAGGTTCTGACCTCTTGTCGACAGGCGTGGAAACAGACAGAATTTCTACAGGACGAAGAGCGGGCATGGCAATCTGTCGCCGACGCGAGGCAGCGTCGCGCTCTGCGCCGCCAAAGGTCTCAGTGATGAACCCGTCTTCTACGCCGCCTTCTGCAAGATAGATCGCGCGCGTCGCCTTCATCACAGGCTCGGGGCCGCAGCAGAACGCGACGCGACGCGCCATGTCAGGCACGATTCCCCGCAGCAGCGGCCGGCTGATTCGGCCCGACAATCCCGTCCATTTTCCATCCGGCCGAGACAAGCAGAGATGAACAGAGAGGTTGGGCATTGCCTCCGCCATAGCACCGATCTCGTCGGCGAATATCTCGTCGGCGCGTGAGCGCGCCAGCTGCACAACTGCAATATCGAGCGTCTCTGCGCGCACCCGAAGCCAGCGCAGCATCGACATTATCGGTGTCATACCGCTGCCCGCGCCCACCAGCAACAGCGGCGCCTTAGGCGCATGCACAACACTGAAATGTCCAAATGGGCCACGTGCAGCCAGCATATCGCCGATACGCAGGTTTTTCTTCATCCAGAGCGTCGCCTGCGCCTGCCCACCGGTCTTGATGGTCAGTTCGATGCGGTTACCGCCCGTGCCGCCTGACGCGATTGTGAAGCTGCGCTGGAATAGATTGCTTCCTGAAGGCAGATTAAGTAACAGGAACTGACCCGGATGATGTCGGAATATCTGCCCATCTTGGCGGGTAGCTTCAAAGACGTACGTTGTGACGTTAGCAGTTTCCGCGCGCCGATCAATAAGCACAATACGCAGTTCGTCCGGTTCGAAAACGGGCACGCCGGGCTTCGGAAAGGCCCGCGCCGCAAAGCTCGCGTGTTGCGCCATAGATGGTTTACTCCGCCGCGATCAGATCGTGCTGCGGCCCGTCGAACTGGTTAGATAGCTGTTGGCGGTACCACTTGATGAAGTTCAACACCATAAACTCTGCTACTTCGGAATAGCGTCCGGGCTCGTAGCCAGCGGCCTTGATGCCCTTGTGATTCTCTTCGGCGAGCACGCGATCCTGGTCGTTGGTGACCCGCCATACTTCTGAAAGCTGCTCGGGCTCGTAGTCCCACCCTTCCACCGCGTCTTCGTGCACCAGCCATAGCGTCCGCACCTCGGTGCGATCAGGCCCGAGCGGTAGAACGCGGAAAACAATGATGTGATCAGACAGGAAATGGCTCCAGTTGTTCGGAACATGGAACATGCGCACCGATCCAAGATCGGGATCTGTCACTTCGCCTAGCAGCTTACGGCAGGCGAGTTTACCATCCATCGTCATTGAAATTGCCCCTTTACGAAAGGGCAGGCGGATGCAGCGGAACTCGAGACCGCCATTGACCGGCGCATGGGGCAGGCCGAGCGCGTCCCAGTCGCGCGCCTTCTGCTGCATGATCTCGAACTCTTCGCCGAATCGCTCGTCGTCCGGCAATGCCATTTCAATCAGAGAAACCAGCAGTTCAGGATGCGCACCGCCGCAATGATAGCATTCCCGGTTATTTTCGATCACGAGCTTCCAGTTCGCTTCCTCTACGATCACCGAATCGTAGGCGATCTTGGTCCGGCGTGGCTCATGCGGCGCGATGTACGGCGAGACGGCTTTTGTGAAGGATTTGAAGTCTGGCGCCTCGTCTGCCAAGCAGATATAGACCAACCCTTCCAGCGACTGGACGTGGACCGACTTGAGTGGAAATTTGGACGGATCAAAATCCTCGCTCATATAGCGTGTGGCGAGCAGCTTGCCGTCAAGATCGTAAGTCCACTGGTGATAGGGGCAAACCAGGCGTGCCTTGTTGCCGCGATGCTCGCTGCACAGGCGTGAGCCGCGATGACGGCAGGAATTGTGGAAGGCACGCAACTCGCCCTCTTGGCTTCTGAGGACGATGACGGGTGTGGTGTCGATCTGCACGGTGACGAAATCTCCCGGATCGGGGAACTCGCATTCGGGCGCGACGAACAGCCACTCCTTGAAGAAAACCGCCTCGACATCCGCCCGATAGATATCGGGATCGCTGTAGAACTCCCGAGGTAAGGAATAGCCATCAGCACAGCGCGCCAGCGCTTCTCGGGCCTTCTGTTCATGGCCGGCGATTTGTGGATTACTCATCGGTCTACCTCGCGACGGAAAGACATCCTTCCAATTGCCGATTTCTAAGCGGATCGGTGTTTGGAAAAACGTCAGCCGATCACAACTTTGCGCAAGACTGAATGGCTCGAGGTGGTAAGGCGTTGACGATGTCGCCGTGCTCGCTGGCAAGGTCGTTGCGGCCCATGGCGTGCTCGGTCTTGACTGGCCGATCACGGGCACGATGGCGGAACGTCGGCGCATCTGGCGCTTGATGGCTGGTCGGACACGGCGTTTCTGACCAGCGGCCACAGGCGGTCCAGAGCTCGGATGTCGTTGCGTGCAATTGTTTCCACCCGCGTTTCATCAGCGACCACCGGCTTGTTGCAGGCGAGTGAGATGTGCGCAGTGCGATCGAACACGACGAGGGGCTTTCTTCCGCTTGTCAATTTGCCTGAAGCAAGGAAGCATGACAGAGGAAAAGGCAAGCACGCGCGCGCAGAACATCTCCGACAGGATTGCTTCAAGCTCCGCCAGAAGGTCAAAGTTGAGACGCGTTCGTGCACAAGACCAGTTCAATGACCGATGCGCGCCTCGATCGCCTCGATCATATCCGAGACGAAAGAACAATGGGCTTTGGCGTATGCACTGCGCCTTCGAGCTTGAGCGCGAGCAGTTCGATTTCATCGAGATCACCGACCAGAGCGAGGCCGAACTGATCGACCGCGTGCCGGTGATACCGGGCGAGATCCGCATCGGCGACCGCGCCTATCTGCAGGCCGAACGGATCGCAAAGGTCGTGGCGCAAGGCCGCGACGTTGTGGTGCGGGCGGCGTGGAAGATGTGCGATGCTCGAGGCCAGCGGCGACGCGTCGATCTCATCGGGCTATCTGAAGAGCTGCCGCGAGGAGGTCATCGAATCGCCTGTCTGGCTGGGCCTGAAGAAGGGCGATCCCCTGAAGATGCGCCTGATCGCCTTTGCGCAAATCCGTGGCCGCGGCACAAGATGCGCGGCGCTCTCTCCCCTCTGAGCGACGGGCGTCCAGTGCTGTGGCGAGCTACCCGCCAGATCGTCGCCTCTCGGATCGCAGCTATCTTTACTCAACCTCCCTTGGCAATCCTGCGCCAAAATCTTCATGCCTTGCGACATCGTTGGCGTGAGCCGCCACGAACGCGCAAATTTCAGTCCATGCCAAACCTATCTTAGCGCATATGCCGGAAGGGGCGACCCGCTGTTGCATCTCATTCTCCTTTGATCTTCTAAAATACACATCAGACCGCCCAGATGAGTCGGCAAAACAGCGCGGCTTGCCAAGCATCGTTAACCGCGGGTTATCTACCAAAACTAGGCAAGCCTTTGCGAACTGCGAACGTCATCGTTCCATCCTCCTTAGCTCCACTGTCGTAGAACATGCGGTCGCGCACAGTATTGTCCCGGTTGAACGTCAGCACACGGGGTTTGATCTCTCCAATCCGATGCTCCTCAATATATACGGAGGCACAAACGATCATCTCATCTCCGACCTGACAGGTACGAGCAGCGGCTCCGTTCAGCACACAGCAACGAGTGCCCCTTTCACCGTAAATGACATACGTGCTAATTCGCGCGCCTGAAGCCTTATTCCAGATGTCAACGAATTCCATCGGAAGAATACCCGCCTCGTCGCAATGGTCTGGGTCCAGAGTTATTGAGCCGTGGTAGTTCAGATCCGCATCAGTCACAATGATGCCATGAAGCTTGGCAGCAACGATTTTTCTCATCTACAGGTTCCTTTTCTGGACATGCATCACTGCGCGGACGGGTGACTGCAATGTCTTAGTTCAGGGCGGAGGTGTGGTCGATGTGGCGCGACAAATCGAAGAATGGCTTCAAGAAAGTCGGCAATACCGATTGAGATCGTGGCCATCATCGCCTCCAGGAGGAGGTTGGTCTATGAGTCGCAGGCATTGCCGGTCTGCAGTTGCCCTCTTCCCCCGGAGTAATATCCGTCTCTGACCCGACATGTTAACTTTCCCTCGATTGTTGCGATCATGAATTCCAGTCGGCAAGTTGCTCAGCTCGCAACCAGCGTCGCAAACCCGATGCCAATTGGGCTGATCGAGCCAGAGACAGAATTTTGTGATAGCATTCCAGCAATTTAACTTGAGCCCAAAACAGCTTCAACAGCCCGTGTCGCGGGCCAGACAAGGCGACACGAGGTGTCGGATTGTTTTAGTTGAGACATCGTACGTTGGCATCGAAGATCCGAGGCACATCATTGAAGCGTTAAACTGCGAGGATGGCTGAGGCGCTTGCCCCGGAACGGGTTGAGCACGGGGCGGCGGACCGTGGCGAGATTGCGCGCCGGATAGCCTTTTGTGGCGCGGCACTCGTGTCGGGGAAACGATACGGCTCCCCGACTGGCCGCCACCAACGACGCAAACATGTTTTTGCCGCCAAGTTCGGCCCTGCAGTCCCAGCCGGCAGGGTTTTGGAGACAACGACGACCACGAGATGCATTGTGGGATGTGGACCTGCAAAGAAAAGTATCACATGCTAGGCATCTCAGTCTTGAAGACTTCAAGCGGTGTCTGGCGCGCGTACCGACATTAGTTTTGCGAGTTAGTCCGAGCCTTGGCTCAATCTGGACTGCACCGGAATCGTGGAGCACGCCTTCGGCAAAGACCATGGCATCAGGATTTTCACGACGCTGGTCGGCATGAACGGCCAGGATCTACAACGCTTGCAAGCCATGCCCTTGGGCATATTCGTGGTCCATGTTTTCGATGATGGCATCACATGAACAGCCACCTAGTCAGAGACAAGTATCGCGACCTGGTTCGTCAACTCGTCGCCGCGTACATCCCTTCGATCCGATTCGGGTTTGGGCGAGCCCCACCCAGATGTAGCCGAAATTCCTGCCGAAGCTCTGGTTCGCGCGACCGGTGAGCAGCAGGGCTGGAAGCGTCGACCCAACATCGTTGAACCACGGCAGCCAGTCGTCGAAGCGCTGACCTGCGTGGACCGACGACGTGTCGGAATATTATTCTTCCAAACGGCGACGTTACCCTGTGCTCGTGGACTTTGAACGACGTCATGTCTTGGGCAACCTTCTATGGTTACTCCGACCTGTTTGAAAGCCAGTTTTTTGCCAAATCGTCGATCGCATGAAAGGGCGGATAGTTTCCTGCTTTGCAGGATGTGTGGAATTTGCCGATCCGAACGACCGGATGTGATCGATGCCGGCCCACGGCCCGAAAAAGGGTGCCTGCGAATGCGGATCGCCGCGGGGCGGCAAGATGCACCGCCCACGAACTCATCGTGTGTTCCCGTTACGAAAGCATGATCCCGCAGGCGCGGCAGTCGGTCTCGACCATTTCCGAGACGAGCTCGTCGAAAGTTCTCGTCGGCTAGCATTTGTCGATTCGGATCAGCGCTGATTGCCATACGTTCACGGCCACCTCGTCAACGCCTTCGCCCTCCCAGACGATCTCCTTTTCGACTCGCCTGAACGCAGCCTCGACAAAGCTGCGGACCGTATGGGTCTCGCCGGTTGCGAGCACGAAATCGTCAGGTTCATGATGTTGCAAGATACGCAATCAGCCATCGCGGAACATGCCGCCATAACCGTTGATCGCGGGGGCGCCGCCGAGATGGGCGTACAGCACCCTTGATCCGGCCGGAAAGAAGCCTTTCTGGATGAGGTCGATCATCCCTTGCATCGATTTGCCCTCGTAGACGGGATCCGTAATCATCCCCTCAAGCCGTGCACACAGGCGTATGGCCTCCTTGGTTTCATCGGACGGAATGCCATAACAGGGGCCTGCGTAGTCCTCGAGCAACACGACCACATCCTCGACAATCTCCGTTCCGAGCTCGATGAGGGCCGCTGTATATTGGGCAATGCCAAACACCTGCGCGCGGGTCTGGGCGGGGGTGGCGGAGGCGTCAATTCCGATCACATTGCGCTGTCGACCGTCCTTGGCGAACCCGACGAGCATGCCGGCCTGAGTTGAACCGGTGACCGTGCAAGCCACGATGTAGTCGAAGGCAAACCCAAGCTGTTCTTCCTGAGCGCGCACTTCCTCCGCGAACCCCACATAGCCAAGGCCGCCATTCTGGTGCGCTGATGCGCCCGCTGCTATCGGATAAGGTCTGCCGCCCCTTGCCTTGACCTCGTAGACTGCTTTTTCCCAGCTGCGGCTGATATCAATGTCAAAGCCCTCGTCGACCACACGCACTTCTGCTCCCATGAGGCGGCTCAAGAGAATGTTGCCGACCCGGTCGTAGACGACATCCTCATGTGGGACCCAGCTCTCCTGGACCAGCAGACACTTCATCCCGATCTTGGCGGCGACCGCAGCGACCATGCGTGTGTGGTTGGACTGCACGGCGCCGACAGTGACGAGCGTATCGGCATCTAACGCAATCGCGTCGGGAATGATGTATTCGAGCTTGCGCAGCTTGTTTCCGCCGAATGCGAGACCAGAGTTGCAGTCCTCGCGCTTGGCGTAGATTTCCACCTGGCCTCCCAGATGCTTGCTGAGCCGGTCGAGCTTCTCGATGGGCGTTGGTCCAAAGGTGAGCGGGTAGCGTTCAAACTTTTTCAGCATGTTTTCTCCAGCGGCACGGGATTGAGCTGCGACGCAGAGCTGTTTTTGCAAGAGGGCTATTTGACAGTGAGGTCGGCTGCGTTCGGATATTCCAACAGAGCGCCATTGTTATGTTTTGCGTCGCTTCGTTCGCCTTCGAGACGAAGCAACCCGCATGCCGTGCGCTGCGATCGACTACGCCATTGCCGGCAGATGCATTCCCCTGGCGTTAGAACGATGAGAATGCCGTCGCCTTCGACCATACGGGGCACCATGATCTCAATAATCAAACTTGAACAAAGTGATGAATCTGGGCTCTGATCTTGTTACAGCGCCTCAAGGGAGGAGCAGCGATATGCCGAGCGTTTGATTGCGCTGGGGCCCATCTTGAGTTTCATTCTTTCGGTCATCATCGTCGCGCGACTGGTACCGAACTTCCTGGGACCTATCGAAAGCAGCCCCTTGCCCGGGTTTGCCAGCGCAGCTGGATCGCCAAATCAGAAAGAGCACACTTGCGAAATAGCCCAGCTGAAGAAGTAGCGAACAGCCCAGCGTCGTGACGACTGCTAGACGGAACGAACAATGCAAGGCGAAGTAAACTGTCACAGCGTTGCCGCACAGGACCAGCCCGAGGAGCCGGCAAAATGTGATGAAGCGCAATGCCGTTCTCCTGATTTGTCTCGTCAAATCATTCACAGGCTGCGATCTGGTCGGCCGCGACATGGGTCTGGCAGTTCTTGGGGCAAACGCGGCCGCAAGCTCCGCAGCCAATGCAGCGGCCGGCATGGTCGACAACCATGATCATGCGATTGAGCTCACCATCGAAGTCGTCGTCACCGCCGTCGCAGGCGCCGAGGATTTCACCCGCGTCGTCGACGCCGTAAGATGCATGACCTCGCGCGAGCAGACCTTGAAGGAGCGGCCGCAGCCGATGCAGGTCGCGCCATCTATAGCGATCAGATATTCCGGCACCATCTGGAGCCGTCGCGCCTGATGAATGTGCTCCTCATCGCAAAGTCTTCATTTCGGCGAGCTCTCTCCTGGCACCATCCAACTCGGCATAAATGGCACGCGTTTTCTCGGCGACTTCCTGTATCTCAATCCATTTGACCGGGAGACCCTCGGCAAGGTCGCGCAAGTTCGTCTTGGCAATAGCCGCGCGCAGTTGAAGCTTTCGGACTTTCTTCGCCATCTCATCCAGGTTTGACATGATCCTTCCTCGAAAATTAGTTTCTTCACGCCCGCGCCACGTCGGGATAGGCCAATAGCTGCAGTCGCATCGCCGACCAGTTTCGCGCCGGTTCCGCGAGTTTCCGGAGAGTCTCGAAGCCGAACCGGTAGGCGCCTCGATAGACCGACGAACTCGCCCGACGGTGAAAAGCACGCGCCTGGAGCACCGGTCGGTTTCATTTCTGTTGTTGACTATGTCATCACGCCTGAGCGCTCCTCGATCGCAAGCTCCACTACGGTCTAAAACATGTCGAGCCTCCACAGGGCGTCCGGATCCGGATTGCCAACGATTGGATATTCCGGCGCAGTTCCTTGGTGATGATGAAATCGGCCAGCAGCCCTGTATCCCGATTTCCCTTAGCAGCCGTGGAAGTCCTGAGCACTGATCAGCCGCAGGAGGCATTTGACGAACGGGCGGGCAAGGGCCGCCGTCCTTTGTTGACGGCAACGCCAAGCGCTGCGTGAGAAATTCCGTTTCCTCCATTTCAGGTCTCGTGCTCAGCGGAGGATTTCTGCTTTCGGTTACGCCGACTTCGGGCCCGCTTCCGCAGCGATGTCCGGCCTGCGGGCGTGCCGCAGAAAATGGGCGAATTGAACAGGGCTCCATTCCACCTATCATCCCCGGGCTGAAGTTCGTAAGGGGTTCGCCACGCAGCCAATCGTCCACTTTGATCGGAGGAGCCAGGGACTCACTACGCAACATGTCGTTCTCCATTCCCACAGCTTTCCTGACGTTTATGCGCGAGCTGGTTCTTCTCTCAGAAATGGAACCGACCGGTTCGGAGACATCAATGTCTTGCGTGTTCTCATGCGATCCGCCCTCACTCAGTATTGCCGATCTAAACCAGCAAACGTCGTGCCAGCGCGCTTAGCCCGCAGTAAATGCATGTTCTGGCTCAAAAACCTCACAAGCCCAAGACGGCCGGTTGTTTTGAACCCGACATGTTTTCTGCCGCTGTCAGCTTTTGGACACGCATCATGCGTCAGACGCTTGAGGGCGAGAACCGCTTGGCTGTCTGCCCCGCGGTAATGTTGGCGTCGGCTCATCTAGCATCATTCGGCGCCGGCGATGCGCGGGCGATCTCCACAACGGACTCCCCGTATGCAGCGCCTTGGCTGCTGGCCTATGCCTGATCTTTTCTCCTAGAGCCGGGCCGACGAGGCCCAGCGCGTCGAGTGCCGTCGCGTGCTTCCACCAGATCCTGCGTATGCTGTTTCGCTAGACGACGGATGCAGCTTGCCGATGCACCTCCTATGTCTTCGTGACAAAGGTTGGGAAGCGTTGCAGGTTTCTGTACGCCACCGCAGTGCTCAGGATTTCGCGTCTGCTTCCGCTGCGAGGCGAAGCGGACGCCCCGTCGTCGCGACGGGTAAGCCCGACGATGCCGTTGAAAGGTGGTGGAATCTCACCCGGCCCCATGCGGAACGTGACATCGCGCAGGACACGGGGCCACGACGTAAGTCTTTCGATTCGGTGGCCTGGATCAAATGTGGCTGGGCTTATCGCTTCTGCCGATGGGGCGCCGCGTCACTGCCACCGAGGCGCGGTAGTCGAGTGCAAATGACCATGACCCGCGATGAAAGCCCGAACCGGGATCGACTGCTATGGAACAGGTTCGACCGGGGAACGCACCATGGCAACCGACCATTCCAAAGCCCCGCGCTTGCCCCAGTCGTCGACCAGAGCGGGCGTGATCTGTCGCCGAGTTCCAAGCTGTCTAGAAGCGCGGCCACCGCCGCATGTGATCCTTGCTTGCATCGTATAATTCACCACCCGATTGGCATGTCGGCGGGCATTGCGTTCGATCCGCGCGGCGTTGAGCACCGACAAGCATGCAATGCTGCACCACGGTACGGTTGTTCTGCGCTGGGTCGCCTTTTCCAGCCAGGAATCGAGCGACACCATCGGCTCACCTTCGAGCGCGACCATACTAAATCTGCGCCGTAGATGGCGGTCGTCCTTAGAAGCTCGATTGGGTCGAATAATAGCCTATCGTAATTTCGACCAGATTTGGGCGGCAATCAAAGCCGATGATGCCGAAGCTTTACTCGCTACCCAGTGGCTGCCGAAGGCCACTAACACAAACACTGGCTGGCCTTAACCAATATATCGTCGAGACCCTGGCCCGCGCCTTGGAGGATCACTCGGTCGACAGCTTTTCCAGCACCTGCCATTCGTGCGGCAAATGCCGAGCGGGCTCCACTGCGCTGATCAACTTTTTCGGAATCGCGGAATTTCCGACCTATTGCCAGCCGGTCAAGCAGGTGATGCGGTTCGGGACGCTGGGGCAGCCTAGCGCGTCCTGGATAGTGCCCGATGGCGGGACAACGCCTCTCGTCTATAGGAATGACCGGCTACTATTTTGCTGGCCGAATGCCTTTATGCCTCCCCCTCATTGAGAACAGGAATGTCTGCTCTGGCATAAAACTCCAGCATAGGTCCGAGATCAAAGGTCGTCGCGGGCGCAAGCCTCTGGACCGACCGCGGCCATCTTTCGGTTGACACGCCGCCGACGCCTCGCGCGAGTGTGCTGGCGAATCGGGGCATCAGCGGCGCGAGTGTCTGTGCCAGGATCGCAGCGGCGGTCGTCTGAAGGGCGAGCGAAGTGCGGGTGCGGGCGGGATAGAGACGTCGCGCCGCTTCATAGTCTTGCGCCTGACGGTAGAGTACGCAATCGCTCACGAAATCACAGGCCTGCGCGGCCGCGCGCCGGACCGAGAAGCCATCGTCCGAATAGGCACGTTCCATAGCCGCGCGATGGATCTCTATTCGGGCAAAGAAGGCGCGATCGGCCGGGGCCCAGTCGCCTGCGTCGGGCACACGGCCGCCAAAGTCTTGCCTGATTTCCCGGTGCAGCGCATCAAGCCAATTCAGCCAGATTCTTTGGAACACCTCGTTTTCGGTGCGGCGTAGCGCGTCCAGAGTGAAGTTCGTCCGCTCACCTTCCGGGCGTGTCAGGCCCAAATGAAGACGGACGACATCGACTGTCTTTGGGGTCAGAACCTCCTTGCCCCAGACCGCATGGCCGCGGCTGGTCGAGAACTTCTTGCCCTCGAGCAGGTAGAACTCGTTCACATGATACCGGATGCACGGCGTCCAGTGGGAGAAGACCTCAGCGTAAAGCGCCGGATAAAGTAGCGCGTGGTAGAAGGAATTATCGAAGCCGAAGAAATGGACAATTTGCCAATCATTGCTGGGCATCGCCGCATTCCAGTCGCGCCCAAGCAAGTGAGCTAGCGCCTGGATGTTGTAAAGAAATCGAAAAGCCATCTCCGGCCAAACCCAGATCACCTGCCCCGGGAGCCCTTCGGCCGGTAGGCCCCAGTCCGACGGATGGGTGATGGGCACGGAAAAGTCGCCGCGTTCGCGCAGACGCGCGAAGACGTCCATGATCCGAGCGGGGGCGCCCGACGCCCTTAAATGCCGGTCGATATTGACGTAGCACCGTTCCAGCGCAAGTTCGGGACGGCGCACGGAGCCGACGACGGGCGCCTCGGCAGAGTGCCGCGACCGGGCCGTACCCAAGTCATGGCATAGGTTCGGCGCGCCGCATTCCTCGCAGATGTTTCCGCCAGCCGAGCTGCCGCAATCTGGGCAGAGGCCGCTTACATCCGGTTCGTAAAGGTAGTCGTCCGTCACAGCATCGAAGAGCGCAGGGCTCTCGCGCAGATCTACCGCCGTGCTGCTCAGAAGACTACGAAAACACGCGGCTTGAAACTCTGCATAAGCGCTATCCCCCAACGTGGGCAGGAAGCTGTGGACCTCACAGTCGAGAAGTGCAAGCGTGGCTCTAATCTCGTCCGCGTAGTGGCGCGCCACCTTTGCGGGCGTCGATTGATCGGCATCGGCACGGATCACAACGTAGCTCTGGTAATCGTCGCTCCCAGTCAGGTGGTAAGCTTCGGCCCCTTTCATGCGCAGGAAACGCGTGTACACGTCCGCGCCAAAATAAGGGCCAGAAAGATGCCCTAGATGCAGATCGCCATTGGGCGTCGGCGGCGTGGAAAAGACGAAGATCGGTCCGCGCGGAGTCGCGGTCTGTGCAGCTGCATTGAGGGCGGCCTTGCCGTCACGCCAGTAGACATCGACGAAATTAAGGTCTTCGTCCCCATCGTTGCGCAGCACATGGGCTTCAAAAGGGTGAAACAGAATGACATCGCCAGTTTTGACCGAAATTTCCCCAAGGTCGGTCCTGACCTTGCCCGCGCCAGACAGGACCACGAAGGCCTCGATTTCGTCGTGTCGATGGGGCTCGGATGTGGCGCCCGGTGCCACCTTGCCGAAGGAAAACCCGGTGCCCGCGCTTCCCGTTCCAAGCGTGGCCATGTCGATTCCGAACGCCCGCGACAGCTCCGTTCGAGAAAACGTGGATTTGCGCATGACGAACCTCAGCCGTTGAAGCAGTGCTATCTTCGGCTGCCAACGCAACAGCCTCTGCTGCAAGTTGCGAAGAGAGGCGGCAGCCCGGAGCCGCTGGCGCCCCCGCGAGAATAATCCGGCTCCAGCCCACAGGCGGCGAAGACGGGCGGCCAGTAGGCTTTGGGCGTCAGAGAAGACCGCCCCGGCGACTACTGCATCCGACGTGCCGGAGCGTCGTAACGGGGCTGCGGCGAAACTCCAGTAGCCCACAAGTCAGAACGCCATGCTCCCCGCATTTTTGGAGCGGTCGATCAGTTTCGTGTGCATGCCACGCCTGGCTGCGTGAGTTCATCGCGATAGAAAATGCCGTTTGGCGGCTTGAGATTGTCTAGATCGGCCACTTTGCCCTCTGGCGGATTAAGGACGCGCTTAAACACATTATATTCAGCGCGGGTCGGTCCACCGGTTGAAGCACGCTGGAAGACCAAGTAGAGCGTCCGCCGCGAACGATTGCTTTTATTGGGCTGCGAGTAATGCGGTGCGTAATCGTCGAAGATGAAGATGTCGCCAGCCTTCCATACTGCGGGTTCCCAGGAGAATGTTTCGGCGATCTCAGGATCAATCACCCCACCGGCATCCATGGGAAATATCCCCTTCTTGTGGTTGCCGGCGCTGAAGAAAAGCCCCCCGTTGCCCGGGTCGGAGTCGTCGATGCCTATGGCAACGACCGCATGGACCATCCGGTCGGGGAGTCTGTGTGGAATGTGATAAATGTCCTGATGCGGGCGATAGCCGCCGCTGTCGGGATAGTGGAAAATCAGCAACTCCTTGAGCCTGCGCGAATCTTCGCCAAGCAAGTCCTCGACCGCAGACTCTATGCGCCGATCTTCTAGGAGCAAACGACGCAATCGATCATGGAAATCGAGAAAATTCTCGACCTTGGAGGTGATCTTGCGATTGTCCGTCGTCTTCTCGAACCACATGAGCCATTTATCATCGCTGACTTCCCAGTGTGATACGTCTTCAACAAAGCTGGAAATGGCTTCCAGAGCCGCGGGATCAAAGAATCTTTCGACTCTGACATATCCGTCTTTCTGCCACTTTTGTCTTTGTGCATCAGTCAACATGCGAAGGCTCCTGTTGGAAAGACTGGTTGGTCGAACATTCCGGTGGCAGTCGACGCTGGTCAGGTTGTGGGTCGACGGAACAGTACTCCACGGCATACGGGACGCTAAGTGTGTCTCGCTCTCCAGCCTCCGCTGCAGTGAAGGCGGGATCACTCTTTGGATGCCACCGCCAATGATCAGTAGTCGGCCGGTCATATCCCGCTGCCCATTTCTTCTGCGACGGTGTCGGACCACCTCTTGACAGAGGTAGGGCCGATGAAGCCGGGATGCTCGGGGTTGGCGCGCGGCGCGCGCCCCAGAAGGCTGTCGAGGATGCGACGCGCTCGCCAGGCCAGCAGGCTTAGATTCGGATCAGCCAGCCCACGCTGTCCTAGGCTCGCGTTCTGTACGAAGATGCGTCGGTCACGCGGCCCGTCCCAGCACACCGAAAAATCTTCGCGAATAGCCAATTCGTTGTCGATCTTTTCCAGCCGGTCCGCGATCGGTTCCAAGAAGCCCGGCACCGCGTTCTCGTAACCGGTGGCCAGGATGACGATGTCGGCCGTGACTTCTTCGACCTCCTCCATGCCGTGCTGCAGGGTGAGTCTGTGGCCCGCGCCGGCGTTGACGCAGCGCGAGACAGTGCAGGCCGGCCGCAGTGTGATTTCGCATCGGTTTGGCTCTAAAAACGCGTGGCGGTATAGCGCCTGATAGATCGCGCGCAGCGTGCTTTCCGAAATGCCGTCCGAAGCAAGCAGGAAACGCCGAAGGAACAGCTTGCGCCGCGCCTCGCTCATCGCCGCGAAACGATCCGAAAAACAGGGCATGAACAACTCGTTTGTGAACGGGCTGTTGTCGAGGGGCAGGTAGTTTTCGCGCTGCGAGACCCAGGTTATCGAGACAGGCCGCAGTTCTTTTGCCAGACCAAGAAGGTGCAACAACACCTCGGCTCCGGACTGTCCCCCGCCGACCACGCAGACATGCTTTTTGTGCACCTCAGGATGGATGTGCAGAAATTCAGATGAGTGGAACAGGTTGCGTCCAGTCCAGCCCTGAAACTGAGGTGGAATATGCGCCTGCTTGCCAATGCCGACCACGACGTTTCTGGCATCGAGAACCGCGTTATCGGTGCGAACCCGAAACTCGCCGTCAAAGCGGATTTCGCGCACCGTCTCGCCGCCGCGGACGAGCGGGTTCCTTTGAAAGGTCCAGTTCAGGTATTGCTCGAACTCAGCTCTGAGCACAGTCTCGAACTGTGCATTCAGGAAGTGGTACAGACGCCCGTTCTCGTGCAGGTAGTTTACGAAAGTGTAGGCTGATCGCGGATTCACCAGCGTGACCAGATCCTTGAAGTGGCTGACCTGGAGCTCCGAGGAATCGAATGCGATACCTGGATGCCAGCGGAATTCGACTTGCCGATCCAAGAACAGTGCCCCTTGCCCAATCTGCTCGTGGATCTGACACGCAAGGCTCAAATTGGACGGCCCAGCACCCACTCCAATGCAAGAGAGCTCCACTTGTCTTGCTCCTATAGGTGCTTCCCAAGTAGGCGACGTTCGCGGCGAATATCGGCCACTGCGCTTACCGGCATTCTCGACTTCGGCGCCGCTGGACTTGCCAGGGTTTGTCCCCACTTTCGTGTGGTCGGCTATGAAACCCATGGATCCCAGCATAGTGATGAGATCGACACTCATACCGGCGACTTGTGGCGCGTGGGCGGGATCGACGTATCTCCGCCCGCTTCGATGGTCGCAGCTCGGCCAGCGAGATGCTTTCTAACCTTGTTTCGTGTTTTAGTCGGGCACAGTCGCCCGCCTCCAACACGATGCTCCGACCTTTGCCCGGCTTGGGGTTCAGCGAGGGCGCGGTCTCGAAGCCGGCGACAGCATTTTTCGGTGAGCCTGACCATAGGAGTACATCCGTTTAGGGGATCCCCTGCATCCAACGTGCCAGAAGGAAATATAATCAAAACAGCTAGGAGCAGGTTTGTGATCCGGTCGGGTATCCGACGTAGAGCAACCTTGCACGGGCGGCCGATTTGCACGCCGCCCGCCTCTTGCCGGTAGGCTGATAGGGTAGCTCCGCACCCGGAAACACTCTTAGGTAGGGCACGGCTTGTTCGCTGAGCCTGATCATGGGAGACATCCGCTGATGTGTTCGGAAGGTCCTCTCCATCGAACGTGGCCAGAAGAGCCTATGATCGACACAAGGGGGCAGGCATATGATCCTGTCGGGTGTCCGACATGGGAGGTAAACCTTGCAACACTCGCGGATTTGCAATTCATCGTCCTTCGGGACAGCACGAGCTCTACCAAGTCGGGCACTTTTCAGGCGGGGCGTCGTCCGGAAACCGATAGTTGCCCATCGGCCATGCGATCGCGGACCTCTCCCTATCGTCTGATTTGCACAGCATTCTTACAGCGCATTACGCTCGCATTAGTCGCTGCTAGCGGCGCGCGAGCTTCGTAACCGCCGAGCTACACCACATGATGGAAACGACTTTGTCGCCGCTTCTCGCTGTCCGCCAGAGTCTCTCGCAAACAGGGAACGCCCCTTCCCCACAAGTTGGCAGTCCTGCGCGCACCGCAGCGCAGCTGCTTGATCGTTCTTCGGTCACATGAAAGGTCCTCGGCAACATCCTCCTCCAGCGGTTTTGCGTGTCTAATCTTCAGATAGTCTCGCTATCAGTGGGGGCCCGCCGTAGTCCCGTGCGCCACTGCTAGGCAGAAAGGCGAAGTGCACGTGAAAACATCCATCCTGTAAATACCTGCATAACGGCAATCGATTACCGCCATGACTCGACGAGCGATATAGGAGGCGCTTCGTCGCGGGGCGGGATGGGGAGAGGATTGCGATGAAAGAGCTCATCCTGCTGCTAAAACAGTTTCTTAGGGGTCAAGCAGAGATCCAAATCCTTGACAACGAGCGCCACGACGTGAGCTTGGGTCCTAATGGCATCGACCGGATGGCCACTTGTCCAGGCGACAACCAATCTTTGGCCCGTGAGGGCGATCACAGATCCAGCGGCGAGGCATGGGACGAACTCTCCGGTGACAATGGCCGCGACATATCGGGCATTTTTCGGGAGGACAATAAGAAGCTCTGCGGACCCGGCGAAGATGCCCTCCACGCTGGGCACAGCAAGGATTATCTGACCGCGGGCGTTGACCCACGATTAGCCGATCCGATGTGCGGCTTCGACCCAAGGTTGGGGTGGAAGCCTCACATCATCGCTCTGGTCGATATTGAACGCGATACCTTCGTCTTTCATACGGTCGGGTACTATAAGGACGGTTTTGGCGCGAACTCCGTCGACTACGTCGGCGTATTGTCCGGCTGCCCGGCGAGCTGGTTTTACAACGGTAAGACTTCTTTGAACTAGTTAGCAGATCGCAAGATGGCAGGAATGAAAGTTCAGATGTGCGTCAGCGCATTCAAATGGGGCGGTACATCGCTGCTCCGTTGATGCGTAGTGACAGGATCAGAACTCAGATTCATCAGAACTCGCAGCCGCGCCACTTTGACCAAGCAGGGACATCGAGTTGACCGTTCAAGATGCGCTTGAAGTGAGCCCAGGCGCATCCCTGGACGGTCCAATGGCGGGGCGGTGCAACCGAGGGCAGGTACATAGGAACCGTCGCATGGGCCGGCACGCCGGTTGCATGTCGATTGAATGAGACTTTGGCAACGACGATGAGCTCTTCTGCAACGTCTTCGAACGCAGCTTGGATTGAAAAACGCCGGCGACCGGCCGGAGCTGGTTCAGGCGGAATCACCTATTCCCGGAGAAAGCATGCTGAAAAAGTTCGAACGCTACCCGCTCACCTTTGGTCCAACGCCCATTGAGAAGCTTGACCGCCTCGGCAAGCATCTGGGCGGCAAGGTGGAGATCTTCGCCAAACGCGAAGACTGCAACTCTGGTCTCGCATTCGGCGGCAACAAGCTGCGCAAGCTCGAATACATCGTTCCCGACGCGATCGCGTCGGATGCCGATACGCTCGTCACCGTCGGCGGGGTACAGTCCAACCATACGCGGATGGTCGCCGCCGTTGCAGCCAAGATCGGCATGAAATGTCTCCTGGTTCAGGAGAGCTGGGTTCCACATGAGGATGCCGTCTACGACCGGGTCGGCAACATTCTCTTGAGCCGCATCATGGGAGCAGAGGTGCGCCTGGTCGACGAGGGTTTTGACATCGGCATCCGCCACAGTTGGGAAAAAGCGCTCTATGATGTCAAGGCAAGGGGCGGCAGACCCTATGCGATACCTGCCGGGGCCTCTGTCCACAAATACGGTGGGCTTGGCTATGTGGCGTTCGCCGACGAGGTGCGCGCCCAGGAGAAACAGCTTGGGTTTGCCTTCGACTACATTGTCGTTTGCACGGTGACCGGTTCAACGCATGCCGGCATGATCGTCGGGTTCGCTAACGACGGTCGACAGCGCAACGTGATCGGTATCGATGGCTCTGCCACTCCCGCAAAGACCAGGGCGCAGGTTCTTCGTATTGCCCGACGTACAGCGACCCTCGTCGAGCTCGGATCGGAACTTGCGGAGAATGACGTGGTGTTGCTCGAGGACTACGCGTACCCGCGTTATGGCATTCCATCCGAGGAAACCAAGGAGGCGATCCGCTTGTGCGCGCGGCTCGAGGGCATGATTACGGATCCCGTCTACGAGGGCAAATCAATGCAAGGGATGATAGACCTCGTCCAAAAAGGCTTCTTTCCAGAGGGGTCGAGGGTCCTCTACGCGCATCTCGGCGGCGCGCCGGCGCTCAACGGTTACGGCTACACCTTTCGCAATGGCTGACGCTCGACAGAGCGGTTTCGCCACCTGCGGTGCCGGCGATGCTCACGTTCGTGCGAGTCATTTAGCCAGCTTTCTGGCTCAGAGGGTGCCAGCATTCCGAGGCGGCCGCCTGGCCGTCTCGCGTATGCGGAGGCAGCTTGCCGCTCCGGCTGGGCTCATAACGGAAAATCTGTCAGCTATGATCCCTCAGCTTATGCCGCGCTCTTGGGTCGGTCGGAACTGAGCGCCCACGGGGCTTTCGCCCCAAAGCCTGGAAGATGCGTGGGCAAGAGATTGTAGTATCAGACGCGCAGCAAAGGCGTCGAGCTCGGCTGTGACGCAATCGACCTCGTCGCCGGTGGCAATACCCGATGACGTCAGTGCCTCAGCAATGGCCGAGAACGTAAGCGTCGGAACCTGCTTGACGTCCCTTGTCTGCCGTATGGCTGCATCAGTGCTGAGTCGACATCCACGTACCCGACGCTTTCAAGCAGGCGGCCAAGCCTGCGCCCAAAACCGCTGCACACCCTCGCTCAAGCCGAAGAGCAGGCTTTTGGGCGACATGCATTGACCCCTTAAGTGCCGGAGCGACGCGGGCGGTATACTATCTGCGATAGCTCACCTTCGCCGAAAATCCCGTCCAGAGTGTTCAGGAGTTCGCGCACGGCATCGGATTTGCAGGAATAGTAGATCGTCTGCCGGTCGCGCCGGGTCTGGACGAGATCGAGCGCTCGTAGTTTGGCTAGATAGTGTGACAGGGCGGATTGGCGGAGCAGACCCTTCTCGGCGAGAGCGCCGACCGACATTTCACCGTCGGCCAGATAGTTCATGATCAACAGTCGTTTCTCGTCGCCCATCAGTGTCAGAAACGCGGCCGCTGATTCGGCATTGGCGATTAGCTTTTTCGAGACCATTGATCCCCCTACCTTCTTGTTCATCCGGCGCTATGGGGCAATGGTGTCTAATCCCATAGGCACTCGCGAAGTGCGCTGGGTGGTTCAACGCTGCCGGGAATGTTTTCGACCACGAATGTCCGCCGTTAAGGCCTTCGCCTCCGGCCCCGACAGCCGACGCGCCACTGCGCGCGCAATCAAGCCGGCGTGGCTGAAGACCGCATCTTTGCCCTACAGCGAAATTGTTGTGTTCACGTTAATCGAGAGGGATTCCGTAAGCGCAATCGGCCTCGACATTAGACGAGCTCATCCAAGTGGTGTTTGGCTTCAACCGTGTTTGATGGCCGCCGAGAGGCGTCGCCAATCGGCAATCCACCTCGGTCGGACGCAATAGCGCTTGTCTATCCGGATCAACGCCTGCAAACTCCTGCGTTCACGGCTACCTCGTCAATGTCTTCCCCCTATCCAGACGATCTCCTTCCCGACACGCCTGAAGGCAGCCTCGACAAAGCTGCGGACCGGATGGGTCCTGCCGTCGCGAGCACAACTAGTAAGACTCGTCATGGTGCAGGATGGGGCAGGAAAGCGAGCAATCAAATTGGTGTACCGGAGGCATCAGAACTGGGAGGACTCCGCTCCACCTTTCCGCCTTACGCATGACTGGAGAGATTTCCGGTGGGCGTCGCCTCCCGAGCAACGCTTTTTCATGTTCGTTATTCTCGGTAAAATCGATTGTTTCGATGAGCGCATCTACGGTGTGAATGCGGGCCGTCGAAGCCGATTTAAGAACCGAACCCAGACCCCATACAAATCGCGCAACGCGCCTGCACCCGACGCTCAACCTGCTTAACAGTAACTGCACGGCCGGCGATGCGATCGCCCCATCGGAATCGCCCGACGAGGCAGGGACGAGATGAGCCGATTGTCCGGAAGAGATCAGGTCGGGCTTGAGAGGTGGCTGGCCTGGTCGGCTGCTGCCCCAGATGGTCTATTCGGCAGCGTGCTCGTTCTGATCTGGCGGTCCAGCTGCGCTTGTAGAGTTCGTCTGCTCGGCAGGCACGCAGCAATGCCGATTAATATCAAGGGCGCGGTCAAAGCGGATATTTACATCGCCACAGGTTGGCACAAGGGCGGCGGCAGGATGGTGAACGACGGCCACACCACCCAAGTCAACCTGCCGCATGGCAGCACCCTCACCCGCGGGGATCGTGTCTATGAACTGGTACAGTTTCCATTTCCATGCGCCGAGCGAACACTACGTGGCAGGCAAGAGTTTTCCGATGGAAGCGCATTTTGTCCATAAGGACGCCGACAGCGACACTCTGGGTGTGCTGGGCGTGTTTCTGGGGCCAGGCGCGACAAATCCCAGCTTCGCCAGCCTTGCTGCAGTATTTCCCGCAATCTCAGGCGACGAAACAGCAGTCGCGATCTTTCTCCCGATGGCACAGAATAGGTCCACCCAGGGGAGTAGAGCTTCGAACGGCATGGGTGAAACTCCGGAACGAGTCAGCGCGCCAAAAACAGCGGCAATGTCGGCTTCTCAAAGATCCATCTCGTCACGCCGCCAAAGAGCCGCTCACGTAGCCCACGGCTGCCATAAGCGCCCATGACTATCATATCGGCCGACGTGTCGATTGCGTGCTGCGCAAGCACCGTGGCCGCCGATTTGCCGGCACTTGGCAGTAGGTCAACCGACACCCGAGCACCGTGCCGAGTGAGATAGGCAGCGATGTCGGCTCCAGGCTCCGCACCGTTCCCATTGTAGTTCACCTTCGGATCGATCAGGGCGACACGAACTTCCTCAGCAACGCATAGGAGAGCCAGCGCTTCCCGAACCGCACGGGACGCCTCGACTCGCGAATCCCAACCGACCAGGACGCGCCGTGGCCATAGGCTCGCCTCAGAGCCCTTCGGCACAACAAGCACCGGCCTTCCCGTATCGAACAAGCAGCCGTTGACAACAGGAGGTCCGAGATTCTCGTCGTTGAGGAGCCCCGGTCCGATGATCGTGAGGTCAGCGCAGAGGGCCCGCTGTCGTGCCAATTCACCGAGGCTGGCGGGATCGCAACAGTCGGTGTCAACGTCATAGGCGAGCGACATAGATTCCAGCAGTTTCTGGATGCCTTTGGAGCGTTTTTCCAGTCTGGCCACGTCCTGTGTAAATCGATCGATTTGCCGAAACCGATCGTTCAATCTGGCAATTGCCTGTCGACGTCCTACCGGCCACTCGGGAACACCATCTCCGATCGGCGGATGCGACATGAGGAGCATCGGAGGCGGTATAATCAGTATGGAAAGGTGCGCGCCGACTTCGGCACACAAGCCGGCAGCCGTTCTGACGTCCTGATCGGAATGGCCAGCGCCGGTCAAACAGAGTACGGTTTTAAAGGCCATTTTCCTGCTTCTTCCTGAGTATTCGTTGAGGGCGTTGCCGGCCGCAAGACCGGCTCACAGCGCGAGGAAAAGGGAGTGGCACCACACCCGGAACTTGATTCAGCCGTCCGGCTTCTCGAGCGAGTAGCCGGCCGACCTGACAGTACGGATGACGATACCGGTCGAGGCCGGCTCCAGCGCCCTTCTGATCCGACTGATATGGACATCGACTGTGCGTACGCCGACATGGATATTGGGCGGCCAGGCCGCGCCAATCAGCTCGTCCCGGCTGAAGACCTTGCCGGGAGCCTCGAGCAAATGCCGCAGCACGTTGAACTCGATGGGTCCGAGGGGGATGTCATGGCCATTGCCGCAAACCCGGTGGGCATCGAGCTTCATCTCGAGGCTGCCACAGGAAAGCCAGCTGCCGTTTTCAATCCCGTTTGAACCCCGCTTCGTCAGCGCTAGCCTCTCTCGTAGACAGTCGAGAAGCTTGGCCGGGGCGATCGGCCGCACAAAGGTCTCGTCAATGCCAGCCTTCAGGAGATCGAGGTGCTGGTTGTCGTCGCCCGGTGCGATCCGGGCAATAACCGGCAGGTCGGCGGTCCGTGGCTCCCCCTTGAGGCGGGCGCAGATTGTGGGTCCCGTCGCGCTTGCTGGCCCGCAGTCCAGCACCACGGCCTGGAACTCCCGCTGGTCGGCCAATTCACATGCTTCCTTCACGCAGCCTGCCGGCTCACTCGCGAAGCCGTCCGCCTCCAGAATGTGGCTATACGTCAGATGGAACTCCGGATCGTCCGAACAGATCAGCACCAGTGGCTTCATTATCGCTACCCCGAGAACCAAATTGGCCTCGACCGCGTCGGCCGCGTGCGCTGGCCATTGCGGCTCCTCAAGGCCTGACATGATCCTCTTGCTCGAAAATCGGTTTCATGCGCGTGCCACCTCGGGATAGGCGTCGATGGCTGCAATGGCATCGTCGACCAGTTTCGTACCGGCCGCGGCGAGTTTGCAGAACGTCTCGAAGCCGAACCGATGGACGTCGCGCAGGGTCTTGGACAGAACGACCAGCCGCCCGACGGTGAAAAGCACGCGCCCGAAGCCCTCATGGCTCATTTCGATCATCGGCGATGCCATCAGGCCGGAGCGCTCCTCGATCGCAAGGGCGACGGCAGTGTAGAACTTGTCGAGCCTCCACAGCACGTCCGGATCGGGATCGCCGATGATTGGAATCGTACGGCGCTGTTCCTTGCTGACGATGAAGTCGGCCAGCAACTCAGCGTCCGCTTTGCCGTCCCATGACCCGTGGGAATCCTGAGCACGGATCAGCCGCACGAGGCATTTGACGAAGGGGCTGGCAAGGGCCGTCTCGTCCTCGTTGGCAGCAGGGCTCGCGACTTCAAACATTTCGCTCTTTCCTCTTCAGTCCTCGTCCTCGAAGGACGGTTTCTGTTCGGCGACACCAGCTTCGGCCAGCACCTTGCGTAGCCAGGGCGGAGGACATGTCCTCAGCATCGTCTGCGTGCGCAACAGTACCTCTTGGATGGTTTGTGGCTGCGGCACCTTGATTGGATGGATTTTTGCCGCAACAAGCTTGGCTGCCGAAGGCCCGCCAATGGCCAGACAAAACAGCAGATGGCAGCCCTTCAGCGCCTCCACCTTCGGCGTGATGCGGTCATCGCCCTCGGTCCGATGCTTCCCGCTCTCATCGGAAATCTCATCGAAGGCCACGGCTTCCACGAGATGCCACTCCTCGCGCGTCACGTCGTACACGGCAAAGCGCTTGGCCGACCCGAAATGCGCATTGAGCTCCTTCATGTCTTGGGTTGCGATTGCCACGCGCAAAGCGCCTGCTTGTCGTTCACGCATTGGAGCTTGAACCTCGTCAGTGACTAGTGAGAGGCGACGAACGGGGCCCACCTTGCGTTTCCCGGTTGCGGAATGGATCAAGTTCCTCAGACGTCGGCGCATGCCGGTTGGCTTGGAACATGTTGGCGACCTCGAAAACCAGATCACGGGTCCCTTGATAGAGGATTGAGAGCTTGTGCTGGCTGCCGAGCCGGTCGAAGACGGGGAAGCCGACGCGCATAAGGGGAATGCCAAGGCGTTGCGACGCCTGGCGTCCATGTGAATGGGTGACCAGAAGATCAGCGTCGCCCGCAAGCGCTTCCAAATCGCCGAGATCGCCGATCTGAATCGACTCCGTCGGTACCCTTTCCAGAATTTTCGACATATCGGTCGTCGTGACCGCCGCCGCGATTTCGGAGCCCATGCCCGTGAAGAAGGTTGCGAATTGATAGAGTTGGTCTGGTTCAGCAGCGATCGCAATTTTCTTGCCTCCGAAATGAAAATGTCCGTCGAGCAACGCATCCTGTAATTGCGCGCGGCGACGCCGCACTTGGGCCGGCACCGCCGCGCCCGAAACCGCCGACAGCAGCGAGACGAACCGGTCGACAGCCTTCAATCCGGTCAGCGACTGGAACATCACGAACGGCACGCCGGTCAAACCGTGCAGCATTTTCGCCGGGTGGCGCATGTGCTCGCCGATAGCGATGCATTGCGCGGCCGTGCCAAGCTCGCGGATTTCCTCGACGCTGGTGCCGCCATAGGTAGTCGTTACCCAGCGGTCAGGAACCATACCGTCGAGTGAGCCGGAGATGTCGGGCAGAATAACCGGCTTGAGCCCAAAACTTTCAACCATGTCACGCAGATGCTCGACATCAGCGACAGTGAGGTTCCATCCGGGCAGGATCGCGATCTTCTTCGGCTGCCGCTTCCGTGCGCCCGACCGTGTAATCCCTTCGATCATCGCTGCGACAGCCTTGGCCCAGCCTTCCTCGATCGCGCCGTCAAAATCAGGCGTGTTGGCCAGCACGACCTCCGTACCCGCGAGCTCGTCCACGTGCTTCAGCTTCACGTTGGCGATATCGCTCGCGCAATCTTCGCCACGGGTCTCGACCAGCGCGGTCGTGCACACCCCTATCAGCTTTGGCTTTGTACGGGTTTTGAGGTTGAGGATCGCCTCTTCCAGATGGTCCGCTCCGCCGAGTATGGTTGCCACTTCGTCCATCGCCGTTGTCTGCAAGGGGATCGCTTCCTTGAAATGCCGCACGAAGAGCACGAGCGCGAAGCTGGTGCAGCCTTGGCTGCCGTGGAACAGAGGCATCGCACCGTCGACTCCAAGAAAAGCGAAGGCGGCACCCAGCGGCTGCGAGGACTTCAGCGGGTTGACCGCCGCTGATTTGGTATTGCGAAGGATGCGGACCATCGGATTTCCTCAACGGTCGCCGGAGCGGTGAGCCGTCGCGCCGGCGAATTCATTGAAAGCGTTCACAGCCGCGGTCCCGTCCTTCGTGCTCGCCAGATCGTCCTCCACGGCAGGCTGGCAATCCCACGGCGCCGGCTCCAGCACCTGGTCCCAGATCGGGTTATGAATGGCGAGGTCGATCTGGCGTACGAGTTCCACCATGCCGTCATAACCGGCGTAAGGGTGTTGGCGCTCCTGGTTGATGTCGAGCCAGGGCGTCTTGGCCTTGAGCGCGACGAATTGCGTGCGCCCGCCAGACAGCATGATGTCGGCCTTGCCTTCTGAGAGCATGGCGTAAAGGTCGCGCGCTGCCATCTGCTCGAACATGTGGTTTTCGTCCTTGAGGATCCGTTTGATCCGTTCCTTGTCTTCGACTGTGGATTTCTTGACCGAGGTGCCGACGATCTCCATGCCGATCTCCATCAGCGCGTGAACCACTGACCAGGACTTCACACCGCCTGTATTGAGCAGCACACGCTTGCCTTGAAGCCGCCGGCGGTAGGCCTCGAGCTTCTTCCACGCAATCGCCTCCTGCTCAGCAATCAGCGTGTCTGTGCGATCGAGGATTTCCCGATCTGCGCCCTTCCTCACCAGCAGCTCAGCAATGTTGCGAAGCGCTTCCGAGGTATCGGTTATGCCGTAGAAGGAGCCCTCGAAGAACGGGATGTCCCAGCGCTCCTCCATCTTGCGGGCCAGATTGATGAGTGCGCTCGAGCACACCATCATAGCCGCCTGGGCGCGGTGCGCGCATGCAACGTCGATGTAACGCGCATCGCCCGGAATGCAGGCGCGCACGCGGATGCCGAGCCGATCAAGCAGCGGCTTCACCAGCCAGAATTCGCCGGAGAGGTTGAATTCGCCAAGGATGTTGATGTCGTAGGGCCCGGCGTCGTGGGGTTCCACCGTGCCGATGACATGATCGAGCAACGCTTCGGCGGCGAGTTTGTTGCCGAGGTTCTTGGAGCCGGCGAAGCCCGGCGCATTGATCGGCACCACGGCCAAGCCGAATTTTTCGGCCGCGCGTTTGCAAACGGCCTCGATGTCGTCGCCGATCAGCGCCGTCACGCAAGTCGAATAGACGAAGACTGCCGGCGGCGCATATGTTTCCTTGATTTCGCGGATCGCCTTGAAGAGCTTCCGCTCGCCCTGCCCCATCACGACGTCGAGTTCGGTGAGGTCGGTTGTGAAGCTTGTCCGCCACAGGGTTGGCCCGGACGAAGCTGCGCCTCTGTTGTCCCAGGAATTGCCCTCGCAGGCGAGCGGCGCATGGACCAGGTGCGCAACGTCGGTGATCGGCTGCAGGACGATCTTGGCGCCGTCAAAGGCGCAGCCGCCGGCTGCCGCCCCGGGGGTCAGCGGCTTCGAGCAGCCCTCCTTGCGCGCCTTGGCATACTTGCTGCGGTTGTCATCGCAGGCGGGCTCGTCGAAAACGTCCTGAATCTTGGCACTGAGCGGGGTCATGGCGTCAGTCTCCGAAGTCCATTGGGCGATGGGCGGCCACGGCGAAAAGCCGGCACCGGCTCTTAGCGAGTGAGGTCATAGGAATAATCCGTCACGCCCGTCTCGCTCGTCTCGCGATCGAGCTTGTCGAATATCTTGTCGAGGATCGTCGTCAGCACGCGTAAACCGCCCTGGTAGCCCATGAGCGCAAAGCGATGGTGATGGTGCCGGTCGAAGATTGGAAACATCAGCCGGATCAGCGGCGTGCCGGTGTCGCGCTCCAGATACTTGCCATAGGAATTGCCGATCAGCAGGTCCACCGGCTCTGTAAAGAGCAGCGAGCGCATTGCCCAGAGATCCTTGCCCGCCCAGACCTGGGCATCCTGGCCGAAGGACGAGGAGGCGAGCAGTTCCTTGATCTCCGCTTGCCAGGCACTGGTGCCGTTGGTGGCGAGGCAGTGGGTCGGCTCGCCACCAGTTTCCATGACAAAGCGGGCCATGGCGTAGACGAAGTCTGGATCGCCGTAGATTGCGTATTTCTTGCCGTGCAGCCATGACTGGCTGTCCGCCATGGCGTCAACGAGTCGGCCGCGCTCCATCCGGATTGTCTCGGGGATCTCCTTGCCGGAAATGGCCGAGACCTTCATCAGGAACTCGTCGGTCGCCTGGACCCCTAGCGGATAGTGGAAGGATGCCGTCGCTTGCCCGACCTCATTGCAATATTCCAGCGTCTTGCGGGTGTTGAAGTGCTGCAGCGACAGTGTCGCCTCGGCGTTGAGTGCCCCTTTCACGTCTTCGATCTTTGTGCCTCCGTCATACATGCGGTATTCGCCGTCCGACGGCGTGTCGAACTGGTCTGAGGCGTCCTGAATGAAGGTATAGGTGACAGCCATCAGGTCGAGGAGGCGCTTGAGTTCCCGGTTGTTGCCGACGCAGAATCCGTCGAAGCCTGGAATGATGTTGATGGCCCCAGCGGCTTGCGCGCGCTCGCCGCCCTTCCAGAAATGCTCCAGCACGCCCTTCACCATGCCGTCATAGCCGTCGACATGGCTGCCGACGAAGGCAGGCGTATGAGCGAAAGGCACGTCGAAGTCGCAGGGGACCGAGCCTTCGTTCTTGGCGTTCTCTATGAAGCTACGCAGGTCGTCGCCTATGACTTCGGCCATGCAGGTGGTCGAGACGGCGATCATCTTGGGGTCGTAGAGCTTGTAGGTATTGGCGAGCCCGTCGACCATGTTCTTCAGGCCGCCAAACACTGCCGCGTCCTCGGTCATCGAGGAGGAAACCGCTGACGAAGGCTCTTTGAAATGTCGCGACAGATGCGAGCGGTAGTAGGCAACGCAGCCCTGGCTACCGTGGACGAAAGACATGGTCCGCTCGAAGCCCGCGGCCGCGAACACCGCGCCGAGCGGCTGGCAGGCCTTGGCAGGGTTTATGACAAGCGCCTCGCGAGCGAGGTTCTTTTCGCGGTATTCCCAAGTCTTGGTCAATTCGCGTTGGTCGGTGACGATCTGATCAGGGTGCGGACATTCGAAATTCAGTTTCTTCTCGGCAAGCATTTGTCTGTATTCCGGCTCGCGGAACAGGGGAGCATGGTCGAGAACTTTTTCGGCCGATTGCGGCATGGTGGTCACCTTTTCCATCTGGCCGCGCCAAGCGGCAGCACAGGGACATCAAGACGTTAAAGGGCCTCGCGCGGATCGAGTGCCCCGAGCATTTATCGGCCTCCCTGCCAGGCAGGGAGGCCAGTCCTCATTCGGCGGCGACCGCCGTCAGCGACGTGTCCTTCATCTTCTTCCACGGCGCGCGGTAGAGATCCCAGACCGGGTTGTTGATGGCCAAATCCATGTCGCGGGCGAAAATGGCGAAACCGTCATAGCCGTGATACGGGCCGGAATAGTCCCAGGAGTGCATTTGGCGGAACGGGATGCCCATCTTCTGCACCGGGTACTTCTCCTTGATACCGGAGCCAACGAGATCAGGGCGGATGCCTTCGATGAACTTCTCCAGTTCAAAACCGGTAACGTCGTCATAGACCAGCGTGCCATTCTTCACGTAATGGCCGGTGCGCTGATAGTCGTCGTTGTGGGCGAACTCGTAGCCGGTGCCAACGATCACCATACCGAGGTCCTCGTAGGCAGTGATGACGTGACGCGGGCGCAGCCCGCCGACATAGAGCATCACCGTCCTGCCTTCGAGGCGCGGTCGGTACTTGGCGATGACTGCATCGACCAAGGGCCGGTACTTGGCGATGACCTTTTCGGTCTTCTCCTCGATTTCCGGGCCGAAATGCTTTGCGATGTTGCGCAGGGAGGTCTCAATCTGGGAGGGGCCGAAGAAATTGTATTCCATCCACGCGATGCCGTACTTTTCCTCCATGTGCCGGCAGATGTAGTTCATCGACCGGTAGCAGTGGATCAGGTTGAGCTTGGCCTTGGGCGCGCGCTCTATCTCGGCGAGCGTGGCGTCGCCCGACCAGTTGCCGACCACCCGAAGCCCAATCTCCTCGAGCAGGATTCGCGAAGCCCAGGCATCGCCGCCAATGTTGTAGTCGCCGACGACGTTGACGTCGTATGGGCCGGACTCGAACTTGACATCCTCCTTGTCGAAGACCCAGTCGCGGATCGCATCATTTGCAATGTGGTGGCCGAGCGATTGTGAAACGCCGCGGAAACCCTCGCAGCGCACCGGTACAATCGTCTTTTCGTGCTCCTTGGCCTTCTTGCGCGACACTGCCTCGATATCGTCCCCGATTAGGCCGATCGGGCACTCGGACTGCACCGAGATGCCCCCGCTGAGCGGAAACAGGTCCTCGATCTCGTCGATGATCTTTTCCAGCTTCTTGTCGCCGCCGAAAACGATGTCCTTCTCCTGGAAGTCGGAGGTGAACTGCATTGTCACGAACGTGTCGATGCCCGTCGTGCCGACGTAATAATTGCGCCGTTGCGACCAGGAATATTGCCCACAGCCGACCGGCCCGTGCGAGATGTGGACCATATCCTTGACAGGACCCCACACCACGCCCTTGGAGCCGGCGTAGGCGCAGCCGCGTATTGTCATCACGCCCGGAATGGATTTGATGTTCGATTTCACGTCGCATTCGGAAAGGCCCTTGTCCTCCCCTCCGGCCTCGTCCTTGCTCGTTGCGACACTGAGGTGCTTCTTGCGACGCTTCGCCGCCTTGTCTGGATATTGGGACAGCACGTCTTCGATAAGCTTCGCATGCAAAGCGCCGTCATTCTCATAGTCGAGGCCCATGGGACCTGCCCCTTTCAAGGTTCGGGTAACGCCTCGCCAACGAGGCCTTGTTTCGTAGAAAGTGGCGCCAGATCACGGTCGGCGCCCCCTGTCGGTAGCGACGGTTACTGAGCGACGGCCAATTTCGCTTCCTTGGCCTGAAGCTCGGCAAGCATTTGCTCGTCCGTCTTCATGATGCCGAAGTCGAGCAGCATGTCCTCGAGCTCCTCCATGGTGATTGGGGTCGGGATGGTGCCCTGGCCCGAATTGACATGGATCTTCTCGGCCAACGCGCGGTACTCCCCTGCCTGTTTGGAGTCCGGCGCATACTGGATTACCGTCATCTTCCTCAGTTCGGCGTGCTGGACGATGTTGTCGCGCGGCACGAAGTGGATGAGCTTGGAATTAAGCCTGGCGGCCAGCGCCTCAGAGAGATCGAGCTCGCGGTCGGTCTGGCGCTCGTTGCAGATCAGCCCGCCGAGCCGCACGCCGCCCGAATGGGCGTATTTCAGGATACCCTTGGCGATGTTGTTGGCGGCATAGAGCGCCATCATCTCGCCGGACATGACGATGTAGATTTCCTGCGCCTTGTTTTCGCGGATCGGCATCGCGAAGCCGCCGCACACCACGTCACCCAGCACGTCGTAGGAGACATAGTCGACATTGTCATAGGCGCCGTTCTCCTCGAGGAAGTTGATCGAGGTGATGACGCCGCGGCCGGCGCAGCCGACACCCGGCTCAGGGCCGCCGGACTCCACGCACTTGATGTCTTTGTAGCCGATCTTGAGCACGTCCGCGAGTTCGAGGTCTTCCACAGAACCTTCCTGGGCGGCGAGATGCAGAACCGTATCCTGCGCCTTTGCGTTCAGGATCAGGCGGGTGGAATCGGCTTTCGGGTCGCAGCCGACGATGAGGATTCTCTGTCCGAGGTCGACCAGGGCAGCGAGCGTATTTTGAGAGGTGGTGGATTTGCCGATGCCTCCCTTTCCGTAAAATGCGATCTGACGCAGACCTGACATGTTGGTTTCCTTCCTTCTTTCCATCCATAGCGGCTACCCGCGACTTGAAGTCCGGTCGGCAGATCCCGGCGCCTCGCACCGATCGTTTCAAAACTCGTGCCAATTTGGCCGGCCGGATCGAAAAGGAAATTTTATGATTGCTTTTCAGCTATTTAACATTTGGCAAAAACATTAAATTGGCTAAATAAACTTGTGTCGCGAACCTGACATAGGCGACAGGAGATGTCGGATGGCGTTACTTGCGACCGCTATTGATCGTTAGGGGAGCACGGCAACCACCCCATCTGCCAAGCGACAGGCGGGCGGCGACCCGCCAGTTGTAATGTCCAGCGCTGTTGCGTCGGCCAAGTGTACTCGTCAGCTCGTCCTGGGCCTCGCGCGTCTTCTCCAAGTGTCGTTCAAACGGCGCTGGCGCGACTTGTCGGGCTTACTGCTCTTGCAACACGGCGTGTGTATTTCTGACGCAGCTTATAGCGCTACCAGAGGCACTGAAATCTGACCTAGGGGGTCAACGGGTATACTCATTGCGCCTAGCTTGCGCGCCTAGAACTCTGGAGAACGTGTCGCTTAGGTTGGCCCTGAGAAAAACAGATGAGGTGTGCCGGCCTGTGCCGCTCATGGCTAAACCTACCCCTTCTTCGCCAACCAGTTTTCGTATGCCAGACCGGGCACGCGGGCGAACTCACGCTCATTGTCTGTAACCAGCGTGGCACCGATCGCGAGTGCTTGCGCCGCGATCCAGGTGTCATTTGCTCCGATAGGGGATCCCTGTCGCTCCAGGTGCGCCCGAACCTGCGCATAGTGCCGGGTGGTGTCGTGGTCGACACTAACTAACGGCAATCGCTGGACCAGCGTCGCAAGACGGACGCGATTTCGCTCGCTTTGCTTACTTTTCTCGGCCCCGAATTCCAGCTCGCCGAGTACGATAGCCGACAAACGCATACAGCTAAGCGGCAGAGACTCAAGCCGCTGCTGCACTTCCCACAGCCCTTTCAGCGCCGCGATCAGGATATTGGTATCCAGCAGATAGAGATTGGCCAAGGCTCAGTGGTCCAACGAGGCGACGTCTTCGGCCGGCGCATCATCCGGCGCTTCCAGATCAATGTCGTCTTCAGACCAGAAGTCACGAAAGGCGTCAGCCGCCACACGCGGGCGATCCGGCACAAGCCGTGCAACGACCTTCCCGTGCCGGGTGACAGCGATTTCCTCGCCCGCCTCGACCTCAGCCAGCAAGGCCGAGAACCGGGATTTTGCCTCAACGACGGTAATGTTCTTCATGACAGCCTCCAAAAAACTGACCATATGGCCAGAATATAAGCGAAGGGTGGCCTGTCGTCAAACGTAGCGTTAGCACAGATGTGGCGACAGTCATGTTGCTCGCGAGAAAGGTGTAGCGTTCCGGGACCGCTCCCGCGATACGGCTCTCCAGTTGGGACGTTGGAAAGCGTTGCGGTGACAAGCATTGCATTTTCATTTTGATGACGAGCTGCGGCGCTTCCTGAGCGCGTAAACGGGGTCATTGGGATGCGCTGCTCCGATAGGTTGCCGCAAGCCGAACCGTTCTGCCTCGGGGACCGCTGGTGGGGTCTGCTCTTCGAACCAATCGTAAACCACGGTCCGTTCGGCAATGCGCCACGCCCCTTCCCTCTTCTGAAACAGATCGCAGTAGCGGCCGCAGAGGAGCATCTGGCGTGCTTCTCCGTCGTCGTCTGGTCCGCGTTGCAGCGCGGTGAAATAGCTCTCGACCACGGCCTCCGCCGGATCGAGGAATTCAATCAATACGTTCGTGATCTGGTGGATTAAGCGCGGTCCGGTCTTGAAGACACCAAGCGCAAACTCAATGAAGGCCTCGGCTGAGCCACAATAGGCGACGTGATTGTCTTGCGCATCGGGCCAATACGCACTGCGCAGCGCAGCCTCATCCGCGCGGTCTATGCCGCGGCAGTACCGATAAAGGCAGTCGCGGATTGCCTCGCGGTCGAGTAATTCGGCGATTTTTTCCTGGCCCATCGCTCTGTCGCAAATTCTGAGATTGGAAGGCGTTTCGTGCCTCTAGGTACGTGCAAGGACGAACCGATCGGCAATTGACGAAGCCAGAACGGAGGCGAACTTCACGTGTCGCGTGCGTGTCATGGAGATCTCGATGCCGGAGAGGAGGTAGGCAGGGAAGCGGCTGGACGCCTTGGTTTGCGGTGTGGGGCTACGTCTCGTCGATTCCACCTAAGCTTCCCCAGCTCTTGGTCGAATGGCGGCTGGATCGAACCGCGCGGCCGATGTGCGATCGACTTCCAGCGCACATTCGGGGCAGGATCGCACGGCCCGTGACGCGAGCAGTTCGTCCCCCTGCGCGACATTGATATCGCCAGGCAGGACGTATCCCTCATCATCAAGCGTGAAAATGCTTGGCGCTTGCGCCGAGCATCGCGCGTGACCCTGGCATTTGGCATTGTGGACGATAATGCGCATAGCGCTGCCTCCATTGTCTTGCCATGGCTCGGGACGGCAATAGTCATGACCAGTCCAGGATCAGATTTTCGATTCCGAACACATGGCCGCCACAGGTGATTGGCGCTGTACCTTCCTTGATCCGGAAGGCCGGTATGCGCGCCAGCCACTCCTCCAAGCCAATGACAATCTCGCGCCGGGCAAGGTGTGAGCCAAGGCAACGGTGGGGACCATAGCCAAAGGCGGCGTGGCGGTTGTGCTCTCGCGCCAGATCGACCGTGTTGGGGGATTCGAATTCCTCCGGGTCGCGGTTTGCAATCATCGTGGCGCAGGAAACATAGTCCCCCTTTCGGATCGGCGCGCCTTCGAAGTCGATATCCTTCGTAGCCACGCGGATCAACTGAATGGGTGGATAGGCCCGCAGCAGTTCTTCGGTTGCGAGCAGGATGCGCTCCGGTTCGCTGCGCAGCAGTTCCTGATCCTTGAGGTTGCGCGCTAGATAAGCCAGGTCAAAGCCTATAGCTGCTGCGACAGTGTCAAGTCCTGCGACGAAGACAAGCACGCCGATGCCACGGATCTCCTCGTCGGTTAGCCGGCGGCCCTCGACCTGTGCCTGCACGATGAAGGTCATGAGGTCGTCGACCGGATCCTTGCGGCGATTGGTTGCAAGTTCATCTATGAAAGCTACAATCTTGCGGGCAGCCACGGGTCGTTCCACATCGTCGCCGTGGAGCAGATTTTTCGCCCAGCCGACAAATGTATGGAGCCCCTGATCCGGCAATCCCAGAATGCGAAGGAAGATGCTGACAGTGAACGGAAAGGCAAAATCCTTCATGACGTCGCAGCTCGTGCCCGATGCGGCGATCCTATCGATCAGCGTGATCGCTTGCTCGCGGACAGCCGGCTCCAGTGCTGTGACGCGCTTTGGCGAAAGCAGCGGACTGAGCAGTGAGCGAAACGCGCCATGGGCCGGCGGATCGAGCTCAAGCGGGATCGTCGGCCAGGTTTCGCCCAGTATGGAGGAGAAGATGCTGCGATGGCTGGAAAAAGTCTCAGCGTCCTGCAGCACCTTACGCTGGTCTGCGGCGCGGGTGATGACCCAGGTGCCCCGGCCATCTTGCGTGTTGTAGGGGGAATAGAAGATCGGAGGCCCGTCATGGGCGCAAGCGACAGCTGCGTGTGGATCCCCGTTGGGCGTTGGTGGCATGCCTGGCGATGTGAACAGGCTGAAGTCCCTCACCATTTCGGGCGGGACATGATCTGGAACCGGGTTGATCGCCATTGGATTTCTCCTGCCGTCTAACCACTAAACAGGCCGCGCGGCATGGCATCTTGGCCGTCCGGCAATTTGTAACTCTGGCCAGACCGCTGCCGGCCCGCCAAAGAGCCGACGAGCGAAATCGTCGGAGAAGCGGCGTTTTCCAGCTTCGAACGACGAGCCGGAAATGAAGCCCTTCGCCACAACGGGTTCAGGCCGGTCATCTCTTCCAGGATGTCCGTAGCGCGGCACGCGAGAGGCGGTACCCGTCGACATCGCTTCACCGATTTCCGCGACCGAAGGCGATGAGGGCGGGTCGAATCTCATCCCCTCCTCGGTGGATGGCCGTTGGCCGGTGCCAGACGAACTGCGGGTGTCCAGGCCAGTCACGCCGGTCGGGCTTTCACAGGCAATGCCTTTGGATGGATCGGTTCGACGCGGACCCGACATGTTGTCTTCCTTGGTTGCATTGATCACGATGTCACCCACAACATGAACGCCAGGCGGTAGCTGCCGCCGCCTCGCGAGAGAGCTTCAAAAGTCGTGCCAGCGGCGCGGAAAGGGCCCTGCGGGAGATTTTCTATATATCGTTCAACAGCTTGAGTGACTTCGCATCAGCAAGCCTGGCGGAGCACAGCCGTGTCGCGGACCGAACAGACCTGACATCAAAGTCGCGGCAGCTTCAAAATGCTCCGAGAGTGCAAGGCGGTTTTCCCGTCACCTCGGGACCGTGCCCGCGCCACGCAAGCGCAGTTCAGGAAGATGCACATGGCCAGCTTGCTAGTGGACGTGCTGGCCTTTTTTTGTACCCATTGCCGATTTCGAAGCTGCTTGGCGAGCGTCGACAGGGCGAAGCGCATAGTCAGCCGCCTCAATCCTGAGAACGGATGCCAACGGGATCCTCGTCAGGTTAGCCCGATCGACTCCCGTCCCTCGTTTCGAATATAGGCCACAGATTTTCGCTCCGAATACGAGCCACATATTCTCCGCGCCGGCTTCCGGGCGATCCTCTGGTCCGACTTCCGACATTGTTGTCCAGCTTCGGACAAAAGTGGCTAGGGGCTTCATACGCCTAAAGAGGGTCCCCTCTGCCCAGAGCTCACGATCAGGTGATTATGGGCGCGCTCGGTCTCGGCGAAGGCATGGTTTCTGGCCGCTCAAGGCAAAGAGTGTCGCTGCAAAAGATCAGTGTGAACCCCTGCCTAAAACCAAATGGCATGGCGCTTGCGACATACGCGGCAGAGCCCATAACAAGGCGGACAGGAGCAAGACCATTGCTGACATCGCGACGCCCCATACAAGTGCGTAGTGAAACCGTTCTCGTTGCCGTCGTAAATCGAGACCTCGTTTTCTTCAAACGCGCGTGCTCGCGAGCGGTTTTGCCACGGCTGATCCAAGGCCGGCACGCAAACGCGCGGCGCCCGGCCGAATTGCCGGCCGAGATCGATGCCGCATCAGTTTCAACCGAAAAAGCAGCGCATCAACTTTTACTCCAGGAGCAACATCGATGACCGTCAAAAAAAAGGTTCCTTTCGTCACCTTTCTAACGCGTGTTCGCGATGATTCAGTCCAAGGGCCAAATCCATACCGTTGGGAAGAAAAGACATCCGACGACTACTTTGTCGGCAAGCGCGTCATACTGTTCTCGCTGCCAGGCGCCTTCACCCCGACCTGCTCGACCTATCAACTGCCCAACTTCGAAGAGCTCTATGACGAATTTGAGAAGCTGGGAATTGAAGCGATCTACTGCGTCTCCGTCAACGATGCCTTCGTCATGAATGCGTGGGGGAAGGCCTTGGGGCTGCAGAAGGTCGAGCTCCTTCCGGACGGCTCAGGCGAGTTCACCCGCAAGATGGGCATGCTGGTTGCCAAGGACAATCTCGGCTTCGGCATGCGCTCCTGGCGCTACGCTGCCGTCATCAACAATGGCGTGGTGGAGCGGTGGTTCGAGGAGGACGGTTTCTGCGACAACTGCGAGACCGACCCCTATGGCACATCGTCGCCACAGAACGTCCTTGAAACGCTGAAAGCCGGCAAATCCGTGACGGCCGCATGATCCAGAAGAGTCAACGTCTCGAAAGATCCCACTGCACAAGGCCAAGAGTCGCTCGGTAGGAGTTTCACGCTAACCATGCAGTCCTCAGCAAGCCTGCTTCAGCGTCAGAAGCAATCGTTCGTTTTGACACCGCAAATGATGGAGTCAATTCGCCTGCTGCAACTGGCGCATCCCGAACTGCATCAGTTCGTCGAGCAGGAAATCGAGAAGAACCCCTTTCTGGAACATGCATCAAACGATGGCCGGGCGCCGAAGGATACTCCGTCGATCTCGGCCGAAAACCCCCACATCGGACCGACGACGGGCGGAATATCGGATCGGGCCTCGGAGTGGAAATCAATCCGCGGCAAAAACAATGTCGCAACGGGGGGAAACAATGCTCTCGAAGAGACCTGCACGTCCACCGAAACACTGCACGACCATGTCGCTCGTCAGATCGCTCTCAGCGCATTCGCGCCGCTGGAGCGGCGAATAGCTGGCGAGCTTGCCGGTTATCTGGAAGACAACGGGTACATTCAGGTGAACCTTTCGGAACTAGCCAGCAGCCTGAATGTCCGGGAGGCTGACGTGGAACGGGTTCTCGGAACCTTGCAGCAGTTCGATCCACCAGGGATTTTTGCGCGAACTCTCAGCGAATGCCTTGAGATACAATTGCGGCAGCTAGACAGGTTCGACCCGGCGATGGCAGCGCTGGTCGCCAATCTTGAAGCGCTAGCGCGACGCGATTTTCAGGCATTGAAGCGCCACTGCGGTGTCGATGAAGACGACCTTCTCGATATGTTGCACGAAATCCGCGCGCTCGATCCCAAGCCTGGAAACCGTTTCCAATCCGGAGGGCCTGAAGCGATCATACCCGACGTCTTGGTCCTGCCCTCGCCCGCAGGCGGATGGCAAATCGAACTCAATCCAGACACGCTGCCCAAAGTGCTGATGAACCAAACCTATTTTGCCGAGGTCTCGCGCCTAAGCACGCAAAATTCGAAAGATCAGGCATTTCTCAACGAATGCCTCCAAAACGCGAACTGGCTAATCCGCAGCCTTGATCAGCGCGCCAAGACGATCCTCAAGGTCGCGGCTGAAATCATCCGCCAGCAGGACGCCTTTTTTGAACACGGCGTCGACCACCTGCGGCCTCTCAGTCTCAGGACTGTCGCGGATGCGGTCAACGTGCACCAGTCGACGGTAAGCCGGGTGACGTCGAACAAATACATGCTGACCCCGCGGGGCGTGTTCGAACTGAAGTATTTTTTCACTGTCGCGATCGCCTCCTTCGAAGGCGGCGAGGCGTACTCCGCCGAAGCTGTCCGCCATCAAATCAAGGCGATGATTGCCGTGGAATCGCCCGACGAAGTGCTTTCCGACGACAACATCGCCACCCGGCTCAAGGAAACCGGGATCGACATTGCTCGCCGTACAGTTGCGAAATATCGTGAGGCGCTGAACATCCCTTCCTCCTCGCGACGTCGCCGGGAAAAGCGCGTGTGGCTTCGATGCCAATCAAGCCAGGGCGGCGGCGCCGACGAAAGTGGCTCTTAATCCAAAGCGAACCCGTTCTTGATCCGTGCCAAGTGGCTTTCGCCTTCCTCCGGGCCAAAACAGCTTTCGAAATCGCGGCATTCCTGACAACTGGGGGCGGTGCATAGCGAAAAGCCTTCAGCCTCGCAGAGCTTACGATAGAAGTACTTCTTCCATTTCATGTTGTTGGTGTTGCCGGCCGCCAGCGCCGGGAAATGTCTGGCGATCAAGCGGCTGAGCTCGGCGCGATTGACAAGGCCAAGGTCCTGCCACAGATGGTCATTGCGCAAACTACGCCTGGCG
The DNA here is from genome assembly GCF_055811175.1 of Mesorhizobium sp. WSM4828. Classification (NCBI taxonomy): domain Bacteria; kingdom Pseudomonadati; phylum Pseudomonadota; class Alphaproteobacteria; order Hyphomicrobiales; family Phyllobacteriaceae; genus Mesorhizobium; species Mesorhizobium sp. WSM4828. The sequence goes on along the minus strand of NZ_JBVVQK010000015.1, from coordinate 94,758 downwards.
ATGATCTTGGCGAAGAGGGTGCTCGCCGAATCGCCTGGCCTGGCATGCCCAATGAGCAGGCAGCGTAGAAGCCCTTCCTCCATATCAGGCTCGGGATCAGTGAGCTTTTCCAGCGCGAAGGCGTTGACGGGCATAGCGGGGAAACAGCGTGTCACGACATCCCGCAGGTCGGCACGCGAAAGGCCGGTTGCTTCGGTCGCGGTCGCCTTGCCGGCCTCAACCTCCTCCAGCGCGAGGTAGATAACACATGCAAGCACATGCTGGTCGAACGCCGTCGCCTGGTCGGTCGGCGGCCATTGGCTGGTGCTTAAACAGCCATAGTGATGTGCGAACGTGGCGCCGTTCTCCTGGTCTTGTCCCCGGCTCATGCAGCTAGCGTGTCGGCCGCAAGGTGGGTCTGGCAGTTCTTCGGGCAGACGCGGCCGCAGGCACCGCAGCCGATGCAGCGGCCGGCATGGTCGACGATCATGACCATGCGGGTGAGTTCGCCGTCGAAATCGTCGTCCTCGCCCGCGCAGATGCCCAGGATTTCGCCTGCGTCATCGACGCCATGTAGGTGCATGACCTCGCGCGAGCAGACCTTGAAGCAGCGGCCGCAGCCGATGCAGGTCGCGCCATTGATCGCCGTCAGATAGTGCGGCGTCCATGGAGAGCCGTCGCGGGTGACAAAAGCGCCCGTCATTGTGAATTCTCTAACGCCGCGAGCTCTTCCTTTGCCGCATTCAATTCGGCGAAAATACCGAAGGCTTTCCTGGCGACCGTCTTGATCTTGGTCCAGTTGACCGGCAGGTCCTCGGCTAGGCCGTGCAATTCCATCTTGGCGGCTCCCGCGCGCGACTGCAGCTTGCGAACCTTCTTCTGCAAAATTTCAAGGTCTGACATGATCCCTTCCTCGCAAGCCGGTTTTCTTACGCCCGCGCCATGTCGGGATGCACTTCGAAGACCGCGAACGTATCGCCGGTTTCGTACTGACCTCGGCGAGTTTTCGAAACGTCTCGAGCCGAACCGTTGATGCCGATGGTGCATGGGAGACGCTACAGCCAGCTTATGCAATCCCGCGCGGCGGGACGCAGGTCCGTATGTTGCAGCTTCGAGTTCGGCATAAGAGCGGTGGGTCGCAGCGACAATCAAGATCTTGTGCCCGACGTCGACCCGGGGGGTTAGCGCATGCTGGGAGGGAGTCGATTTTGGCCACACCTCTATGCCAGAGGACGCGTATCCGGCGCGGACCCGGCGCGTTGCTTTCCTTCGGCTCCATTGGTCGCATCAACCAGAATGTAAATGATCGCGCGGCTGTGGCCTCAGGAGGGAGCGTCAAGCGCCGTGCCGGGATCGCAGGACGAAGCTCATAAAAAATTGTCTGCATCCCGTTCATCGGTTTACTCGAGAGCGCGGCAGGAAGACAGGTCGGCACCAGGCGTGTCGTGGGGTCGAAAGATCCGACGACAGGTTGCGGCGGCCTTTTCAGCAACGGCCCGACAGGATTGCTGGGGAGGCAAGCTAAATTCACGCCGCGTTCAACCGCGTTGCACATTGGTCTCATCCCACCCCTTTGTCAGCTCCAAGGCCTGCCGTTCGAACAGGCGGCGGTAGATGCCGTCGCGACGGATCAGCGTGGCATGGTCGCCCTGCTCGGTGATGCAACCACGGTCGAAGACAAGCAGCCGGTCGAGTTCGCGCACGGTCGAGAGCCGGTGCGCAATGACGAGCGTGGTGCGCCCGACCATGAGCCGCTCCATCGCCTTCTGGATCAGCACCTCCGATTCCGAGTCGAGGCTCGATGTCGCCTCGTCCAGAATAAGGATCGGGGCATCGGCGAGGAAGGCGCGGGCTATAGCCACACGCTGGCGCTCGCCGCCTGAAAGCTTCACGCCGCGTTCGCCGACCAGCGTGGCGTAGCCGTTCGGCAGGCGCGCAATGAAGTCATGCGCGCTGGCGAGCCGCGCCGCCTGCTCAATGTCGGACCGAGAAGCACCCGGCCGCCCATAGGCTATGTTCTCGGCCAGCGAGCGGTGGAACAGGAGGGGCTCCTGCTGTACGATCGCGATTTGTGAGCGCAGCGAGGCCTGCGTCACCCGCGAGATGTCCTGCCCATCGATCAAGATTCGTCCAGCATCCAAGTCGTAAAGCCGCTGGATGAGCTTGACGAAGGTGGTCTTGCCGGAGCCAGAGGGGCCGACCAGACCGACCCGTGCGCCGGCGTCAATCGAAATCGACAAGTCGCTGTAGAATGGCGACCAATGATTGCCGTAGTGGAAATGCACGCTCTCAAAATCGATGTGACCTTCCGTGATCCGGATCGGCTTGGCGCCCGGAACATCGGCTACGTCGGACGGCTGGCTGTAGGTTTGGACCAGTTCCTCCATCTCATTTACAGAGCGCTGGATGTTGCGCACGTGCATGGAAACATCACGCAAGTAGCCATACAGGACGGTGAAAGACGCGAGCACCAAGGCGATGTCACCTGGGGTAGCCTGGCCGCGCGACCACATAAATAAGGCATAGCCGATCAAAGCCGCTCTCATCGCAAGAAGCATGATCCCCTGGAATGCAGCACTGATCGTCCCGCGCACCCAGGTCCGGCGGGTGCGGTGCAGCCACTTGGACATGACTTTCGCGAGGCGATGATCTTCCCGCGCTTCGGCGCCGAAGCCTTTGACCACCGCGTTACAGCTGATGGCGTCCGCAAGCGAGCCGCCAAGCCTCGTATCCCAGTTGTTGGCAAGGCTTGCCGCTGGCGCCACATAGCCGAGCGACAGGATAATGATCAGCGCCACATAGCCAACCGAGCCGCAGGCGATGATCAGCCCCATCATCGGCCAGTACCAGCCGAGCAGAACGCTCGAGCCTACGAGCATGATGAGCGAGGGGAACAACGCGAGAACGATCGTGTCATTGAAGAGGCAGAGCGCCCACATGCCGCGCGTGATCTTGCGCACTGTCGAGCCGGCGAAGGTTTTCGCATGCCAATCGGTCGAAAAGCGCTGGACGCGATGGAACGCGTCGCTGGCGATGTCGGACATCATCTTCAGAATGAAGTCGTTGATGGCAATGAAGGCGATGTTGCGCATGACGACGGCGCCGAGTGTGAGCGCAATCAACATTGAAAAGGCCGCAAGAGCCGCATCCCACACGACGGCGTCGGCTGCCGCTCCTTGTGCGACCGCGTCTACGAGCCGTCCGGAATAGAGAGGGGTCAGAACGTCAAGGAGCGTTGCGACAAGCATCGCGATCATAATGATCGCGAGCCGGACCGGCTGCCTGCTCCAGTGGCGTATGGTGAAGGCGAAAACGTCGCGAAAGGCGGCGCCGCGCAGATCGATGCGGAAGCGACGCCTGGCTTTGAACGAGCGCACCAGGACGCTCGGTCTCAAAAAACCTGAAATGGAAAGTCTGCGTGAGGACGAAAGCATCGCTCGCAACGCGGGTAGCTGATCTCGACCTGACATGTTGCTTTCTTTCCTTCGTTCCATCGATCGCGATGTCACCCGCGAGATGAATATCGGCCGCCGGCACGTGCTGCCTTGCGAGGAGAGAACCGCAATAGCCGTGCCAAAGGCTCAGAAAGAAGCTCAGAAGAATTTTCTGCATATTCTTCAATGACAAACGAGATCTCAGCAGGCAGCGGGGCGGAACAGCGCCGCGTCGCGCACCCGACAAACCCGACAGGACGCATCGGTCGCGGGCATCCTTGGCGAAACGGCCGACGGGATTGCTCCTCACGCGAAGCGGAATTCACGCTTCAACGGCGTTCCGCGTTGAACAATTCCCGCCGATGTCGGACATGCGACATAGCAGTGTGGGACCGATCATGCTGTTTCAAAATGATTTCCTTCTTTGGCACGGGCCATGCGTAGCTGTTCGCGAACGCGTCCCGGCCTGAAGGAGAAACAGTCCATGATCCAGCACACCGAAAACGCCGTGGCCTAAAGGACCGCGCTTTCCCGGGCCGGCGCAAGGCTGGCGCATCAACGTCGAGGCGGGCGGCCGCGCCGGCTCCAAGAAGCGAGCGGGCCGAATGTGGCCGCGGCAACTCCTTCGGCTAGCCATCATCATGACAGACAGGGCGTGCGCTTTGCGTGATTGCGCTCAGGAGAAGGATCACATTCATGAAGCCTGTTTATCTGGACAACAACGCAACGACACGGGTCGATCCTGAAGTCGTTCAAGCAATGCTGCCGTTTTTTACGGACCAATTCGGCAACCCTTCGTCGAGCCACGATTTTGGAACTTCCGCCGGGGCGGCGGTGAGAAAGACGCGCCTGCAGGTGCAAACGCTGATCGGCGCGGAGTTCGACGACGAGATCACCTTCACCTCGGGCGGGACGGAAAGCGACAACGCGGCAATACTTTCGGCGCTCGAGGTGATGCCTGAGCGCACTGACATCGTGACTTCCGCAGTCGAGCATTCGGCCGTGCTGACGCTTTGCGCCCACCTTGAGAAGACGCGCGGCATCAAGGTGCATAGGATTCCGGTGGATCGCCACGGCCGGCTCGACCTCGACGCCTATAAGGCCGCCCTCACCCCGCGCGTGGCGATCGTCTCGATCATGGCGGCGAACAACGAGACCGGAACGATCTTCCCGGTGGTCGAGCTTGCTGAGTTGGCCAAGGAAGTCGGCGCCCTTTTCCATACCGACGCGGTGCAAGCGGTCGGCAAGCTTGCGATCGACTTGAAATCGGCGGCAATCGATATGCTGTCTCTCTCCGGTCACAAATTACACGGACCGAAAGGGGTCGGCGCACTTTATCTAAAGCGCGGCGTGCGCTTCTGTCCGCTGATCAAGGGGGGGCGCCAGGAGGGCAACCGCCGCGCGGGCACGGAGAATACGCCAGGCATCGTCGGCCTCGGCGTGGCAGCCGATCTTGCTTTGAAATTCATGGACGACGCGAACACACGGGTAAAGGCGTTGCGCGACCGTCTGGAGAAAGAACTTCTGCAGCGCATTCCACACACCTTGGTCGCCGGCGATTTACTAAAGCGGTTACCGAACACCGCAAACATCGCCTTTGAACATATCGAAGGTGAGGGCATACTGCATTTCCTCAATCGCGAGGGCATCGCCTGCTCCTCCGGCTCTGCTTGCGCGTGCGGCTCGCTGGAGCCGAGCCACGTCTTGGTGGCGATGAATATCCCCAATAGCGCGGCACACGGCGCAATCCGTTTCTCCTTTTCGCGCAACAATGGCGAGGAGGACGTCGACCGGGTGCTCGAGGTCATGCCCGGGATCGTTAAGAAGCTGCGAGACCTTTCCCCGTCTTCGCCAGCCAGGTCAGAGGACTTCAATCAGTTCCAGGTCTGGGCGACGACGCAACCCCGACCGCCGTTTCCGGTCAAGGAAAATGCAATGCGCAGTTGTTTCGCTGAAAGCTGTGCCATCGATGTCACCGACATCCTCGCCCGGCTGAAGGGCCTGTCGGCTGCGGAGGAGTTCTTCGCAGTCCTTGGCATCTCTTATGATCCGAAGGTGCTCAATGTCTCACGGCTCCATATCATGAAGCGCATGGGCCAATACCTCGCTGAAGAGGATTTCGCCGGTCTTCCCGACGGGGTGATCGCCGCGCGGGCGCGTGCGACGTTGGAACGCGCCTATGAGGATTTCGCGACATCCTCGCCACTCACGCACCGGGTCTTCAAGGTGCTCGAAGAGCACGATCCGGACAAACCGGCCACTCGGGGCCACACCTTTGTCCCGTTCGATTCGATCCTGAGGCGGTTCGGGACAGAATGAGCGCGACACGGTTGCGACGCGACAATGTCGAAAAGCCAACACATCCGGTCATCACGACGGCACCTTTCGGAAGAAAACAACCCATCTCAAAGGGAACAGAGCAACGCCAAACGGTTGGCACGAATGATGCTGCGAAGGAGATGAACGCCAGGGCCGCTTGCGGGTTGGAACCGAGAAGGACGCAATGCACATTGTAATCTGTATCAAGCAGGTGCCGGACTCCGCGCAGATCCGTGTCCACCCGGTGACGAACACGATCATGCGGCAGGGCGTGCCGACCATCATCAACCCTTACGACCTTTTCGCCCTGGAAGAGGCACTTAGATTGCGCGGCTCCCATGGCGGCGAGATCACCGTGCTTACGATGGGTCCGCCGATGGCAGAAGATTCGCTGCGCAAGGCGCTCACCTATGGCGCCGACCGCGCGGTACTCTTGACGGACCGCTGTTTTGCCGGCTCCGACACGCTGGCGACCTCCTTCGCGCTTTCTCGGGCAATCGTGAGAATTGGCGAGACCTTCGGCGCGCCGGACATTGTCTTCGCCGGCAAGCAGACGATTGACGGCGATACCGCCCAAGTCGGGCCCGGCATCGCCAAGCGTCTCGGCCTCGTGCAGTTCACCTATGTGGCGAAGATCGCCTCTATCGATCTTGATGCGCGCGAGATCACTGTCAAGCGTCGTTCGGAAGGCGGTACACAGATGCTGAAAAGCAGGCTGCCTTGCCTCATCACAATGCTGGAAGGCACCAACGAAATCCGCAGGGGTTCGCTCGACGATGCCATGCGCGCCGCGCGCAGCCACATCGTGAAGTGGAGCGCGGCCGAAGCTGGCATTGAGGACCTCACCAAATGCGGCCTGCGCGGCTCGCCGACGGTCGTCAAGCGCGTTTTCGCCCCTACCACGCGGGCGGAAAAGGCGACGCAGATCGACATGACCGACAAGACGCAGCATGACCTCGCTGACGAACTGATCGCCGCAATCTTCACCCGCCAGCCGGCGCTGGAACACGAACTCGCCTTCGACGGCGGCCAGTGACGGCAAGGAGAGAGATGTTGAACGCGAACCGCGAAGCCCCTCCTTCCGCCGGCCGTGCCGGCATCAAGAAGGAATTGCCTGAGCACTTTAGGGACTATCGGCATGTCTGGGTTTTCATCGAACTGGAACGCGGCGAGGTCCATCCCGTCTCCTTCGAACTGATTGGCGAAGGCCGCAAGCTCGCCGACAAGCTTGGCATCCAGCTTGCGGGAATCGTGCTCGGACCGCCGGGTGAGGCCACCCAGCATGCCGTTGCCGAGGCCTTCGCTTACGGCGCCGACCTTGTCTACCTCGTCGAGGCACCGCTGCTTGCCGACTATCGCAACGAGCCTTTCACCAAGGCGATGTCGGATCTGGTCAATACCCACAAACCGGAAATCCTGCTTCTCGGTGCGACCACGCTCGGGAGGGATCTCGCTGGCTCAGTAGCGACGACCTTGCTGACAGGGCTCACTGCCGACTGTACCGAACTCGATGTGGATGTCGACGGTTCGCTCGCCGCGACCCGTCCGACTTTCGGCGGTTCCTTGCTATGCACGATCTATACGCTCAACTACCGGCCGCAGATGGCTACCGTACGACCGCGGGTTATGGCCATGCCACCGCGGACGGACAAGCCGGTCGGGCGTGTCATCCGGCACAAGCTGTCGATGACCGAGGAAGAGATCATCACCAAAGTCCTTGGCTTCAACCTCGATCGCCAATCGGCAAAGGCAAATCTCGCCTACGCCGACATCGTGGTTGCCGGAGGCCTCGGCCTCGGCTCAGCGGAGAATTTGCAGCTTGTGAAGAATCTAGCGCGGGCAATCGGCGCCGAATACGGCTGTTCGCGCCCGCTGGTCCAGAAGGGCTGGATGCCGGCCGATCGGCAGGTTGGCCAAACGGGCAAGACCATCCGGCCAAAGCTTTACATAGCGGCCGGGATTTCCGGCGCCATTCAGCATCGGGTTGGCGTGGAGGGGGCTGATTTGATTGTAGCCATCAACACCGACCCGAACGCCCCGATCTTCGACTTTGCCCACCTCGGCATCGTCACCGATGCGATCCGTTTCCTGCCGGCGTTGACGGAAGCCTTTACCCGGCGGCTGTCGCCGCACAGCCACGACAAGCTTGCGAGCTAAGGGAGACGGCCATGATCGAGGAAGAATTCGACGCCATCGTCGTCGGGGCCGGTATGTCCGGAAACGCGGCCGCCTACACTATGGCAAGCCAGGGCCTGACGGTGCTGCAGTTGGAGCGGGGCGAGTATCCGGGCTCCAAGAATGTCCAGGGCGCCATCATGTACGCCGACATGTTGGAGCAAATCATCCCGGATTTCCGGAATGATGCGCCTCTCGAGCGGCATCTGGTCGAGCAGCGATTCTGGGTGATGGACGACACCTCCCACACCGGGATGCAGTATCGGTCGGATGATTTCAACGAGGCGAAGCCCAATCGCTACACGATCATCCGCGCCCAATTCGACAAGTGGTTTTCGCGCAAGGTGCGCGCGGCCGGCGCCACGGTTCTGTGTGAGACGACGGTGACCGAACTCGTCCGCAATGCACAAGGTAAGGTGATCGGCGTGCGCACCGACCGGGCTGGCGGGCCGATCTACGCGGACGTCGTCGTGCTCGCGGAAGGCGTCAACGGACTGCTCGGTACACGGGCCGGCCTGCGCAAGATGCCGAAGCCAGAAAGCGTGGCGCTCGCTGTCAAGGAAATGCACTTCCTACCCGATGAGGTCATTGAGCAGCGGTTCGGCCTCCAGGGCGACGAAGGTTGCGTGATCGAAGCGGCAGGTACGATCTCCCGCAGCATGGCCGGGCTTGCCTTCCTCTACACCAACAAGGAGTCGATCTCTCTCGGCATCGGCTGCCTCGTCTCCGATTTCGCCCAGACAATGGAGAGCCCTTACGTCCTCCTCGACGCCTTCAAAAACCATCCCTCGATCCGGCCGCTGATCGCGGGCTCGGAAGTCAAGGAGTATTCCGCGCATCTCATTCCCGAAGGTGGCTACAAGGCAATTCCGCAGCTCTTCGGCGACGGTTGGGTCGCGGTCGGCGATGCCGCCCAACTGAACAACGCTATTCACCGCGAGGGTTCGAACCTTGCCATGACTTCCGGTCGCATCGCGGGCGAGGCAATCATCGAGATCAAGAGCCGCAACCAGCCGATGACCAGGAGGAACCTGGCCCTCTACAAGACGATGCTGGACAAGTCCTTCGTAGTTAAAGACCTGATGAAATATAAGGACATGCCTGCTCTGATACACACCAATTCCCGCAATTTCTTCATGACTTACCCGCGGTTGATGTCGCAGGCCGCGCAGAACTTCATGCGGGTCGATGGCACCCCTAAAATCGAGAAGGAAAAGGCGACCACTGCTGCCTTCATCAAGGCGCGTTCGCGCTGGGGGCTGATCAGCGATGTGGTCCGCCTGGCACTTGCGTGGCGCTGAAGGAGAAACAGGATGACCATCGCCGTGACGAAGCTACGCGTCGAGGAGAAGCTTTACCAGAATCGCTATCTGGTCGATCCGGGCCGCCCGCATATCAAAGTGCAACCCCACGAGAGGCCGAGCGCGAACCTGCTCGCGCTGACACACATCTGCCCCGCTAAGTGCTATGAGCTGAACGACAAGGGCCAGGTGGAAACCACTTCCGACGGCTGCATGGAATGCGGCACCTGTCGCGTGCTGTGCGAGGCCAGCGGTGAGATCGTGTGGAATTACCCGCGCGGCGGCTTCGGCGTCCTCTTCAAGTTCGGATGACTGGCACAAAGAGCGAGAATGAGAGGTTCGCAATTGCGGTCAACATCCGTCAACATCGTTCGCAATTACCGAAAGCTGAAAATACTATGTTCTTGAACTCAAAATACAAAAAAGGGCTCGGGAGGAGCACCTGGACAAACCTTGAGGTGTTTGCATGGCTCACATGCTTCGAGATCAGGTCAGTGAAATTGCATCTCGGAACACCCCGCCTGAACCTGCGGTCGAAGCGGTGCGCAATGCGGACACCTTGCTCAGGGGAATCTACGAGATATCCAAGGTTCTGACTGCCCCCGCCCGGCTGGAGATTACGCTTGCCAATGTCGCGAATGTCCTCTCCTCGTTTGTGCAAATGCGTCGTGGTGCAATCGTCGTCCTGGACGCTGAAGGACAGCCGCAGATTAGCGCGACTAGCGGCGGCACAGTGCCTCAATCAGGCGCCAGCAGCGTCGTACCCCAGGCCGTAATAGACAAGATCGTCGCTACCGGAGTGCCGATCGTCATACAAGACACAAGCACGTCTGAGCTATTTCAGGCTGATCCTCAATCGAGCAGCGATACGATCGCAACTGCCTTTATCGGTGTCCCGCTAAAGGCTGAGGAAAAGATCTTCGGGACGCTGTCGATTGACCGCGTCAGGAACGGTACCACCAGGTTCCGCTACGAGGAGGACTTACGCTTCCTGGCCATGGTCGCCAATCTGGTCGGCCGGACCATCCGCCTCCATCGCACTTTAAGCACAGCTCGTCAGCGACTTATCGAGCAACCGAGACCAGAGCGGTCGCTCGACGAGGATAGGACCCATTCGGCTCGGCGTCCGCATGTCAAGATCGACGGAATCATCGGAGAAAGTCCCGCACTCAAGCAAGTGCTCGAGATCGTCTCGGTCGTGGCCAGGACCAATTCCACCGTGCTTCTGCGAGGCGAAAGCGGTACCGGCAAGGAGTTCTTTGCACAGGCCATCCATAAGCTTTCACATCGAAGGGAGAAATCCTTCGTCAAATTGAACTGCGCCGCACTGCCCGAAAGCGTTTTGGAATCGGAGCTCTTTGGCCACGAGAAGGGCGCCTTCACCGGGGCTATCCTGCAGCGCGCCGGCCGGTTCGAATTGGCGAATGGCGGAACCCTGCTGCTTGATGAAATCGGCGAGATTTCGCCTGCCTTTCAAGCCAAGCTGTTGCGCGTCTTGCAGGAAGGAGAACTGGAGCGAGTGGGCGGCACCAGGACCCTAAGGGTTGATGTGCGGCTCATATGCGCCACTAACAAGGACCTCGAGGCGGCTGTCCGGAATGGAGAGTTCAGGGCCGACCTTTATTACCGCATCAATGTGGTGCCAATAGTCCTGCCTCCCCTCAGAGAACGGCCGGGCGATATTCCACGCCTTGCGAAAGCTCTCCTCGACCGATTCAACAGGGAGAACCATCGCGATCTCGCCTTCACGCCGTCGGCGCTTGACCTGATCTCGCAATGCTATTTCCCTGGCAACGTGCGTGAGTTGGAGAATTGTGTGCGACGGACGGCCACGCTTGCGCGTTCAACGACAATAACTCCGTCGGATTTCGCCTGCCAGAACAGCCAGTGCCTTTCTTCGCTTCTGTGGAAAGGAGTCGCCCGTTCACATGGCGGCTATGCCGTCGACGAGTCCGCACGTGGCAATATGATGCCGGTTGCATCGCCGCTGCCTGCCCCGCGAGTCGGCGCCTCACAGGATGAGGCATCGCCCGGCAAGACCTGCGACCCCAACCATCCCGCCTGCCCTGCAATGAACCCGCGTCTGACGGAACGCGACCGGCTGATCGATGCGATGGAGAAGGCCGGCTGGGTTCAGGCCAGGGCGGCTCGTGTCCTCGGTCTCACGCCGCGCCAGGTCGGCTATGCTTTGCGCCGGCATCGTATCGGAGTGAAGAAGTTCTAAACGTCATTGATGACGTCACATTTGGGCTACGGTTGCTCCCCGCAACGGACGTAACTGAGACAACACGGTACGTTTCGCGACCACGTTTTGTTGTTGTCGGGGACCTGACAAACCCGTGTCGCAGGAAACGGACACAATTGGGCACAAAAGGCCGACGTAAGAGCCAACATAACGGATAAAGACCGCTTTTCGAGTTGGCATATCTCTTGCGCTCTGAAGTGCGATGTTCACACCACGCACGGAGCCGGTCGATGTCCGCACCGATGATTTCGCCACAGGACCTTTCCGGCACGACATTCTTCGATCAGTCGCCGGCGAGAGCGAAATCCACTGGTTGCGCATCTTCATCCTGCGGCTCCTCCGCAAAACCGCACGAGATGGACACAGCTGTCTGGGAGAAGATCAAGGATCATCCCTGCTTTTCAGAGGAAGCGCACCACTATTTCGCGCGAATGCATGTGGCGGTCGCCCCGGCGTGCAATATCCAGTGCAACTACTGCAATCGCAAATATGACTGCGCCAACGAAAGCCGGCCCGGGGTCGTCTCGGAAAGACTGACGCCCGACCAGGCGCTGCGCAAGGTGATCGAGGTCGCCAACGAAGTGCCGCAGCTTTCCGTACTTGGCATCGCCGGACCGGGCGATGCCTGTTACGACTGGAAGAACACAAGGGCGACATTTGAACGGGTCGCCAAGGAAATCTCCGATATCAAGCTGTGCATCTCCACCAACGGGCTCGCGCTGCCAGACCACGTCGCCGAGCTTGCCGAAATGAATGTCGATCACGTGACGATCACCATCAACATGGTCGACCCGCAGATCGGTGCCAAGATCTACCCGTGGATCTTCTATGATCACCGCCGTTATACCGGCGTCGAGGCAGCCACGATCCTGCACGAACGACAGATGTCGGGGCTGGAGATGCTGACGGCGCGGGGCATCCTGACCAAGATCAATTCGGTAATGATCCCCGGGGTAAACGACGAGCACCTGATCGAGGTGAATAAATGGGTCAAGGAGCGCGGCGCGTTCCTGCACAATGTCATGCCGCTGATTTCCGACCCGGCACACGGTACGCATTACGGCCTGAGCGGGCAGCGCGGGCCCAAGGCAATGGAGCTGAAGGCCCTTCAGGATCGTCTCGAAGGCGGCGCCAAGCTGATGCGCCACTGCCGGCAGTGCCGGGCCGATGCTGTCGGCCTGCTCGGCGAGGATCGCGGCCAGGAATTCACGCTCGACCGGCTTCCCGACAAGGTCACCTACAACGCCAGCAAGCGCGAGACCTATCGGGCGGTGGTCGCGCGCGAGCGGGGCGATCGCATGGCGGCCAAGAGCGAGGCGCTCGGGATGGTGAAGACCGCGAGCTCCGACAAGTCGCTTCTTGTCGCGGTAGCGACCAAGGGTGGCGGCCGCATCAACGAGCATTTCGGCCATGCGAAGGAATTCCAGGTTTATGAGGCCTCGCCGAAAGGGATCAGCTTCGTCGGTCATCGCAAGGTCGAGCAGTATTGCCTCGGCGGCTGGGCCGAGGACAAGAGTCTCGACGGCCTCATCTCTACGCTCGAAGGCGTAGACATCTTGCTGTGCGCGAGAATTGGAAATTGCCCAGAGGATCGACTCAAGGAAGGCGGCATCCGAGCAACGGATGCTTACGGGTATGACTACATCGAGACCGCCATCGGCGCGCTTTACGCCGCCGAATTTGGGGGCGAGCCACTGGCTGCGACGGCCTGAGCCGTCTCATTCCAACCGAACCGGAGTTGAAAATGGCCTTTAAGATCATCGCTTCCCAATGTACCCAGTGCGGCGCTTGCGAGTTTGAATGCCCTTCCGGAGCGATCAAGTTCAAGGGCGAGACCTACGTGATCGATCCGAAAAAGTGCACCGAATGCGAGGGGGCCTTCGAAACGCAGCAATGCGCCTCGGTATGTCCGGTGTCGAAGACTTGCGTCCCCGCCTGAACCTCCATTTCGGCCACCGACACGGTCGAGGCGCCTGCGCCGGACCATTGATCCGCTGTTGAAAAGCTGCAGCCGCGAGAAAGGAACGGCCATGAGCCTCGGACGCGAACAGGACATCGAAATCCGTTCACCCCCGCGATTCATGCCGGGTGAGCGGGTCCGTGCCACACGCCACATAAAAAATGACGGCACCTATCCTGGCAAGGAGATCGGCGAAAACCTGGTGCGCAAGGGCGACGAGGGCTATGTGCGCGACATCGGCACCTTTCTCCAGCAGTTCTACATCTACGCGGTGGAATGGGTCGATCGCGGCACCGTCGTCGGCATGCGTGCGCGTGAACTCATGAGCCTTGAGACGGCTGGGATTGCTTGCACAGCCGAAATCGGCGCTGGGTTTGACGAAGGAACGGCCGGATGAAGGTAATGATCCGCAGGACCGGTGCTGGCTTGTCGGCATATATTCCCAAAAAAGATATCGAAGAGCCGATCATCAAGGTCGACAACGAACACTTATGGGGTGGAGCTGTGACGCTGAAGAACGGCTGGCGGTTAGTCCTGCCCGACCTTCCGCGGGATACGCCTTTGCCGATTACCGTGGAGGCAAGGAAGATTTCCGACGAGGACTGACCTTCGGGTTGACACAAAGAGAGCGGCAAAGGGATACGAGCATGAACACAATGACCTCGGGCCATCTCGTCGTCATTCGGGACAGTTTTGCCGAAAGGCAGCTTGACCTTTTGAAGAAAGCGCTCGCGGCCGATGAGGTCATCCCCTATCTCGGCCCGGGTCTGCTTGAGATCAGCTCCGCGGAACCGCTTGTACCGCATACCCCCGAAGCTGTTGCCGCAGCGCTCAACAAGCGCACGCCGGCCCCTTCGAAAATTCGCACCAACATGTGGTCGGTTGCGCAGTATATCGAACAGCGCCGGCACCGCCGGACGCTTCAAGTTTGGATGGCCGAAATATTCGCGGCCCCGGTGGTGCCGACCATCTTGCATGCCTGGCTAGCAACGCTGCCGCTCTCGGTGATCGTCGACAGCTGGTACGACGGTGCCATGCGCGCGGCCTTAATACAGACCCGCCGAACGGACGTCGTCGAAATACAGGGCGTCTCTCGGGCGCTCGAGATCGGCGAAATTTGGACGAAAGCCTACGATTTGTCCGGGATATTACTCGAATCCGCACCAGCGGCGAAGACGGTTCTTTACGCCCCCCACGGCGGGGCCAGGCCGGCCGCAAACTTCCTCGTCGCAGATTCCGACTACGTTGAAGTGCTGAGCGAAATCGACATCCAGACGCCGATCCCTGACCTGGTGAAGGAACGGCGAGCCAGCCGTGGTCTTTTCTTCCTCGGCTGCCGCTTCAACGATCAGATGCTGCGCACCTATGCCCGACAGATCATGAAGCGCTCCAATGGCCCACATTTTGCGGCAATCGATACAGCAACGCTGACCAGGAACGAGCGTCGCTTCCTTGCGGAAAGCGCAATCACGGTCATTGACATGCCGACGGGTCAAGCCGCGGCCCGTCTCGTCGGACTGTGCGAGACATTGCATGAAGCCAAAAGGGCGATCGTTTGAGCCATTCACAGGCGGCTCAACAGCGATTGCCGAAAAGGTAAACGGGCAATTGACTTCCGGGTTTTTCAAGAGCTCCGAGAGGTGCTGCTGTTCGAGCCAGCGCTGGAAAAGATGCGACGGTTTCATTCCAGCTGCAGCGGATATGCTGACGCGCAAGCCGGCCGCTATCTGGTCACCGTGCGGTGAAGGGGCAGATCACAATGGGCACGAACAATCCGCCGCTTTCGCCCGAGGACGTCCAACGCTTCGGGCCTGATCCCCTTACCAGCTTCCGCACCAATCTGGCGTCGGTTGAAGAGCGCATCACGCTTGCTTGCGCACGGGCCGGGCGCGACCGAGCCTCCGTGCGGTTGCTGCCGATCACCAAGACGGTGCCGGCCCAAATCCTGCGATATGCCTTCGACATCGGCATCAGCACCTTCGGCGAGAACAAAATCCAGGAGGCAATGTCAAAGTGCGAGGCGCTTCACGATCTCGCCATCGACTGGAGCATCGTCGGACATCTGCAGACCAACAAGGCCAAATATCTGACCCGCTTCGCGCGTGAGTTTCATGCGCTCGACAGCCTGCAGCTCGCCGACCTTCTGAACACGCGGCTGGAGCGCGAAGATCGCTTCCTCGACGTCTATGTGCAGGTCAACACGTCTGGCGAGGACAGCAAGTTCGGCGTCCATCCGGACGCACTGCTGCCCTTCCTGGAGACTCTCGATCAGCTTCCCCGTCTCCGGCCATGCGGGTTGATGACACTTGCGCTGTTTTCCTCCGACATGGCCAAGGTGCGGCCTTGCTTCATTCTGCTGCGCCGGCTGCGGGACAAAGCCGTGAAGCACAACGCCGCGCTGACCGGGCTCTCCATGGGCATGACCGGAGACTTCGAGGAAGCCATCGAGGAAGGCACCACTGTCGTGCGCGTCGGTCAGGCCATCTTCGGCAAGCGGCCGACGCCTGACGGCCACTACTGGCCGGGTTTCGCCCCCACCGATCGAGGAATTGAACCATGATTTTTCGCAAACGGCCTGTCTGCTTTTCCGATCACCCCCGCCGATCGTTCCGGCCGGGTCAAGATTTACGCATTGGGGAAACTGGTCAGCCGACTGATCGCGGCTGAGGTTGCCTCCATCGGCCTGCCAGCCCACGCAATCACGCGACGCAAGCGGCCTTTCTGAGCGTCCTGCCCAAGCTTATGGCCAAATTGGGCGGATTTCGACATCGCGCACTGTTCCTATGGCTACGACCTGCTTTGCATTGAGGATCAGGGCAAGCTCGTCTCGAATTCCATCTTCGGGGCACAGCACGCCGCATGTATGCGTCCCTCTCTTCTGTTTGGGCTGACTGAACAAACTTGCATCCGGTCGGACACGCAGTCCAACCAGGATGCGCGCATCCACATCAAGCCCCATGAAGGCGAAGAAAATCCTCATACATCGCTTGCAACCCGGCACCAAGAGACGTTTTGGCTTTCCAGCCAAGCTTATGCAAACGGGTTACGTCCAGTAACTTGCGCGGAGTACCGTCTGGCTTCGTCGTGTCGAATACCAGATTGCCCTCCCAGCAGACCGCCGCCTTGACGAGTTCCGCCACCTCGCGAATTGTGACATCCTCGCCAACGCCAACATTAATCAGGGGCGCGGTGTCGGGGGCTGTCAAGGCGTCAAAAGCCGAATCTGGCAGGCCAAGTAGGAACGCAATGGCATCGCCTACATCCGACGAATACATAAACTCTCGCCGAGGCTTTCCGGATCCCCAGACCTCAACCGAGGAGTCGCCGTTTATTTTAGCTTGATGAAAACGGCGTATTAGAGCAGGCAGAACGTGGGAATTTTCGGGCTGATAATTATCGCCGGGACCATATAAGCTGGTCGACATCAACGCGAGATAGCGCGTCTGGTACTGCCGGTTAAAAGACCAACATGCTTCGACTCCGGCGATTTTTGCCAAAGCGTAGGGACGATTCGTCGCTTCAAGCGGACCGGTTAGAAGGTATTCCTCCCGTATCGGCTGCGGGCAGTCGCGTGGATAAATACACGAGGAGCCAAGAAAAATCATCCGTTCGACGCCGGAAGCGTATGCGGCATCAAAAACACTGAGTTGAATCGCCAGGTTGTTATGAAGGAAATCGACGGGGGAGCTAGCGTTCGCCACTATACCACCAACCTTTGCGGCGCACATAACGACGTAATCAGGCCGCTGCGACATGAAGAACCTGCGCGTCTCGCTCCGGTCAAATAAATCCAGTTGGTCGTGAGTACGTGTTATTATCTCATACGATCCTAACGCCTCGAGGGCACTCATTGTGGCGGATCCAACAAGGCCGCGATGGCCTGCTACATAGACTTTCTTCATCTTTTTGTTTCCCATGTGATACCGCTATGGACGCTCCTTAAGAACGCCACCGTAACGCTGACAACAAGCCAGCATGGCGCCGCCGTTGTCATCATAACTCTCGTGGACTGTATGAATAATAACCATGCTTCATCAGCACTGCGTCGCGCTCTGCGATACCAAAATCTTCCCAAACCATCTCCCTAACCAATTCAATGAAGGAGATTTTTGGCTCCCACCCAAGTTTTTCTTTGGCCTTGCTGGCATCGCCGAGAAGTGTCTCGACTTCTGCAGGACGAAAATAACGGGGATCTACTTTTACAATCAAAGCTCCCGTCTTGGCATCGTACCCCTCTTCATCGACCCCTTCCCCAACCCAACGAACACCAATGCCGAGTTCGGCGGCCGCGACGGTGACAAATTCACGCACCGAATGTTGCTCACCGCTAGCGATCACAAAGTCTTCAGCTTGCTCCTGCTGCAGCATCAACCACTGCATCTGGACGTAGTCTCGAGCGTGCCCCCAATCGCGACGAGCATTAAGGTTGCCTAAGAATAGAGTCGGCTGCATTCCAAGCTTAATCCGCGCTAGGGCGCGCGTGATTTTGCGCGTTATAAATGTTTCTCCGCGCACGGGTGACTCATGATTAAATAAAATGCCGTTACACGCGTATAAATTGTAAGCTTCTCGATAATTTACGGTGATCCAGTGAGCATACAATTTGGCAACAGCGTAGGGTGATCTGGGGTAGAACGGTGTCGTCTCGGTCTGTGGCGTTTCCCGCACCAGCCCGTAGAGCTCAGACGTCGAGGCTTGGTAGTAGCGCGTATGCTCGACGAGCCCCAGGATCCGAATTGCCTCGAGGATACGCAGCGCACCCAACGCGTCCGAGTTCGCGGTGTATTCTGGTTGTTCAAAGGAGACTGCAACGTGGCTCTGAGCTGCCAGATTGTAAATTTCGTCCGGCTGAACCAGTTGGATGACCCGCGTAAGGCTGGACGAGTCTGTCATGTCCCCGTGGTGAAGTGTAAGATCAACGCCACTTTCATGAGGATCATGATAGAGATGGTCTATGCGGCCCGTATTGAAAAGAGACGATCGTCTTTTTATCCCATGCACAGAATAGCCCTTTTCCAAAAGCAATTCTGCGAGGTAGGAACCATCTTGCCCCGTGACCCCGGTGATTAAAGCGACTTTTCTCTTTGACAAGCTTGAATCCTTTTGATTTTGACGCGCCGAAGAAAATGCTCGCCTGCGGCGGGATTGCGTGGCGAGAAAGGGGCGCATTGGGCAGGGCGAACGGGGCCTCTGCGCGAAGGCAAGGGAGAGTTCGAGCGGGATGCCAACCCCTTCATGGGGTCGGGGAACGGTCGAAAGAGTTATCAATCAAGATCAAACGACGCGGGTCATTCAAATCGAATTCGATAATTCGTGGCACGAAGAGGCGGGCATAGCGGGAGAAGGCGCTAGTCGGAGGAAAGCGAATTACAGTGTCGCATCTACCGAGGAGGTACATATCAACGAGAGCGGAAAAACCCCCGTCAGTGCCCAGTGCTGCACTGTTTAAGGGGCCGGCCTGATCCGCTTTGAAGCGTTTTGGGACGGTGAAAAGTTCGGGAAATACGCCCGACAAGTGATCAACAACCTGGGCGCTG
The DNA here is from genome assembly GCF_055811175.1 of Mesorhizobium sp. WSM4828. Classification (NCBI taxonomy): domain Bacteria; kingdom Pseudomonadati; phylum Pseudomonadota; class Alphaproteobacteria; order Hyphomicrobiales; family Phyllobacteriaceae; genus Mesorhizobium; species Mesorhizobium sp. WSM4828. The sequence goes on along the minus strand of NZ_JBVVQK010000015.1, from coordinate 75,808 downwards.
TCTGTACACAAGAACACCCTTACAGGCCTTGGATGCGGTTGCGCTGTGGCCATACGAATGGCAGTGCATACCTGCTCTAAGGCAACCTTTGGATCAGCCCAGTAAGGTGCGTGATCCATAATATCTCCGCCGTTGCCGTGGCGGACATGGACCCCAATTATGCTGTGCCCGGCAAAGTGTTCCTGGTAGAGCGCTTCAATCCGATCCTCAATTTCGGCCCTCGGTGTGATGCTCCGAAATATCGTTCGCTCGGCTTGCTCATCGCAGCGCCACATCAAGCAAGCATCACACACTACCGTGTTGGCTTCACAATCATCTTGGGCCTGGAAAAGTTCCTTAAGCTCGTCGCGTTCTTGGAAAATCTGTTCATCCGGACGGTACACGCAGTCGATGGATGGCTTGTTCCACCACGACGGGAAGAAGGGACCGGGGAATGAGACGTGGTTGATCTCGTCATCGCAAATGACCCGTACACCACCGATCTCTTCAATTGGCTTGAAGAAAGCCGGAAAGGCATTCGCAAACGGATTGTCGAGGTAACAAGAGCCGCGCCAATCTATTGCTAAAGCCCGTCCCGTCCGATGTGCGTAGTCCCATGCCGACGCGAGAGACCACAGGCAATCACCGAGACCCTCGCGCCGTCGAGAAATTACGAACCGATCCATCCTTGAGCCATCAACAAGCATCTAAATTGCCTCTTTCCAAAACACCACAAACCTCAGCTTTGCTGCTGCCTTTGAGGCAAGCGCCTGCGCAATTCGGGGGAGCTTGTCGTGCTGCGCCAATGCGATGTAGCTTGCGTCGATCGAGGAAGTGCCTGGCCGCGATGGACGCGCGCCTAGGCTGGAATTCGGCGCACCAGAAAATGCTCTTCGGAGCCGACGCAAACATCAACGACTTTCCCTAAGGCTTACATCCTTGAATTCTTTCTATGCAACGTGCCGTAACATCGGTAAAATCGTATGTTTCGATGAAAGGCATCCACGTCATGGATAGCTAGTGACACGGGTTCCAGGGCGTTGACCTGAACCCTCTCGTTGTACGTCACTGCTAATCCCAGCGGAGCCTTACGGCCGCAGCACGCAGCATCGACCCAAGTCAGCCGGCCATGAGCGCGGCCGCGACGACGATCCCGATGATGTCCTCCGTGTGCGGCCAAGACGATTGAGCTTGTCCCAAGACGCTTCGTCTGTAGTACACCCCTCTGCCGAAAACGGATATTTGCCGAACGGTTTAAGGACGGGGCTGTCGCGGAGAGACTCGCCGGACCGTTCACCACTTGGGGCTGGCGGTCGGCGGCGCGGCAGGCCGGCCGACCCCGGGCCGTTATCCGTCCCAGGATTGACAAGCGGTTCGCCTGGCAGAGTTTATCGCGCAAGCGGCGCACTCTTGCGTCAGCGTTTTCTCGCTCGCCGATCTCACCGGCGAGCGCGTCGTTCGAGCGCTGGAACTCCGCCGTGCGCAGTTCAAGGCGATGCTCCAGTTCCGCATTCAGGAGCACAAGCACTTCGCCGATGCCGGGTCGCCCGCCGTCGGACAATGATGAAACCGAAGAATCCCACGAGAACGAGGGCAAGCAGCGTGGTCAGCGGGCTGTCATGACCGTCGAGGAGATTCGGTGTTGGCGGGAACGACATGCGCCAGCCCGGAACTGCTTTGCCGAGTTCTGCGAAACCGCAACGAAACCGGCTGATCGACTCTCAGGACTTGCGGTAACCAGGTTGCCGCCGTGGCGGGAAAGTGGCACCGACTCGGAAGTCGCGCCCGGTAACTGTAGATGATCGCGAGCGGTTGAGTCCCCCTTTTTTGGAAAGCGGCGAGAGAGCGCCAAGACGCCATTGGGACACGCTCGTGGCAAGAACCACTCCGCGCTCATCGCTCGTGAACACCACGAAGCCGCACTCCAGCCAACGCGACTCGACCCAGTCGAGCTACACCTTCACCACAATCACACCGAGCGGCCCCTCCGGCCCATCGAACCGGCTCGACAGATAGGGCCCAGGCCGCGCTAACCGGTGCCGAGCGTATGTTGCATAGCCGCGCTATCCGCCACCGCCTCGGTGAAGTGGTGGCGAAAGCGGTAAACCCTGCCGACGAAACTGGTCGGCTCGCCGGCATTGCTCGCAGCAGCCGCTATGCCCTAACGTTTAAGAAACCGGCATGGCGCGCGATGGCGCGAAGCTTGTCATCAAGCGCGGCTTCGTTGGCAGGTGCTCGGACTGCGAGCATCTCCTGAACCGCATCGTCGCGTGGGAGGACCAGCGGAATCACTCGCTGCTTCTCGACCTTCCCTTTCAAACTGGTCGGCTGCAAGCGGGAACCCGGCAAGAGCACGGTCGCGCAGGGCAGACTCCGCTCTGGTGCCGGCGATGCGGCCCGTTGCAAAGACGACGAGCAGAGCGACCGCACAAAGAATTGCAAGCCGGAGAGGGCGCGCTGGAAGGCGCCCCTGCCAATGTCTTCTTCTGCCATCGCATTCTTCAGACCGACCATTGACGACCCATAGTGCGGAATTCCGCCAGCAGGGAAGGCGATCAGTGCGGAAAACCGCACAATCTTGCTGCACAATTGTAGAAAGTACCTGAGATCCCGGCGATTTCGAGGTTTTCTTGGCTTGGCACGGCTCTTGCGCCAAGAACGCAGCAGCGTTCGACCGGAGCGCCGCGATGGGAGAAGCCGCGGGAAGAGAGGAAGAGCCCGCCCCAAACCGGTCAGGGAGAGGAAACTTACATGTTGACCCCGCTGGCGCCCAGCGCAAACCGCGCACCCCGCAAGACCTTTTGTGCCAAGCCTTACGTACAGGTGCTTGTCGCAATCATTCTCGGAGTTGCAGTTGGCCATTTTTATCCGCAAATCGGAGAAAACCTGAAGCCGCTCGGCGATGCCTTCATCAAGCTCGTCAAGATGATCATCGCGCCCGTTATTTTTCTGACCGTGGCGACTGGGATTGCCGGCATGAGCGATCTTCAGAAGGTCGGCCGTGTTGCGGGCAAGGCGATGGTCTATTTCTTCACCTTCTCGACGCTCGCGCTTATCGTCGGGCTCATCGTCGGTAATGTTATTCAGCCTGGCGCCGGCCTCAACATCGATCCGACCTCGCTCGACGTCCAGGCCGTCAATGGCTATGCCTCAAAGGCCCACGAGCAGTCCGTGACCGGCTTCCTGATGAACATGATCCCGACCACGATCGTCGGCGCCTTTGTGGAAGGCGACATTCTACAGGTGCTGTTCTTCTCCGTCCTCTTCGGCATCGCGCTGGGGATGGTAGGAGAAAGGGGCAAGTCGGTTGTTTCCTTCCTTCAGGACCTCACTGCACCCGTTTTCAAATTGGTCAGCATCCTGATGAAAGCCGCGCCGTTAGGCGCTTTCGGAGCAATGGCCTTCACGATTGGCAAATATGGCATCGGCTCGGTGGCCAACCTTGCGATGCTGGTCGGGACCTTCTATGTCACCGCCTTGCTCTTCGTGTTCGGGGTTCTCGGTGCAGTCTGTCGCTACAACGGCTTCTCGATCTTTTCTCTGATCCGCTACATCAAGGAAGAGCTGCTGCTGGTCCTCGGAACGTCCTCCTCCGAGGCCGCGTTGCCCTCTCTGATGGAGAAAATGGAAAAGGCAGGCGCCAAGCGCTCGGTCGTGGGCCTCGTCGTCCCGACCGGGTATTCCTTCAATCTGGATGGCACCAATATCTACATGACCCTCGCGGCCCTTTTCATCGCGCAGGCGACGAATACCGATTTGTCAGTTAGCGATCAGGTCCTTCTGCTGCTCGTCGCGATGCTTTCCTCAAAGGGTGCAGCAGGTGTCACAGGTGCCGGCTTCATCACCTTGGCCGCTACGCTCTCCGTAGTGCCGGCCGTTCCGGTTGCTGGAATGGCGCTGATCCTTGGCGTCGATCGCTTCATGTCGGAATGCAGGGCACTGACGAATTTGGTCGGTAACGCGGTGGCATCGCTCGTCGTCGCCCGCTGGGAAGGCGAATTGGATCAGGCGCAATTAAAAGCTGCCTTCTGCGGCCACCAGCCTGCCGAGACATCAACCGGCCAGCCATCAATAGCGCCCGCGCCGAGCAAGTCGGCAGCATCGTTACCGGTTGAATCGCCCGGCTGCTCGCAGACGTCGGACAATCGAGCCGCGGGCTCCAAACGGCCTCTCGCGGGCAGATAAAATCCCGAAATGTAGTGAGTACAGAATCATGTGCGCCTTGCGAAGGTCTCGTACCAGTCACGACACACAAGTCATCGATGATGCGCTTAATGCTTACGAAGATTGCGACGGTTGGTGGAACCGACCGCGGAGCTCGATCGGACCCCACCACGATCAGCTCTCGTCGGCCCGGCTGAACAATTCGCCCACGTTCTACGCAACCAAGCGATGTTGGCGTAGTGGAATCAATGATCTATGGGCATCGATGATGTCGAAGACGGTCGGAAGGCGCGTGGTCCACGTTTCGGCTTCTACCTCGCACCGCGCCACGACAAGAATTCCGATAGCGAACAGGATTGATGCAGGAATGATAGATTTTACTGAAACTTATCATTACCGGGTTTCTTCCTGATGTCGTTTTAATCAGACTCGGACAATGGCGAAGCGACCCACAATTGCTGATATCGCCCGGGAAGCCGGGGTCGGTGTTGCCACCGTTGACCGAGTTCTGAATGCTCGTCATCCGGTGCGGGAGGAGACTGCGCATCGGGTCTTAGCGGCGGCACAGGCCATCGGATATCACGCCGCAGGTCTTATCAAGCAGCGCCTGCAGCGGGACCTACCGCACTATCGGCTTGGCTTCATCCTGAGAAAACCGACTCACCACTTCTACCAGGGCTTCGCGCGTGAGGTCGAAACAGCGGTCAACGCGGCGACGTGCTTCCATGGCACTCCGCTCATCGAATTCGCGCCATCCCACATGCCGTGCGACCTTATTCCACTGATCAAGAAATTCGGCGCGCGCTGCCACGCGATCGCCATGGTGGCGCCGGACCATCCGGCGATCACCGCAGCCGTCCAAGAACTCAAGGCAAAAGGCATCCCCGTTTTCTCGCTGCTCTCCGATTTCGCCGAAGGTGTTCGTGAGGGCTACATCGGCCTCGACAATCGCAAGGTCGGGCGGACGACAGGGTGGATGCTTTCAAAGGTCGCAAGACGGCCCGGCAAGGTGGCGGTTTTTGTCGGCAGCCACCGTTTTCAGGGCCAGGAGCTGCGGGAGGTCGGCTTTCGCTCCTATTTCCGTGAGAATGCACCGACATTCGAGCTGCTCGATCCGCTCGTGAACCTTGAGGCACGGCAGATCACCTACGAGGCCACGCTGGATCTCATGCAACGGGAACCCGAACTCACCGGCTTCTATGTGGCCGGCGGAGGTATGGAGGGAGCGATCTCCGCGCTCCGTGAAGAAGGCGAACGCCGGGGTCTCGTCGCGATCGTTAACGAGATCACGCCGGAGTCACGGGCAGCACTCGCAGATGGCATGATCACGATGTCGGTCGCCACGCCCCAGCGCCGGCTTTGCCAGGAACTGATGACGCTGATGGCCCAGGCCATCACTGTCGGCACTTCGGAGACGCTTGGGCAGACTTTTCTGCCGTTTGAGATCTATCTGCCGGAAAACATCTGAGAACTGATAAGATACTATCATGAGAGGCTAATTTCGTTTCATCGATGAAAGAAAAGCAGTGGGAGTTTGGTTGACTCACCTCCCCTATTCCGGTCTCGTTTAACAACGAATGATTGCTGCGCGGCGGAAGCCAGTCAGCCGAGAACGACGACCCGCACTTCATGGAAGAGAAAGGAAAGCCATGCGTCAAGCGTCGCTCAGCTTTGCGATCGACCGCATGACGCCGCCCCAACTTGCCAGGGCCGCACTTGCCCGCGGCCCGGGCGTGACTGGCACCGACATTAACGATCATCTCGGCGGCAATCTCATTGCTGGCGAACAGCCGGCAGCAGACGTCTGTCTCGCTGGCGGATCAATCGTCACGACTATCTTCCTCAACGCCTTTTCGTGCTCCAATGAAGCCCCGCGTGCCAGGCCGAGGCGCCCACGAATGCATGGCGCGAGATGGATGATCACATCTAACACGATACCCGCAACTCCGAGCAAAGTGCCAGGCAGATCTCGTCACGCTGCATATCGCTTCCAAAAATGAAGAGGCCTAATTCAAAGTCCGAGGCGAATCACGTGGTCCATATAGTGCCGTTGCGCGAGAGGGCGCCAGACATCTTCGAAACATCGAAAGCACTCACCGCCCCCTCTGGGCTCGAAGCCACGTTGGCCAACGTCGTCGATCTCCTGCCATCGTTGGTGCAGGTGCGGCACGGCATCATCTCGCTCTTCGACGGTGCCGGCATACCGGACATGACCGTCGGCGCCGGGTGGAGCGAAGGCAGCGATGAGCGCTACCGGAAGCATCTGCCACGGACGGCGATCGACCAGATCATAACGACGGGCATGGCGCTCGTCGCCGAGAACATAGCGGTGGATCCGGCCTTCAACGCCGCCGACAAGGACGTGCTCGGGGCGTCCGACAACATCAAAGTGTCGTTCATCGGCGTACCCATTCGCGTCGATGCGAACGTCGTAGGCACGCTGACCATCGACCGCATCCTGGACAACAAATCAGCTTCCCTCCTCGATTACGACCTCCGCCTCCTTACCACAATCGCCAATCTGGTTGGACAGACAGTGAAGCTGCATCGCCTGTTCGCGTCCGACCGCGAGCGACTGATGGCTGAGAAAATCCGGTTGCAAACGCAATTCGGCGAGCCCAAGCAGCCTGGGCAGGAGCGAAAAAGGGCTCACGTCAAGGGCATCATTGGCGACAGCCCGGCGCTGCGCGGGCTGCTTGAGAAGGTCGCGTTAGTAGCCAGGTCCAACAGCACCGTTTTGCTGCGCGGCGAATCCGGGACCGGCAAGGAGCTTGTCGCCAAGGCCGTTCACGAGCTGTCGGGGCGCGCCAAGCGGCCGTTCATCAAGCTCAATTGCGCAGCGCTTCCCGAGACAGTCTTGGAATCCGAACTGTTCGGTCACGAAAAGGGTGCCTTTACCAGTGCATTCAACTCGCGCAAGGGGCGCTTTGAGCTCGCCGACAAGGGAACGTTGTTTCTGGATGAGATCGGTGAGATTTCGGCCTCGTTCCAGGCAAAGCTGCTGCGCGTGCTGCAGGAGCAGGAGTTCGAGCGCGTCGGCAGCAACCAGACGATTAAGGTCGACGTTCGCGTGATTGCCGCCACGAACAGGAACCTGGAAGACGCTGTTGCAAAGAACGAGTTTCGCGCCGACCTTTATTATCGCATCAGCGTTGTTCCCTTGCTGGTGCCGCCGTTGCGCGAACGGCGCAGTGATATTCCGCTTCTTGCCGCTGAGTTTCTCAAGAATTTCAACAACGAGAACGGCCGTACGCTGGCCTTCGATGCAAGTGCGACTGAAGTGCTGATGAACTGTGCTTTTCCCGGAAATGTCCGCGAGCTTGAAAATTGCGTGCAGCGGACAGCGACCCTGGCAGCGGGAGCGTCAATCGTCAGAAAGGACTTTGACTGCTGCCACGGCCAATGTCTTTCCGCGATGCTATGGAAGAATACATCGAAGGAGACAGCGCCGAAATCGGAGCCAATGGCACCATCGCCACTGAACCCTGCCATGCAATCGTCTGGTGGTTTTGCTTCGCCCGCCGTCGCGGCCGCGTCTGTTGACAGCGAGCAGGCACTATCAGTGCCTGTTAGGGTAGGCCTCGGAAGCGACGCGAAGATGACCGATCGCGAGCGTCTCACCGCGGCCATGGAAAGATCCGGCTGGGTACAGGCAAAGGCAGCGCGCCTGCTTGGATTGACGCCGCGCCAGATTGGATACGCGCTGAAGAAATACGGTATCGAGATCAAGTGTCTCTGAACCGGCTGTCGGACTTCCGATGTGTCAGGGCCGCGACATAGCGCACAAAGCGAATAGCTGGGACAAGTCAAGCGTCGGTGTGAGGCGGTGCAGCCTTCCTGTCGGCGCTTGCCGCAAGGTCGCCGGGCTCATTGTCAGCAGCTTGCCGCGGAGCGCGGCATCGAGCTCTAGCCGGCCATGCCGTTCAAGCGCTGGCAGCAAGACAGGTATGAACGGCCGCAGCCGTTTGGAACACAGCCGCTCCGATGCCTCCCACAACACCACGAGCGCTTCGCGAACATCGCCGCCATAGCGAAGGCTGTGCCTCTTGTTGCCAGGTATCTTCGACGCGCGTTGACGGAGCACTCGGATCGCATGCTTGCGATGATAACCGATCACCGCGACGAACTCATCGAGGATGAGGCGCTTATCGCTTCGGCTCCCCGATCGATACCGCTCGACAATTGCTTCCACCAATTCCGACCGTGTCGCCATGCTGATCCGCCTTGCCATCCATCCTCCGAATCGGGATGACAACACCTGACCATCCCATTCGGAACAGCGACACTATTGGTAACATTTTCCTTGAGGCAATGCGCCCCTCAGCGACACTTAAAACTGCCCCCCTTGGTTGATGGAGTGTGGCTCGGTCCCGGAGTCCACAGGAGGGACCCGCGCGTAGCGGAGCGCCTCCACGCGGCCGGCGGAGCGGAGCGCGGGAGGTACCTGTGGGCCCGCGGGTGCCGACACGGTCGCGGCGATCGCGCCGACCGGGGTGGATCATCTCCGTCGGCTGGCTCACCCACAGCGCCCATCCTCGATCTCGGATTGGGTTTTCATGATCTTTGCCTCCGTGTCGATCAGGAGGCCACATACTCGTCTTCCGCATCGGCAGCAGTGCCAACCATCATCGCGAATATGGCCAGCCGAACGGGCGCAAGCAGCATTGAAGTGGGCCTTCGGCAAATTGTTTCCCACCGGCGCCAAGCCCTCACCAGCCCTCGAACTCTAAATGCGGTCACATATCAGCGTTCGTCGATCGGTGGTTTGGCAGCAAGGCCGAGCCTGCCTCGTTGGCCATCGGCGAAATTTTCGGCGGGAGACTGTGTCTTGAACCGAAGAGCTGTCAGCTTGCCGTCCTCAACAATATGAACGACCCATCCCCCACCGCAACGCTTGACGCGCACGTCATTGGGTTCGCCAGCCACCATTGCTGCCCCCCTTATTTCGTCGCCTCAAGGTGAGACTGGAAGTCGTTCCCGCACATCGGAAAACGGGGGACCTTATGCAACGTCACGCACCGATTTTGGGATAGGCGATGCCTTGTCGATTTCAGAGTGACGGCGATTCAGGTCCTGAACGTCCGTGCGCGCGGAACCTCGCGATCGGACCGATTCAGGTGCTCAGATTTTTGCATGTTAATTCAGCCTTAATCATCCACAGCAAACTTGAATGGGAACGCGTATTCAGTCCGAGAGTAGCGCTGCAAAAACCCGCGACTCTGGTGCCCTCTGCGCGATCACCCGACACTTCAAGATGTTTCATAGCTCCGGACCGTTCCGAACGATCAGGCTGCCGGATGGCCACTCGCGCATCGAGCGTCCAATCGGCACAACCACGACGAGCACGTCCTCGACGCGCGTGGGCGGCAGGTCGAGATACACATCTGCGAGAGTGGATTGCACGCGAATGCCCGACACAATCGCCGCCTGGCCGTCTCTGCAGAGCCTTTCAAGATGATTCCGCATGGCGTGCCGCACGGTACCGAAAGCGAATGGAACCCCAAGCTGCTGCATTGCTGGATAGATGAGGCGCATTGTATGACCGATCCCTTGTCCCTCAAGATCCGGACGCACCCCGTACAACCCCAGGTCCGCCACTAGGAGGTCTACCTCGTCAACCTTGATGAAGCGGCGTAGTATACCGATATGAGCCGCTACGCCGTGCGCGTCATAAGAGATTGCGCGGAGCTCCGGCCTCGCACCGGCCCAGCTACGGCCGCCTTCGAATGGCTCTGCGTTGAAGGCCCCAGTCGGTCCGTAGGTCTTTTGGAAAAACTCGGAGAGTTCGACATGGTCGGACTGTTGCAACTCATTTTCCCAGCACAACCTCCACCGCACGTCAGAGCACATGGAAAGACCTCATCTTTGTTGCTGTTTTGTTGGGGAAGCGCCTAGCAGGTGTACACTTGTCGCATCGAGCAGGCTCGATGTATCTTGCGCAGGTCACCGAAGAAACTAGCCGCAATGAATATGCGACTCCGCTGTGTCCGAGCACACCGGAGGGCGTACACCAGACAATACTGCTCCGAGCCAATACAAACATCGATAACTACCTTTTGGATACATCTTTGAAACTATCGATGTTCCGCAGAATTGGCAAAATCGTTTGTTTCGATGAATGCATCCGCGCTATGGATAGGAAAAGACATGCGTTTCAAAGATCTTGATCTAAATCTCCGCCGAAGGCGGCCTTGATCACGAGGCCTCGACCCGGCCAGTTGCCCGACCGACCCGCTCGTCATTTGCCAGACCAACCGACTGCTATCTTGGGTGGCATCCTTCCTCCACTGTTGAAACCCGTCATCGGGGCGTACTAACTTTTCACGCTAAATCATTGCCATTCCGCCGTTCACATGAATGGTCTGGCCGGTGATGTAGGCGGCCCCGTTCGAGGCCAGGTAGACCACAGCCGAGGCGACTTCCACGCCCGTGCCCATGCGCCTGGCCGGAATCGCGGCCATGATCGCTTCTTTCTGCTTGTCGTTCAGCTTGTCGGTCATGGCCGATTCGATGAAGCCCGGCGCCACGCAGTTCACTGTCACGCCGCGTGTCGCGATCTCCTGCGCCAGCGATTTCGACATGCCGATCATGCCAGCCTTTGACGCGCAATAGTTCGCCTGGCCGGGATTGCCGGTTACACCGGACACGGAGGTGATGTTGATGATGCGGCCGTTGCGGCGGCGCATCATCGAATAGGTCAGTTCGCGGGTGAGCCGGACCGCAGCGGTCAGGTTGACCTCAAGTACCGCGTCCCAGTCCGCGTCCGACATGCGGATAAAAAGCCCGTCCTTGGTGATGCCGGCATTGTTGACCAGTATGTCGACGCCTTTGAGTTCGGCTTCCGCCTTTGCGCCCAGCGCCTTGACCTCGTCGCGGTTCGAGAGGTTCGCCGGAAACAGTCTTGTCCGCCCGCCAAGCTCGGCAGCCAACGCCTCGAGCTTTTCGACACGCGTGCCGTGCAGGCCGACAGTTGCGCCCTGCGCGTGCAGCGCCCGCGCCACGGCCTCGCCGATTCCACCGCTTGCTCCGGTGACGAGCGCCTTGCGGCCGGTCAGATCGAACATTTATCGATTCCCTTTCTAAGGACCGGCTTCGCACGGAAGCGGTCACTGGCGGCCCTGCGCCTTCCAGACATTATCGGGTGCAGCTTTGGACAGGCCATCGAGCCGAACTCGAAGGGCCTCGCTTAGTCTTCCCGGTAGCGGTACGTCCACGTCGCTTCAACAGTTGAGAATTTTGCAAAAACGGGCCCCGGCTCGTCCAGCTTCCGCTGCCACTTGGCGCATTTACCGAGGCGGTCCAAGGCCACGTCCTTCACAATCATCATCCGGCAAACATTTGGAAATGAGAGATAGAGTTATTGGAGGCATGTCGCATGGCTTCTACACCTGCTTGAACGCCAGGACTGCGTTCATGCCGCCCATGCCGAAGGCGTTGCTCACTGCCACGCGCACCTTGCGCTCGCGCGCCACGTTGGGCGTGACGTCGAGATCGCAATCGGGGTCTGGCTCGCGATAATTGGCGGTCGGCGGCACGACGCCCTCCTGGATCGCCATTACGGAGGCGATCATTTCAAGTGCGCTCGCCGCGCCGAGGCAATGCGCGTGCATGGACTTGGTGGACGAGACAGACATCGAATAGGCATAGTCTCCGAAGACGCGCTTGATCGCCGCCGTCTCGGTCTGATCGTTGGCCTTGGTGCCGGTGCCGTGGGCGTTGAGGTAGTCCACGTCCTCGGCATTCAGCCCGGCGTCGGCAAGGCAAGCGCGCATCGCGGCCTCCGGCCCCTCGACAGACGGCGCGACGATGTGGAAGGCATCGCTGGAAAGGCCTATGCCTGCGATCTCAGCAAACATTGTGGCACCGCGCGCCGCGGCATGCTCATAGCTTTCCAACACGGCCATGCCCGCACCCTCACCTATCACCACTCCCTTCCTGTCGGCGGAGAAGGGCCGGCAGGTATCCGGAGCGAGCGCGCGCATTGCTTCCCATGCCTTCATCTGAAGCCATACGAGTGGCGCCTCGGCGCCTCCGGCAAGCATCACGTCGGCCCGGCCGAGCCTGATCTGATCCGCCGCCGAAGCGATCGCATGGTTGGCTGATGCGCATGCGGAGGCGACGGCGAAGACCGGGCCGCGCAGGCCTAGGCTCATGCTGACCTGGCTGGCAGCGGCACTCGGCAACCCCCTTGGTGCAGTGTAAATGCCCACACGCCTCGCACCGTCCAAAAAGAGGTCGCGGTAGGTTTCTTCGACCGTTCCCCAGCCCCAGCCGCAGACGCCTACTGCCGCGCCGAAGCGATACGGATTTCCCTCGTCGCAGGAAAGTCCGGCGTGTTGCATGGCTTCGCGCGCTGCAAGCACAGCGAGCAAGCTGAGGCGGTCCATGGAGACGAGCTGGCTGCGGCCGATGTCGTGCTTCGGCAGCTCCTTGATCTCGGTACCGACAGTGCCCTTCATCCCATGAAGCTCGGAAGTGACCATCGGGCGGATGGCGGAGCGGCCTTCGCGCATCTCTTTCCAGATAGAGGCGGCGTTGTTGCCTAGGCCGCAAAGCCCACCCATCCCAGTAATGACGACCCGCCTGTCCAATCAGACCTCCTTCGCGAGCAAACCGCGGACGGCTTCCACCATGTCGCCGACATTCTTGAGATTCGACCAGGCGTCGGCCGCGTTCATGTCGATCTTGATGTCGTAGGCCTGCTCCACATCCCAGAGGAGATCCGCCAGACCCAGCGAATCGACTCCGAGCGAGGTCAGTTCCGTGGCAGTCGTTATTTCGCCGATGATGGACGCACTCTTTCCCTCGTCGCTCTCCGATTGGAGGCGGTTCTTGATCGTGGCAATGATTTCCGTTTCGAGTTGATCAGCCATTTTGTTCCTTTCCATAGTAATGCGTTTTGAGGTGGCGTGGCCCTATGCCTCTGCCACCCGCGTCGCGAAAATCGTCCCTGATCAGGCTTGTGCACTTCACCAATGCCAATTGGATTATAGACGTGGTCTGCGGCGTAGGCGTCGATGGCGAAGAACGTTGCCGGAACCCATTTTGCGCCGGCACATCGATCATCTCGGAAGTGCAAAGTGGACCGCCGTCAAACGTCTCGGCCGCCTTCGAATGGCTTTGCGTTGAAGACCCCAGTCGGTCCATAGGTCTTTCGGAAGAAGTCGGAGAGTTCGAAATGGTCGGCCAGCTACAACTCTTTTTCCCAGCACAACTTCCATCGCACGTCTGAGCTCATGGAAAGATTTTCTCCTTTCGGGCTCTTTTTTCGCAGTCGTCACACGATAGTGGTGGCGGGTGGTCAGTGACTGTGACGTGCTGTCGTCAATGCGAGATTCCGGAGGATTGATAAAATCGTTTGTTTCGATGAGACGCATCCACGCTGTGGATAGAGATACAGTTCAATGCGATGCAGAAGAGTCTATCACAACGACCATAATGGGGGCGCAAAGCGGGCATCCACCCATTTCGCTCCGCCCTTCCATTCCAGCCACGACGATACGCCTTTGGGCGCCCGAGAACGGGCCGGGAGCGCCCACGACCATTCAGGGCAGCTGTATCGGCGAGGTCTATGAACGCGTGGTGGAGGTGGCGCGGGCAGAAGCCGAAGACAATACACTGATCGTTCACCTGGATTTGCCATCCATCGACATATGGAGGCAAGGGTTGAGCCGTAGATCGCATCAAGAGGCGGCGAGCTTTATTTGAATGAATGTCCGGCCGGGATGATCAGGCCTACGACCGAACGCCCGGCGCGCGCGCCCTCGACAGGCGCGGCCCTCACCAGAATGCCGACCATCTTGAACACCGGCGCGACGAGCACCTGAAGCAAAGAAAGGGCAGGCGTGCCCCTCTCTCCGAACATCGCCAGAGCGATGCCGGGAAGGACAGGACCTGGAGAATGTCGGAGCGGGTTGCGACTCGCGGAACTGCTTGAGCTAGGAGAAGTAGCACTCGACGAGTGTGACGCTGGGCATAGAGTTGCCTGTCCAGCGGATATTTGAGTGAGCGTGATGGATTGTTGGGTAGGACAGCAACTGCATGCTTGACGGCGATGGCTTGGCGTAAGCGGCGATGGCTTGGCGTAATAGTCGGCGTCATAGGCGGTGTCGGCCATGACCAGGTCCGGCGGACAGTCTTTCGATCAAGGCTGCGGCTTGCGGCGCCATCGCCCTTTTGCCCCGCAGTAAGCGTGAACCGCACAGGGCACCCCAACCGGCGAACGGCCATGTGTATCTTGGTGCTCAGGCCGCCGCGGGAGCGACCAAGGGCCTGATCTTCCCCCTTTTTTTGGCCCCAGCCGGATGTTGGTGGGCTCGGACGATGGTGGAATCGATAATTCAAAGTCCGGATCATCGGGACATCGCCTCGAAGATGCCCCACCAAATATCCTTGCTGCTGCATCGACTGAAGCGGCGGAATACGCTGTTGATCGCAGAATACATTGGGAAGATCGCGCCAGGGGGCGCCCATTCGCACAATCGATAGGACCGCCTCGACGAACATCCGATTATCGCGGCCCGTCGATCCCTTCTGATCAGGACGCCCGATGATCAGCGGCGACGTCCTATCCCACGCCACGTCACTCGCCCCAAAAGCAGTCTTGAATCATGCTACCGCCAAAAAGGGAATCTGGAGAGTCCACACGCCCTAGGCTGCCTCCCCGCGCGCGATGTTCGTGCTGGCCGCACCGCCCAGAGCCACAAAAAGTTTGTCCCGCCCCTTACAATAATTCATCAAGGCGTCTACCTCGGCAATCACCAGATCGGGCGTGATGTCGAACTTGCAGCGGACTTTGACCGGACAGCGCCGCACTTTGTCCAGACCACATCCGCGACATTCAATAACGCTCATAAGCATGCTGACCAGGGGACCACGAAACCCCCAGATTTCCGGTAGATGTGACGCGGTGAAAATGCCGACAGTAGGGCGGCCAAGCTGGGCAGCGACATGCCCAGTGCCCGAATTGTTCGACACCACGAGTGCGGCCGATTTGACGAGATGATTGAATTCCAATTCTGACAAGTCGACAGCCGTTCGAATGTCCGCGGCTCCACCGTCGCGAGCTATCATCGCGACCTCCTCAAGCGCTTCCCGGCTTTCGCCACGGCCGACGAGGATCACCTCACCGCGGGTAGAAAGAGCAGCGACAAGTTTGCCAAAATTTTCAATCGGCCAATCCCGCAGGCTGGAATTCGAAAACGGAGCCACGACGATCGGGGATTTGCCTTCTGTCGAACTCTGTCGGCGGCCCGCTTCACTTTCGGCGTCGAAATAGGCCCCTGCCTTTGCGACCAGAAAGAGGAGGATTTCCGACACATGCTGAAGACGTACCTGCTTGCGGTCAACGAACCAATCAAGCCATCTGCGAGGGACTTTGTCGGCGACCCCTATTTTTTGGGTCAGCTTGTAGAAGATGCTTCTGCGTAATTTCAGATCGAATGGCGCTATCGCAATATCGATCTGATGCATGGCGTAAGGATCAACTATCGCCGCACGATGCCTGGCGGGGACTTCGAGCAAAATGGGCCTTGTCTCATCCGGAACACGCATATCAATGGCAAGATCAAACTCGCCGGTCAGCAGCGGCCGTATGTCGGCCGCTTTCTTGCGCCTATCGACCTTCGGGTTGCGCGGAAAGAAATCAAAAGCAACGTAATCGTCGGCGAGGTCGAACTGTTTTGCAGTGTCGATGTTCCAGCTTCCAACCACCAGCGTAATGTGGGCATGCGCAAAGCGCTGACGCAGGTCCTTCAGGGGCGCTAGAGACATCCAAAAGTCTCCGACATGATCAAGCTTAAGCGCCAAAATTCTCATCTTGGCGCTTGACTGTTTCTGCTCTTCCCAGCTGCGGTATATAACTTGATTGCCGTCGTGCTTTGTAAAATATCCCATTGCCATTCCGAAGATTATCAGGACCTGGAGAATGTCGCCTTCGGCGAACGCACCAACGATGGTTGACGGGACGATGTCATCAGGAAGCCGGTCACGAATTGCTCGTGAACCTCGGTGGCATAGCCCTTCACCCCCTGAACATCGAGCGAGGCTGGATCAATGTTGAGGCCGGCACCTGGCTGACGACATTTGCGACGATGAGACCGACAATCGATGCGAGGCTCGAGAAGGTGAGGAAATAATTCATCGCCTTGCCTGTGACCCGACCGACCTTCTTGAGATCGTTCATGCCGGCGATGCCGGTCGCAATTGTCAGGAAGCTGACAGGCGCGATGATCATCTTCACGAGCTTGATGAAAGCATCACCGAGCGGCTTCAGGCTCTCGCAGACCTCCGGATACAAACAGCCAACGGCGACTGCGGCAGGTACCTGCACATAAAGCCGGGCAAAATGGAGCTTACGAGGTCCGGCGTTCAGGCCGTGGGCTTGTGGAGCTAACACCGTCTCTCTCCCTGACCGGACTGGGGCGGCCTCTTGCTCGTTTCAAGACTTGTCCCTGGCGGCGCTCCGGTCGAACGCTGCTGCCATCTCGGGAGCAAGTGCCGTGCCATTGCGGACTGGTCTGAATGAGCCGTTCAACCGTTGTGAGAGGGGACACTCTCCGCTAACTGCACATGCGTGAAAGAGAGGTCGGAGAGTTTGACATCGTCGCCCTGCTGCAACTCATTCCCAGGCCAGTTTGCAGCGCACGTCTGAGCTCATGCAAAGATTTTCCCCTTTCGGGTCCCTTTCACGCGACAGAGGCAGCGGATGATCGATGCGTGTCCGGCGCAGGGTCAATGCGACATTCTGGAAAGTTGATAAAATCGTTTGTTTCGATGAAGCGCATCCACGCCATGGATATATGGCTGCAGCGTTGCGGCCACCATACACCGGAGCGGCAGCCTAGCCGCTCCGGTGTGCGCTCGAAGCGTCCAACACCATCTCGGCCTCACGCACCTCCGCAAGTAACCTGCAGCGCGCCAGATGGGGCCGACCCGTCGAACCGAAGATCCGCAGGCGGCATTTCCCGCACAAGGCGAGACTAGACGCCTCTCTTGTTTCCCCAGAGCATAACGTGCAGCTGCGGCAACACGCGCGCTTCGAACCACCTGTCGCGTGTCACCTTTTCCACAAGCCACTCCATGCGTTTGTTTATTCCGTCCAGGTCGACAGGTGCGTCTTCATTGCCAAGGCGTGGGGGCGTGTGATTGCCGGGTTGCAGATAGACCGGAAGGCGAGGAAATCGCGCGGCGGCCTCTTTGGCGTAGGCATAGTCACTCTCGTCGAAAACAACGAGCTTGAGCACGATTTGCGGCTTCTCCTGCGCCGCTTCTATGCACGCCTCGAATGCAGCCCAATCCGTCCTCATCTCGCTTGACGGGGGCTTTGGGCTGAGAACCAGCACGTCAAGATCCGCAAACCAATCCCTGACCACCGAACCTTGGGTTTCCAGCGCAAAACGGTAGCCTTCACCATGGCCAAGCTCGATCAGCTTACCGAACGGCTGAATGGCCGGATTGCCGCCCGACAGCGACACCATCACTGGCCGGCCACCGGAAAGGCCAACGACGCTTTGCCACACCGTTTCGATTGGCATCATCTCCCATTTGTGGCGGAATTGGTTGTCCACCGCATGGAGGCTGTCGCACCAGGAACACCGGTAGTCACACCCGCCGGTTCTGATGAAGACTGTAGGCAAACCAATGAGCACTCCCTCGCCCTGGATGGTGGGCCCAAATATCTCGCTCACACGGATTGCGGGACGCGTGTCCGTCACGGCCGGTATTCCGCCCAGGTTTTCGGGGTTTCGCTCACCCGCACGGCCGCGGTTTCTGGCAGACGTGCCTTGCACCATTCATAGAAATGTCTGGCCAAGTATTCCGCCGTGACTTGCTCATGTCCCAGCACTTCGTTGAGGTGCCGATGGTCGAGGCTCTCGTCGATATAGCGTTTGAGCGGCGCCAGATCGTGATAGTCGCGCACGAAGCCGTGCGCGTCCAGGTCCTTCGCCGAAAGCTCCACTTCGACGATGTAGTTATGCCCGTGCAGGCGCGCACACTGGTGATCGGGTGGCAAGGAGGTGAGTTGGTGCGAGGCCGAGAAGTGGAATTCCTTGGTGATGCGGAACATCAGGTGCTCCTCCTCCGCAGCGCCTCAAGCCAGAAGCCGGCGTCTTCGTAGTCGGTTGGATCAGTGTGCCCCGCGAGATGAAACGCCTCGCGCCGCTCCACGCAGGTCCCGCACCGTCCGCAGTGACGCTCGCCGCCTTTGTAACACGACCAGGTCTCCGCAAATGGGGTTCCGTGTCTTGCTCCATCCCCGACGATGTCGCCCTTCGTGAGGTTGACGTACGGCGTATAAAGGCGAATCTTGGCGTAGCCGTCGAGCGCGCGGTCTTGCATCATCTGGAAAGCTTCGATGAAGGCCGGACGGCAATCTGGATAGATGAAATGGTCCCCACCATGTACGGCCATCGCCACCGCTTCGGCCTTGTTCGCGGCGGCGATACCGAAGGCGATTGCCAACATGATGGCGTTCCGGTTCGGCACCACCGTGATCTTCATCGTGTCTTCGGCGTAGTGTCCCTCAGGCACGTCGACATTATCGGTCAGCGCTGAGCCGGAAAGGCCGCGGCCGATTTCGGGGATGTTGATGATCTGGTGCATAGTGTTCAGTCGCTCCGCGCAGAGAGCGGCGAAGCCCAATTCTTTCCTGTGCCGTTGGCCGTAATCGAAAGACAGCAGGCCGGCGAGCTCGTGCTCCGCTGCCACGCTGTGAGCAAGGGAAACGGAGTCCAATCCGCCGGAGCAGATGACGAGAGTCTTCATTGTGGTATCCTTGTTTTGACCGGGTAAGGCTGCGACCGGAGATTTCTCTGCGCTCCCCCTACCCCAGCGAGTCAACTTTGTGAACCCGGTGGGAGTCTGATGCGCTGACGTGTCGTGGTGCAGCAGGACCCCGACAGCGGAGCTGAGTCTCGTCCGTGGATGTCCATGCCCAAGCATATGCTTAGAAGGACAGATGCGAAGCGACCTCGCGGCTGGCTGGGAAGGAAGCTGACCTGTCGAAATTTGGGATCGAGAGCAGACGCCCCGGCCACCCGCGAATTGGCGAAGCAACGAGAAAGGAAAGGAGTTCGTCAACGTCGGTAGTGCAAAGCCCAAGTTCAAGGACAGTGCGCGCGCCCCGCTTCAGCATTAGTTCGAACTGGAACACGAATCCGTCGGTGGCCGAGCGGCCAACCAGCTAAAGGATTGATCGTGAGCCGACACCTGTGAACAAGCCGTGTGCGTCGTTGCAATCACCCCTATATTGCGCGCAATAGCCTGATGGCGTTGGATGAACTGGATTTCGCGATTTTCCAGATGGCGGTCGAAAGCGTCCGCTCACTCTCCCTAAGCTTCAACCAAAAAGCCGCAGAGATAGCCACGAGGAGCCAGGGTGTCCTGGTTTTCGACGTGCGGGTCGATGGCGACCCGGAGGTCCAGCGGATCGCAGGCATCCGATATCGAGGCGACCAGACGGGCGTGGTCGCGTTAGACAGACAAGGCCTTGTCACCCGCTCTTGTATGGTCAATGGCACTTTCTCACATTTCCTTTCGCCATTGGAGAACTGGACCAGCATGCCCCTCTCGATGCAGGCCAAGATTGACGTCATCATCCATGCCGGTCTCTTCCTAGGCGCCTTGCGAAAGGCGGGTCATATGGTTGGCAGCTAGTATATGACCTGGATGCATCTGTGGATTTTTACATCCGCCTGGGCGTCCGAGCAGCTGGCATCGACGCTCTGCAGCGCGCGGATGTGTCACGACCAGGAAGAGCGCGACGATCACGTTCCGGCGCACGAGCCGAGCTCCCCAGTGGCCTACTTCACATTGCAGGGGTTGGCGCGAAAATGTTCCGCCGGTGCGACTGCTTGGCGGTTAGGTTGCGCGCCAGCCGGAAAAGTGCAATCGGCGCCCGCCCGAACTCTGCAGAGCCACGCCTCAACGCGCGTGCCGCCGCTTTAGAGCGGCGCGTTGATTATGAGCCTGGAGGTCGATCGCTCGCGCAACTCCTCGGGGCAACGCCGGCGCTTCGGCGAAGGCGCCATTGCCGCCGCTGCCCCTCTAAAATCAACAGATGAGCAATGATACCTTAGGAGAATCATGCGCTTATCGGTGGTTCCGTTCTTTTATTAATCTTGTCGCCAGCGGAACACCAATTCAGTTGATTCGTACGCGACCTGCTCCCCGACAGATCCAACGGGCAACGAGTCTTCCCCCTGATCAGGCCGCGTCCAATATGTCCGCCTCAAGAATTCCCACGGGTATTGACAGCGATTTCGCGATCCGATCTCGATAACCCTTGTGGTATCTCAGACCGGACTCAATATTCAGGATTTCCTCAGCGGCTAGCCCGCACGCCACCGCCAAGTCCTCGACGGAATATCCGAGGTGCTCACGGTAAGCACGGATGATGTGGGTTCCCTCCAACATAGCCGTCAAGACTGGCTCGGGAATGCGCGAATCTTTCATATACCACCTCGAAGGAGAGCAAAGGCGCCTGACAGCTCGGGAGAGTTCGTCCTGAGTTGGCGCTCGTAGCTAGTCGAATAAATGGGTCAATCGACCGGTTCGGTCTCGTCCATGGGCAACCTGACTGGCGGCCGGGCCGGTATATGGCGGTTGAACTGGTTCTGATCAAGTCCGAAGAACCTGCCTGCCTAAAATGGGCTGATAGGGTGTACCGTACCAGTCGCTGCCCGGCGGCTGCCCATCGCCGAACTTCTTGAGCAGGAACTCGATGCTTGCTGAGCGCTGGATCCATGGCCGTCGTGACAGCTCCCTGGCCATGTCGGAGCCACCATTCACCGGTCGTCAATGTAGCACGAGGGCGACCGGGCAGCTGTGCGCATCGCGGGCGTTCGGTGGGACCGGCTACAAAACGTGGTCACCCTACGGGCGAGTCTGAACACTGTGCGGCCTCGAGTTGCGAAAAGGGGCGGCATGACGGACATCTCCGCGACGAGTCTTGTCGTGTCCAGGCCCGTCGCCGATAGCCGCGATCCTGCGGGCTTCAGCCCAGCTTTGAGCGTGCGCCCTTAGGCCTGCGGCAGCGTTGATCCATGCCAGCAACGCTTCTCACATGGGAGCATGAATACGAGCCGCGTTCAGCGACCTATTGCGCGATTCACCATTCGTTCACTTTATTAGCGCACGTTCATAAGTGGACATGTTGGTGTAGCTCGTACGTGCCCAAAGCCCCGGCGCATCGATCCCGCGCCGGGGCTTTTTTGGGTTGTCAGATGGCACCGCTGAGAGGTCCAGCGTTGCAGGCGTTGACTGCCCTGTGCAAGGTTCCGCTGCTTTTCGACGGCGTCAATAAATCCGGGCTTTACGACGTCCAAAAACTCGGGTGTCTGCGCCGGGCGGCGCCATTCGGCGTGTCACGCTGGGTTGCGGATTGCGCCGATGAACTCCCGGGCCAGGCCGTGCGGGGGAATTGACCGGAAGGTCGTAACCTTCGCAACTACGCCAGTCCGGTCAGCATCGACAGTTCGTAGCGCCCGCGGGCAGGAGTATTGGTCAGGCTGAGCATCGTCAGGCGCTATGCCGACAGGCCGAGAACCGGTTGCCATAACACCGGTCCGTTCAGACGTCCCTTCCAGCGGATGCGCAAGAGGCTAGCGTGGGAAATCTCGAGAAAGCCGGCGACGGCCTCCGTGTTACCGACCGGCTTCGGCTGTCCGATGCGCGACAACGGCCACGTTGCGAGACGCAGGATCCGTTCCATGCGCGTATCGGTAACTGTCACAATCCGAGTGAGATTGTTCGCCAAGCCGAATTCGATCATGCCGGCGAAGAGCTCGTAGGTTGCTTGAGCCAGTCCACCAGCCTTAGGCGCTGATGGAGGGAGATCGAGTGCGAAACGACTGCTCTCCCAAATGCGGGCACTCGCGGGCGCCGCAGTCTCACCCAGCAGCATCGGAAAGGTGTCGCGCAACATTGTCGGTCCGGTGGTCGGCAGAAGACGGACGCAACCGCAAATTCGCCAGTCGGCTCCCTTGAGAAGCAAATAGATGGGGTTCAGGCTGTCGAATGCGTCTGTTTCCATCTCGCTTTCGGTCTGAACTTCCCAATCCAGCCTTTCCTTGAACACCCGATGCCTGAGCCCGTGCATTTCTTTGAGCTCGTTTGAAAACTCGCCGTAGAGTTCAGGTGTTATCAGCTGCATCATTTGTCGCCTCCGTGCAGGATGTGTTCCCGCCATCGAAGAGCAAAGCCGACATTGATGCAGCCTGTAGACCTTTACAGCTATCCGACAAAAGGACTCAGGATCTCCACTGACGGGAAGCAGTCAGCCGCGCCACGCCCTGGTTGATGGTTCGCACTCCAAGCTTTGCCTTGGCGTTTTCCAGATGGAAGGTCACGGTGCGTTTAGAAACGCCGAGGATCTGGCTGATATCCCAGGCCGACTTACCGCGCGCCGCCCATTTCAGCGATTCGAACTCCCGCGGGGTCAGCGTTATGCCATCCACTACGCAATCTTCGGCTAGCCTGCGCCGGGCGTGTATATGAAAGCTGATTGCGACCAGCTGCAATGCCTTTTCGTAACGTGTCAGTGACCGCAAAAGAGGCGGACGGGACTGGTCGGAAGCGAAGGTCAGCGACGCAAACCGGCCGCGATAGTCATGCATTGACATGGTCAATCCGCCGCGAATGCCAAAGTGAGCTGCCTTTTCCAGGATTTCCTGCTGCGAGGCCGGCAGACACTGGCGGGGTCGATCCACGCCCCAATCGAAAGTATCCCAGCCTTGCAGCCCGCGCAGGATCACCGGATCATGGCTGTGGTAGCGCAGTTGCAGATAGTTTGATGTCCAGGATGATGGATAATTCGAAATCAACCGCGGCGTCTGGTCGGAGGCGGACCGGTAACTGAAATAGGCAAAGAGCGGAAAATCGAATCCAGCTGCGGCGGACGCCATTGCCTCATGGAGATCGACAGCATCGACGCTTGCAGAGAGTTGCTCGACGAAGTTTTCGAATACGCGATACATCGGCCCTTGCGCAACCTCCCGAATGTTGCTCGATGCGGCGGAAACCGGGTCTAAACGACCCCGCATCGATGCGGCGCGGACGATTCGGCCGCCATCATCACCAGCATTACTTTGCAGCTTCCACTTGAAGCGAACGCCGCGAACCTGGCCACGTACCGACCGGGGATGTTGAGACGTTATCGATGAGCCGTGTGTCGCCGAGCCAAGCCGCGACAAGCAAGCGTGCCGGTCGGTCAACCTTTGCTAAAGGCTGCAGGTCCGTTTCGTCACGGAGTTCCAGGTACTCGACCTCGCGATAGCCTGCCGCCAGAATTGCTGCACGCGCTTCATCAAGCATGGGCAGGACAGGGGAGCCGCGCGCAAGCCGCTCAGCCGTGTCGAGCAAGACCGAAGCCAGCTTTGGCGCGACGGCGCGTTCTGCTGGCGAGAGCCGGACGTTGCGCGACGATAGCGCGAGACCATCGGGTTCGCGGACTGTTGGACATGCGACCACGGCCATGGGAATATCGAGGTCGCGGACCATGCGCCTGACAAGCTGCAGCTGCTGGAAATCCTTTTCGCCAAAACAGGCGAAGTCAGCGCCGGTCTGCAGGAAGAGCTTGGCCACGACCGTCGCCACGCCATCGAAATGGCCGGGCCGGAAGGCGCCGCACAGGCCCTCGCTGAGAGTTGATACCGAAACGGTCGTGGCGAAGCCCGCTGGATACATCTCGTCTGCATCCGGCACATAGAGCAGATGTGCGCCTGTCGGCACAAGCTTGGCAGCATCTTCGTTTTCCGTCCGGGGATAGGCGGCAAGGTCGGCGGCACTGTTGAACTGCTTGGGATTGACGAACAGCGTCACCACTACCCGCTCAGCCTTCTGAAGCGCGGCACGCACGAGGCTCAGATGGCCTTCATGCAAGGCCCCCATGGTCGGCACAACGGCGACACGGGCGCCCGAGCGACGCCATCCCGCGGCAACAGCGCGGAGTTCGGCAACGGTTCGAACGATAGGCACGCTCATGTGACGTCTCCGGCCTTCGTCTCCTCGGCGTAGAGATGTTCGGCCGCCGGAAAGCGCCGTTCCCTCACGTCAGCGGCATAAGCCGCAATCGCCGCATCGGCCTGGTTGCCTAGTTCGGCGTAGCGTTTGACGAATTTCGGCCGGAAAGAGCCGAACAGCCCGAGCATATCATCGCTGACCAAAATCTGGCCGTCGCAGGCGGGCGAGGCGCCGATGCCGATTGTGGGGACGGCGATCTCCGCAGTGATGCGCCGTGCGAGCGGCTCGGGCACTTTCTCCAGCACCACCGAGAAAGCGCCAGCTTCCGTGACTGCACCGGCGTCGCGCCTGATGCGCTCGGCATCATCTCCCCGCCCCTGGACCCGGTAGCCTCCGAAAGTATTGACGGCCTGCGGCGTCAACCCGGTATGGGCCATGACAGGCACGCCGCGCACGGCGAGGAAGCGGATCGTCTCGGCCATGGTCTGGCCGCCCTCGAGCTTCACCGCTGCACAACCGGTCTCCACCATCAGGCGCGTAGCGTTGCGGAAGGCCTGCTCAGGGCTTTCTTCATAAGAGCCGAATGGCATGTCTACGACCATCAACGCTCGCGCCAGACCGCGGCGCACCGCCTGGCCGTGCATGATCATCATGTCCAGGCTGACGCCCAGCGTCGACGAGAGGCCGTGCAGTACCATGCCGACGCTGTCGCCCACGAGAACGATGTCGCAGTGTCGATCGGCCAAACTGGCGATCGGCGTGGTATATGCAGTCAGGCAGACGAGTGGCGTCTTGCCTTTCCGCATCCGAATATCCGGTGGTGCAATTCCCTTTGGGTCACCAGCTGCGCTCAATCCACCCCCTCCTTCCCTAGCGTTACTCGCCGAAGGTGTCGCGTTTGGCACACTTTTGTGCAAGTGCGAAGAGCAAAAAAAGGGGATGCGGCTGTGCGGTGTTGACGTGCGAACAGCCACGCTTACAATTAAATCGATTAATGCGTCCGAGCTCAGGTCACGAACATGGACGATCAGGCAACAGGAACGAGGAAAGACAAAGCCCGCAAGGCGGACGAAGTCAAAGTGGACCTGATCGCCGTTGTCGTGGCCCTAAATGAAAGTGAACCCTGCCTCCTCACTATCGGTCAGGCTGACACCCTGCCCTCCGGACCATTTGCGCTTGAGCACCGGTCGCCGCAATCCGGGTTGAGGGGGTGGGTCGAGCAGCAGACTGGTCAGCCCTTGGGGTACATCGAGCAACTCTACACCTTCGCCGATCGGGACCGAATCGGCGCCGAACGCCAGCAGCGCGTCATCTCCATCAGCTATCTCGCTTTGACCAGCAAAGAACAGGCGACGGGCTCATCCAAGTGCGGGTGGCAAAGCTGGTACGACTATTTCCCGTGGGAGGACCACCGCTCCGGCATCCCGCCGGTGGTGCTGGATGTTGTGCGACCGCGCTTGATCGGTTGGGCTGACGGAGCCAGCGACGCGGCCACGCGACGCGAGCGCCGACAGCGGGCAGCGATCGCCTTTGGCTTCGACGACCGCTATTGGAACGAGGAGCTCGTGCTTCAGCGATATGAATTACTTTATGAGGCAGGCCTGGTCCAAGAGGCTGCAAGCGGAGGGGAAACGCCGCCACTTCCCCTGGTGCCGAGCAAGTCCATGGTCGCAGATCATCGCCGTATCGTGGCAACGGGCATTGCGCGGCTGCGCTCCAAGATCAAATACCGCCCAGTCGTCTTCGAGCTTATGCGACCGACCTTTACGCTACTGCAGCTGCAGCGGACCGTGGAGGCGCTCGCCGGCAGGCTCATCCACAAGCCGAATTTTCGGCGCCTGATCGAGCAGCAGGAACTGGTGGAGGAGACTGGCGAGACCACCGCCGAGACAGGAGGTCGACCGGCGAAGCTCTACCGCTTTCGCCACGCCGTTCTCGACGAAAGGGCCATCGCCGGGACAAAATTGCCGTTGGCGCGGGGTTGACATCCCTTATACTCACGGCAAGTATATGCCGGTTATCTTCAACTAGAGTATAAGCGGGGGCATCAATGAGCGCCGTGCTGCCTACGGCCGCGTTCCTCTATGAACGCGTCCGTCGCGTGATCCCGCCGATTGAATGGCCGGTTTTCGTCGAGGATATCGAAGCCATCCTCGCACTCAAGCGTGAGCGCAATGCCGTCATCCTGGCGCACAACTATCAGACGCCCGAGATTTACCATTGCGTGGCAGACATTGTCGGCGACAGCTTGGCGCTGGCACGCAAGGCTGTGACAGTGGAGGCGCAAGTCATCGTGCTTGCGGGCGTGCATTTCATGGCCGAGACGGCCAAGCTGCTAAACCCGAACAAGACCGTGCTCATCCCGGACATGGGCGCCGGTTGCTCGCTGGCCGACTCGATCACGGCACAAGACGTGCGGCTGATGCGACAGAGTTATCCCGGCGTGCCAATCGTCACCTACGTCAACACTTCCGCCGCCGTGAAGGCCGAGTCCGACATCTGCTGCACCTCGGGCAACGCAAAGGCGGTGGTGGAATCGCTCGGCGCGCCGCGTGTGATCATGCTGCCCGATGAATATCTGGCCAAGAACGTCGCCGCCGAGACGAAGGTCGGGATCATCGCCTGGAAGGGTCGTTGCGAGGTGCATGAGCGCTTCACCCCTGCCGACATCCGGGAACTGCGCAATGCACATCCAGGGATCATCGTGCTCGCCCATCCCGAATGTCCGCCAGAAGTTGTCCTAGAGGCGGATTTCTCGGGCTCGACCGCCGCCATGTCGGAATATGTCGGACGAGAAACGCCCGCACGCGTAGTCCTGATGACGGAATGTTCGATGAGCGACAATATCGCGGTCGCGCATCCCGACGTCGAGTTCGTGCGCCCTTGCAATCTTTGCCCGCACATGAAGCGCATTACGCTCGCCAATATTCGCTCCGCTCTTGAGGAGAACCGGCACGAGGTCCGGATCGAGCCCGGGACCGCCAGCCGCGCGCGCCTGGCGGTCGAGCGCATGCTTTCGATATGAGCTGCGACATTCACGACATCGGCGGGGCGCCAATCATCATAGGCGCTGGCGTGGCAGGCCTGATGACGGCGCTTCATTTGGCGCCGGAGCCGGTCGTGCTTCTGTCCAATGCGCCGCTCGGAACCGGAGTCTGCAGTGCGCTCGCCCAAGGTGGTCTTGCGGCAAGTCTCGGCGGCGAGGACGGCCCGGAATTTCATCTTTGCGACACACTTGAAGCCGGTGATGGGCTCTGCGACGAGGCGACCGCGCGGCGAGTTGTCCGAGCTGCGCCCAAAGCGATCAAGGCCCTCGAAGACTTCGGCCTCGCCTTTGACCGCTACCCTGACGGGCAGTTGCGGCTCGGGCTCGAGGCGGCGCACTCGCATCGGCGGATCGTTCATGCTGACGGCGACGCCACGGGTCGCGAGCTGGTCCGCGCGCTCATCGCCGCGGTGCGGTGCACAGCCTCAATCACCGTCCTGGAAAATATGGAGGCTCGCCGGCTCGTCCTGCAAGACGGGGGAATCATCGCCGTGCTCGCAGTTTCGCGCACCGGCACGATCGTCTTGCCTACACGTCGGGCGGTGCTGGCAACCGGCGGCATCGGCGGCCTGTTTTGCGATACCACGAATCCGCCTGGCTCATGCGGGCACGGGCTAGCGCTCGCCGCCTTGGCCGGGGCGGAGCTCGCCGACTTGGAATTCGTGCAGTTCCACCCGACCGCGCTCGACGGTCCGCGCCGGCCGATGCCATTGGTGAGCGAGGCGGTTCGCGGCGAAGGCGCGGTGCTTATCGACGAAGCAGGGGAACGCTTCCTGGCTGAAACGCCGGGCGGCGAGCTTGCACCTCGCGACGTGGTCGCGCGTGCGGTGTGGCAACAGATAACTGGCGGGCACCGAGTGTTCCTGGACGCCCGGCAATGCCTCGGTCCGAGATTTGGCAATCGCTTTCCGGCCATAGCCCATTTGTGCCGCGAGGCAGACGTCGATCCCTCCGTCGACCCGATCCCAGTACGCCCGGCGGCTCATTATCACATGGGCGGCGTTGCTGTTGACGCGGCCGGCCGCAGCTCCGTCGAGGGGTTGTGGGCATGCGGCGAGGTCGCATGTACCGGACTGCACGGCGCTAACCGCCTCGCCAGCAATTCGCTCACCGAAGCGGTGGTCACCGCGAGCTGGGTTGCTGAAAGCGTTGCCGGCGTATCCCATACCCGGCGACCGCGCGTATGTTCAACATCTGTGCCTCGACGGCCAGACGCCTCCGGCATCCGCCCAGTCGTCTCCGCCGCGCTCGGCATCATCCGCGATGGCGAGACGCTACGCGAGGCGGTGGCGACCTTGCTGCCGATTGCAGCCCACGGCAGCGCTGCCTCGGACCCAGCCTTGGTCGCGCTGATGATCGCCATCGCGGCCCTGCGGCGCGAAGAGAGCCGCGGTTCGCACTGTCGGTCCGATTTCCCCGGGCGCGATGCAGACGCGCGCCCGGCACGGCTGACACTGCGCACCGCAATGCAGGCCGCGGTCGCACTCAGCTGGCGAGCACCGAAACGGAGCACCTGACATGGTGTCAATCTCACCCCTTCCCTCCGCCCTGATCGAACCGATCGTGCGCGCTGCTCTTCTGGAAGATCTGGGCAGATGCGGCGACCTGACCAGCGATGCGGTGATCCCGCATGATTGCACGGCCACCATGGTGCTCAAGTCGCGACAGACGGGAATCGTTGCCGGGCTCGATCTGGCCGCCTTCGCTTTCACGCTCGTCGATCCCGCAATCGACATGCACATCTGGCGAGCTGACGGCAGCGATGTCGCGGCGGGCGAGACTATCGCCAAGCTGTGCGGACCGGCGCGAGGTCTGCTCACCGCCGAGCGCACGGCGCTCAATTTTCTGTGCCGCCTGAGTGGCATCGCCACTGCCACAGCGACGATGGTCAAGGCCGTGCGTGGCCACAAGGCGAAGATCGTGTGTACGCGAAAGACGACGCCCGGCCTGCGCGCGTTGGAGAAATATGCCGTGCGCGTCGGCGGCGGCGCCAATCACCGCTTCGGGCTCGATGATGCCGTGCTGATCAAGGACAACCACATCGCCATCGCCGGCGACATTCGCACGGCAATAGAGCGAGCACGCGCCACCGCAGGCCACATGGTGAAGGTCGAGGTCGAAGTCGACACTCTGGAGCAACTCGATGTAGCGCTCGCGCTGGGCGTCCACGCAGTGCTGCTGGACAACATGTCGGTTGAGGATATTGCCCGCGCCGTGGCACTGGTCGCTGGCCGCGCCATCACAGAGGCTTCTGGTCGGGTGACACTGGAAACGGCTCCGTCGATTGCTGCGACGGGTGTCGACCTCATCTCGGTCGGATGGCTCACACACAGCGCTCCGATCCTCGACATCGGTCTAGACATGCCGGGCCACGCGAACATCTGCACTCACTTGAACTAGCGGAAACGGAATGAGGAGCAACAGGCTCGGACTGCACGCGGCGCAAGAGGCTCGAAGGAGCCTGCGCCCCCATTCGGCTCACCCTTTAAACCTGCGGTATTGCGCTCGCGACGAGCCATATCAGACGGGCTCGCGACTCGACGGACTCCTGAGCGCACTCGCTGATCAGCAACAGAGGCTTTGACGATGACGACTGGAATGAAGAACTCGGAGTGCGACGTGAACCAGGCCATGCAAACGATCGATGGAGCCCTAGCCCGATGGAGCCGCAAAGAAGCCGAGGCTATCCAAGCCATGCCGTTCAACGATCTGCTCTTCTTGGCTCAGACCGTCCATCGGCAGAACTTCGATCGCAACCGGGTGCAGCTGTCGCGGCTGCTCAGCATCAAGACCGGCGGGTGCCAGGAGGATTGCGGCTATTGCAGCCAGTCTGCGCATTACGAAACCGGCCTCAAGGCGTCGAAGCTTATGGAGGTCAGTCGTGTCATCGACGAAGCGACCAAGGCACGAGATGCGGGCGCAACCCGCTATTGCATGGGGGCTGCCTGGCGCAGTCCGAAGGAGCGCGACATGAACGCCTTGGTCGCCATGATCGAGGGCGTGAAGGCACTCGGGATGGAGACCTGCATGACGCTTGGCATGCTCGACCTCAGTCAGGCGCAGCGCCTGAAGGCGGCCGGTCTCGACTACTACAACCACAACATCGACACGTCCGAGCGCTATTACGGGGAGGTTGTTTCAACCAGGACCTTTGCCGACCGGCTTGAAACACTTAGGCACGTGCGCGAAGTTGGCATGAAGGTCTGCTGCGGCGGCATTGTCGGGATGGGAGAGGAAAAGGCCGATCGCATCGACATGCTGGTCACGCTCGCGAACCTGCCCGAGCCGCCGGAAAGCGTGCCGATCAACATGCTGATCCCTATCGAAGGCACCCCGCTAGCCGAGGCCGAACCCATCGATCCGATTGATTTCGTCCGTACCATTGCGCTCGCCCGCATCATGATGCCGAAGTCCTATGTAAGGCTCTCTGCCGGACGGACGGCGATGAGCGACGAAACGCAGGCGCTGTGCTTCTTTGCCGGCGCCAATTCCATTTTTGTCGGCGACACGCTGCTGACAGCCGACAATCCCGGCGAGGACAAGGATATGCGCCTATTTAGACGTCTCGGCATCGAGTCGATGCAATGCGAGGCGAAATGAACGGGCAACCGCTAGCCCGCTATGAAGCCACGTTGCAGGGACTGGCACGCAAGGACCGGCTGCGGAGACTGGCGCCGCGCGTCGGCTTCGACTTCTCGTCCAACGACTATCTCGGGCTTGCCGCCTCGAAGAGACTTGGCGAGGCAGTGGGGGCGGCAATCGCGCGGGGCACCCCGGTCGGCTCAACCGGATCGCGGCTTCTGCGCGGCAACGCGCCGGAGCATGAGGCCTTGGAGGCAGATGCGGCGTCGTTCTTCGGGGCCGAGCGGGCGCTGTTCTTCAGCAGCGGCTACATCGCCAACTTTGCCCTGCTGACCGCCCTGCCGCAGAAGGGCGACCTGCTGATCCTCGACGAACTCGCCCATGCCAGCATGCACGAAGGGGCGCGGGCCGGACGGGCCGAGTTCAGGTCGCCCACGCACAATGACGTTGATGCTTTCGAGGATGCTATCAGGCGCTGGCGCGCCAAAGGTGGCATGGGGCATATCTGGATCGCGGTCGAAAGCCTGTATAGCATGGATGGCGACTTCGCGCCGATGGACAGCCTGGTCGCCCTTGCCGATCGGCACGAGGCATTCATAGTCGTCGACGAGGCACATGCCACCGGGGTCTGGGGACCGGACGGCCGCGGTCTTGCCACCGCGTTCGAGGGCCGCGACAACATCGTCGCGCTGCATACATGCGGCAAGGCGCTCGGCGCGTCCGGCGCGCTCGTCACCGGGCCAGGAACGCTGTGCGACTATATTGTCAACCGCTGCCGGCCCTTCATCTACGCCACGGCGCCCTCGCCGCTCATGGCCGTAGCGGCCCGCGAAGCGCTCGCAATGCTGGTCGACGAGCCGATGCGCCGCGTTCAGCTGCATGAGCACGTTGCCTTCGCAAGCCGGCAACTGGCCGAGCGTTGCGGCGCAAAGCTCAACGGTTCGCAGATCCAGCCATTTGTGATCGGCGAGGTGACGCGCACAATGGAGGTCGCGGCGGCTCTGCAGGCCCGCGGCTTCGACATACGCGGCATTCGTCCGCCGACGGTGCCGGAGGGCACGTCGCGGCTGCGCATTTCGCTGACCCTGAATGTCGGCCACGCTGACATTTCGGCCATGGTCGAGACTCTCGCCGCGGTGTTGGCCTCGGCATGACCAAGCGTATCGTCGTCACCGGAACAGATACCGGAATTGGCAAAACGGTCTTTTCGGCGGGGCTCGCCGGCCTGCTCGACGGCTTCTACTGGAAGCCCGTGCAATCGGGTCTCGATGAGGAGACCGACAGCGAGGTGGTTGAACGGCTCGCCGGCCTGCCGTCAGGGCGCGTGCTGCCGGAAGCCCACCGTTTGAAGAGCCCGCTGTCGCCGCATCGTTCAGCCGAAATCGACGGCGTCTCGATCGAAGCTGCCGATCTTTCATTTCCGGTCCTGCCGACACCGCTCGTCATCGAAGGCGCTGGAGGACTGATGGTGCCGATCAACCGACAGACAAGCTTTCTTGACATCTTCGCTGAATGGCGGCTGCCGGTTATTCTGTGCGCCCGCACCGAGCTCGGCACGATCAACCACACCCTGCTGTCGATCGAAGCCCTGCGAACTCGCTCCATCCCGCTGATCGGCATCGCCTTTATCGGCGAAGAGGTGGCCGACACGCAAAGGACAATCACAGAATTCGGCTCGGTGCGTCAGCTCGGCAGGCTGCCACACCTTGTTCCGCTGACGCGCGAAACTCTGCGGAAGGCCATGGTTGCCGGCTTCGACCTTGCCCAGATAGCCGGAGGCGAATGATGTCGCGTTCGCGGGTCTGGCATCCATTCACCCAGCACGCGATTGAGCCGGCCATCCCGTCCGTTGTCCGCACGGAAGGGGCTTGGCTACAGACGAATGACGGAAGGCGTATCCTGGATGCGATCTCCTCCTGGTGGGTGGTCACCCACGGCCACCGCCATCCACAGATCATGGAAGCAATCCGGATTGCGACGGAGATGCTCGACCAGGTGATCTTCGCCGGACTCACCCATCAGCCGGCAGAGCAATTGGCCTCGGCGCTGATCGAAATAGTGCCGGCAGGCCTCGACTGGGTCTTTTATTCCGACAGTGGATCGACGTCCGTAGAGGTCGCGCTGAAGATGGCGCTCGGCTATTACCGCAACATCGGCGCGCCGCGTTCGCGCATCGTCGTCATGGAACACAGCTATCATGGCGATACGATCGGCACGATGAGCGTCGGAGCCCGCGGCGTGTTCAACGCCGCCTACGAACCCCTGCTGTTCGAGGTCGACACCATTCCGTTTCCGGCCGCAGGGCGCGAGCAGGAAACGCTAGATCGGTTCGAGGCATTCTGTCGCGACCGCCGCGCCGCCGCGCTGATCGTCGAGCCGCTAGTGCTTGGCGCCGGCGGCATGCTGATGTATCCGGCCTGGGTTCTGGCCGAATTGAAAAAGGTCGCCGACGCCTCCGGCACGCTGCTGATCGCCGATGAGGTGATGACCGGCTGGGGGCGCACCGGAACCATGTTCGCCTGCGAGCAGGCGTCGATCTCTCCGGATATACTATGCACCTCGAAGGGCTTGAGCGGCGGCGCGATCCCACTGGCGGCCACGCTCGCGACCGATGCGATCTTCCAGGCCCACTATTCCGAGGACCGGCAGAAGACGTTCTTCCACTCGAGCTCCTACACCGCCAACCCGATCGCTTGCGCCGCTGCACTTGCCAATGTCGAGATATGGCGGGAGGAGCCGGTGGCGGAGCGGATTGCGGCCTTGAGCGCCGGGCAGGCCGCCGGACTTCGACGCTTTCGCAACAATACCAACTTCACAGACTGCCGGGCAACCGGCACGATCGCAGCTCTCGATCTGTGCGCCGGCTCGGCCGGTTATCTGGCCGAGATCGGACCAAAGCTGCGCGCTTTCTTCCTCGACCGCGGGCTGCTCGTGCGCCCGCTCGGCAATGTGCTCTATGTTCTGCCGCCATATTGCATCGCCCGAGAGGAACTCGACCGATTGTATGACGCCATCGAGGAGGCCGGCGAACGCTTCGGTTCCCGGCCATGATGAGATCGTCGCGCTTTCTCGGCTTGGGTCATCATGCGCCGTCGCGCAAGGTCGAGAATTCGGAAATCGAAATCCGTCTCGGGCTTGAGGCCGGCTGGATCGAGCAGCGGACCGGGATACGCTCGCGCTTCTGGGCAACGGACCAAGACACGCTGTCGGGTCTTGCCGCGCACGCCGGCGACATGGCGCTGGCGAATGCCGGCATCGACCGCGGCGACATCGGTCTTTTGCTGCTTGCCACCTCGACACCCGATCACCTCTTGCCGCCCAGCGCGCCGCTGGTCGCGCATCGGCTGGGGCTCAGCCGCGCCGGCGCGATCGATCTGACCGGCGCCTGCGCCGGCTTCATCTATGCGCTGATGTTCGCCGAAGGCTTCACCCGTCTGCACGGGAAGGCGAGCCTTGTCATCGCCGCCAATATCCTCAGCCGTCGCATCAATCCGGCGGAGCGCGCCAGTGCCGTGCTGTTTGCGGACGCCGCCGGCGCCATGGTGATAGGCCCGTGCAGCGACCCGGATCGGGGCATTCTCGGCGCTTCGGTGGATTCGGATGGGTCGCGCTACGGGCTGATCCAGATTCCCGCCGGCGGAAGCAACACGCCGTTCCATGGCGACCTGGATCTGGCGCAGACCCGGATGACCATCACTGACGGCCGTGAAGTGTTCAGCAAGGCCGTGGACATGATGACGGCCTGCTCGCAGGACGCGCTCACTTCTGCCCGAATGCTGCCGCAAGACATTGATCGTTTCGTGCCGCATCAGGCCAACGCTCGGATCTTTGATGTGGTCGGGAGGAACCTCGGAATAGCGGATCAGGCAATCGTCAAGACGATCGCCGACTACGGCAACTCTTCCGCCGCGACCATCCCGCTGTCGCTGTCGCTCGCCCATCGGACGCAGCCGTTTCGCGCGGGCGAAAAGATTCTCCTTGCGGCGGCGGGTGCCGGCCTCACCGGAGGCGCCCTCATCCTCGGCATTTAGCGGTACGACGGCCATGAACAGGATTAGTGACGAATGACGCTAGCACCACGGGCTCAATGCGAAAAAGTACTCGCCGGCAAGTTATTGGGCGCTGGCTCGGTCAACGAGCGAGATCACCCTGCAGACGATTTCTTGTCGAGCAGGACGATCTGCGAGGCTACCTTGGTGGGGCGAGGAGTGGTTGGCACCAGTTCAGGAGAGCGGAGGTATCCGAACTCATGCGCGCCCTCCTCATTGCGACGAAGTCATCCCAATCGATATGTCGGCCCTTCTGATCCATCAATCACCATCGTAACGGCAGTAGTGGCAGCCGTGAATTGAATAAGCGGCCCTCGAAGGCGTCAACCGTCATGCAGTCCGAAAAAAATACTCATCTGCCTGTCTCAACAACGCTCGCTCCATTTCGAAACCAGGTGTTTCGCTCGATCTGGACGGCCACACAAATATCCAGCCTCGGGTGGCTCGTGCAAACGGTCGCCATCAGTTGGCTGATGGCCACGATTTCCGCTTCGGATCTGATGGTTGCACTCGTGCAGGCCGCATCGACCTTACCGGTGTTCTTCCTTTCGATCTTGGCCGGAGCCATCGCCGACAACTTCAGCCGCCGATGGGTGATGTTTGCGGGGCACTGCCTGATAGCATTGGCATCAACGACGCTGATGATTTCCGTGGGTCTGGGATTTGCAGGTCCCTGGCTAATTCTCGGATTAGGTTTCCTGGCCGGCTGCGGCTTTGCCTTGAATGATCCGGCCTGGCACGCTTCTGTTGGCGATATTCTTCATAAGCGCGACATCCCGGCTGCGGTGACGCTTATGTCTGTCGGATACAACATTGTGCGCAGCGTTGGTCCGGCTTTGGGGGGCGTGGTCTTGGCATTTTTTGGGCCGCTGGCCGCTTTCGCGTTGGCAGCGCTGAGCGATCTGGCGCCGCTGACCGCAATATGGCGCACCAGATGGAATGTTCGCACTTCACCTCTCCCTCGTGAGCGCATGACGATGGCAATTCATGACGGAGTGCGCTTCACCGTAATGTCCTTGGAAATCAGGGCAGCGATTGCCCGTGCAACCCTTTTCGGGTTGGCAAGCATCTCCATCCTTGCGCTGCTCCCGCTAGTCGTCCGGGATCAGCTGAAGAGCGGCCCAATCATCTACGGCATCTTGCTGGCCGGGTTCGGCATGGGTGCGTTCATCGCCGGCATGAGCAATAGCTTTCTAAGGCGGATCACGTCTCAAAACAGGCTGGTGTCCTTCGCCTCTGTTGCTTGTGCAGCATGTTGTCTTTCCCTTGCACTCACATCGTCAGTCGCTGTGGCGGCCATTTCGCTGGCACTTGGTGGCGCGGGTTGGCTTATCACCTGGACGGGCATTGACGTGTCGGTGCAACTGGCAAGCCCAAGGTGGGTCGTTGGCCGCACACTGTCGATCTACTACGCCTTGAGCGCAGGCGGGATGGCGGCCGGCAGCTGGATCTGGGGTACTGTCGCACAGAACTACTCGCTAGACTGGGCCTTGGAGGGTTCCGCAGGCGCTCTGTTGCTCGTTGCAGCTGCGGGAATATTGTTGCCGGTCCGTCCATGGGAAGAAACGGATCAGGAGAGTTCGGATTTTCACCCGCCGGAGCTGGCACTCGAGTTGAAGCCCAGGAGTGGCCCCATAGTGGTCAAGGTCGAGTATCTTATATCCGAAGAGAATATCGAGACCTTTCTGGGCCACATGCGCGCAAGGCGCCATGTTCAGAGCCGTGCCGGTGCGCGAAACTGGACACTCCAGCGCAATCTTCAAACGCCTTCGATTTGGACAGAGACATTTCGCACGCCAACCTGGATGGACTTTCTTCGCCTGAATCATCGGCTCACGGCAGCGGATAACGAAGTCGGCCAGCGTCTCCTGGCACTGCACTATGGAGAGCGTCCTCCGCACACAGTGCTTTCGATCGAACGAACGACTGAGGCAGCTCGTACCCGTGCCTCAGCAATCTTTTCTCGCCCTCCGAGGTGACGTGATCACGAAAGCGATCGCATCGCGCATTGGGATCTGCCGCGCCGGTCGACTTCAACCAGCGCGAAGGCCGCATCGCCAGTACGCGGAGCCTATGCGTCCGGCGCTCTCTCGCGAATACCTATGCCGCCGCGGGGCTCGAGGCCGGGGCAGGAACGGTCCATTCTGGGCCATCTTCGATGCGGCGCGCGACGGCAAGAAGGAGGGCATGGGTTTCGAGCGCTGCTGGTCGCGCCTGCGCACAAGCCGATCAGCATCACGTTCGACGTGCGCTTCAGCAGCGCTGTGCGACTCAGAGACTGGCAGAGGAGGATCTGACTCGTTACTGGCTGGCGCTGGGCCAGCCGGAACCAGGCCTGTTCGAGGGCGGCGCTGGCGCTCGACCTTTCGGCGCCGGACATGGAGTGAGGGCGGGCGAAACGGAGCACCAGTCGCCTTGACGTCCTTGCAGGACGCCATCTTAACCGCGAACGGCAAGCTTTCAGGATCATTGCTGCGCCCTTTGGGCGGCTTGCCGTTCCCGATGTTCGAACGCGTCGGTGAAGCTATCGAGTTCTTGGGGGGTCATCCCAAGCGCCCGCCCCTCCTCACGCCATGACGCAACCGCCTTTTCGACTTCTGCGAGTATCGTCTTCGCTCGATCGCTCCTGATCCGGAAATAAGCGATTACCGACATCAGTGCGTCGACAGTCGCTTCGGGCCCAGTTTCCTCGGATATCCAGGTTTTCAGCTCTCGCACGCGCTCAGGGAACGGGTTGATGTCGAATGCAGGCGCCAGGCGCCATTGCCCGCGATGCACATGGAGAAAGCCCTGATTGTGGAGGTGGTCATCGACATTGGTGATAAGGATCGAGAACGCGATGCGCCGCCAAAGCTCTTCGATGTTGGCCGCTGGCTGGCTGCCGTGCTGACGAAGCACATCCACGAGTTCAGTATAGCTATGCTCGCCAACGTCCCCTGACTCTGCTCCGATCATCGTGGCGGCCGAGATATACATGAGTCGATTGCCGTTCGGAGTCCTATCGAAACGCCGTATGAGCGCGACAGGGGCGCCGTCGCTGTCGAGCAGACGTGTCTCAGCAGCATCCACGCCGGCTTTTCTGGCCAAAGTCATAGCAAGCACTTCGCCCTTTGTGACAGAGCGATCATCGGCAACGCTCGGAAACTTACCGATAGCGAGGCGTCCGTCGTCGTCCACAACAGAACATTTCGGACGAAGGCCACCAAGGGACGTGCCACGTCCACGCAAATAGGCGAGATCCGTTGCCGTCTCGGTGTTCGTCTCGACGGCGTGCGTCGCTGCGAGGAGTTGGCTGATTTCAATGAGCGGCGGCGTGGTGCGTCGCCCCTCCTCGACCGTTCTTTGGTAACGGCCCTCTTCGTCCTTCAAGCGGAGCGCACCAATGCGGCTCATGTCATCCACTGCCAAGAGGTAATCCATCGCGTTCAGAGGCCGCGTCTCGGCGCCATTTCCCGCCCGGCGCGCCTCTTGGCGACGCTTGGCGTGGTCGCGCTGGATGACACGCCGGCCCCATCCGTCAGGCTCTGTGTCGGCGATCGCGTTGTGGAACACGGATCCGTCGCGGGTCTTTCGATGGAATTGAGGGCCTGTGACGAGTGGCAGACCGGGTTCGATCGAGAAGCCTTCCGCTGCTCTCAGCCAGCCTGCATCGTATTCAAACGCAGCGCTTTCGCGGGCACCCTGCTGGTCATAGCGCAACTTGCCCAGTGGCGTCGCTTCCTCGCCAATGTGAACAGCAATAGAACGTCTCATATTGCACCCGGTGGCTTCCGCGCCCTTACCCTTTTGGGCAAACGTTCGGCGTCGAGGAGCAGGCCTTGCTCATCGCGATGCGCGTCGATGATCTGCGCCAAAGCCTCATCAAAGCCCAGAACGAAAAAGGTCATGGCGTAGGCCCCCATAGCGACGGTCGGGTCTCCTTTTTCGATCTTCAGATAGGTGCTCTTTGCGACACCCGTTCGTTCCGCCATCATCATGATCGTCAGGCTGCGCTTCTTACGGGCGAGCGCAATGTCGGCGCCGAGCTTGCCAAGCGCCCTCTTGACTCTGGGAGGCAATGTATCTGTCACTGTTGAGCGCATGTTTGTCTCATAAAAAGGGCCTTAACTCTTTTTAGGGCTTTTATATAAGCCCTAACCCGTGATCTGTCGAGAGTTGGCCTGTTTGACCGAATCGACAAGGCGGTGGCGTTGCAACCAACCACACTACTCTCGTGAGCATGCATCCATCCGATCCGCAATGAGCGCCAGGTGAGTCGCACAGGGGTGTGAACGATTGCGCCGCTGCAAAACGAAAACGGGCCATGCTTGGCACGATCCAGATGTGTGCTGCAGCGGGTTCCAGCCTGACGTACCGAGCGGCGCCGCCGCATCCTGTCTCGACCCGAGCTTCACAGCAAACAGGTGCTGTCGGTATCGAACGAAAGTGTCACATATCAAACATACGAGCCGTGTCCCAAACGTCTGCTCGGGTGCTCAGCCTGACCCCCAAAAAGCAAAAAAGAAGGGAGCACGACGAAGTTGCGCCGGGCATTTAAATGTCAGCGCGAGCTACCTCTTCAGTATGGCACGTCGCTTGCTGCTCTGCATCGAACGCCGACGCCCAACCCACAAATAGCAGAGATGAATAATGGCGATTGGTTCAGAAGTGCTGAATCTAACTGAATGGCTGAACAGCTGTGTGGAAGCGCAGCGGGGCAAAGCAATAGGCGTCCTGCCTTTCTTTGAGCCTGACACAGGTCGAATCCCACCTTTTTCGGGCAATGCATGACCAAGCACAGTTGTTCTTCCGTTAATCTCCAGTCGTTTGAGCAGTTCGTTTTTGTGCAACAAAAAGTTTCAAACGTTCAATTACGAACTTTTAGCATTCACGAGAACTCATCTTGATGATTATCTTTTAACCTTTGAATGGAGATCCGGAATGATCGTAAGCAGCCTTCTTCTCGGCTCAGTTGCGGCCCTGATCTCCGTTTCCGTCGCTCGCGCGGCGGACCAAGTCTCTGCGCCGGACCCGACCGAATACGTCAAGATCTGCGACGTCTACGGTTCGGGCTACTTCCATATCCCCGACACCGAGACCTGCCTGCGCATCGGCGGCTACATCCGTTACGACGTCGGCCTCGGCGATGTCCGATCCTATGACGGGGCAAGAACCACCGATGGGAGCCCTGGCGAGGCTCAGGGCACCTGGCGAAACAACGCGCGTTTCACGTTCAAAACTTGGACGCGCCAGGAGACCGAACTCGGTGCACTGAAGACCTATACTGAAAACCGCGTGAACTTCGGCAACCGCAACGCTCATCCGGGTCCGGACAGCCCTCAGAACTATGGCTTCAACAGCGGCGTCAAGTTGGCTTCCGCCTGGATCCAGCTTGGTGGCCTCCGAGTTGGTAAGGACGAGTCGGCCTTCGACACGTTTACAGGCTACGCCGGGAACGTCCTCAATAACGTACTCGTTCCGTACGGCGACTTCGATACCAACGTGGCCCAGTATTACTTCGATGCCGGCAATGGCTTTTCGGCTCTGGTTTCACTTGAACAAGGGTCGGGTGTAGTCGGTACTATCGACAGCCATGTTCCGCACGTCGTCTTCGGCGTAAAACAGACGCAGGGCTGGGGCGCGATCACCGGCGTAATCGCCCGTGACAGCAACTACGATGCTTTGGCCGGCAAGGTCCGCGTCGATGTCAATGTCACAGATGACCTGTCGCTATTCGGAATGTTCGGCTATGGCTCCATTGGCAATCTCAACGATGACCCAACCAATGCAGTCGCCGCTCACGGTCGCGGCTTCTACAAAACTTGGAGCGGCAACTGGGCTTTCTGGGCCGGCTCCACTTACACACTCAACGAGAAAACTTCGTTCAACCTTCAGGTCTCGGGTGATCAGTTCAGGAACTCTGGTGTGGCTGCAAACGTCGCCTACTTGGTCGTTCCAGGTTTCACAGTCACAGCCGAAGTCGACTATGACCACTACAGCAACTTCGGCGTAGGCGCGGTCGACCGTTCCCGCGTGAACTGGACTCACGTCGGCAAAAAGAACAGCCTCGGCGGCACACTCCGATTCCAAAGCTCATTTTAAACAACTCCATCTGGTGTCGGCGCCCCAGCGGATCGCCCGAAGGCGATTTACGCGCAAACCTTCGGTGCCGATTGAAGGCGTAATCATCATAAGGACCGATCTTTAGTTCAACCGTTTGCGACCCCTTATCCATGTCTTCGTCTCCAACGCCTGGTTTGTCGCCGACATATGGTCTGACCGGCTACCGATCATCGCCTCGGCCCGAATGCGCTTGACAAATCGGAGCCGGCCCGTTCAACCTGACGCATTCACCAGGGGAGTCCCGGCAAGGGGCTGAGATACTGCTGGCTTTCGCGGCGCAGTGACCCGTTGAACCTGATCCAGTTCATACTGGCGTAGGGACGGTGCAAGCGCTTTGAGGGAGTTTACGCCCGAGGTCCTGTTTCGGCAGGTCGACAGAAGCGTCTTTTCATCCTTCCGGCACAGAACTGGGTCTCCAATGCATGAGCAAAGGAGCCTCAAGATGAATGCCCTCACTCCCGCTGTCTCGACGGGACCGCTGCCCGCCTCGCGGAAAATCCACAAGCCCGGTGCCATCCACCCGCAGATCAAGGTGCCGATGCGCGAAATCTCCGTCCATCCGACGGCCGGTGAGCCGCCCGTCACCGTTTACGATCCGTCTGGCCCCTATACGGACCCCACCGTCGAAATTAGTATCAAAAAGGGTCTTGCCCGGCTTCGTCACGAATGGATATCAGCGCGCGGTGACGTCGAGGCCTATGAGGGCCGCCACGTCCGGCCGGAGGACAACGGATTTGCGGCGGGCGAGCGCCTGACGCCGGAATTTCCCGTTCGCAACCGACCGCTCAGGGCCAAGGCGGGCAAGGCGGTGACCCAGCTAGCCTATGCGCGCGCCGGCATCATCACGCCCGAAATGGAGTTCGTCGCCATCCGCGAGAACCTCGGCCGCGAGATCGTCCGCGGCAAGCTGCAACGCGATGGCGAAGCCTTTGGCGCGGCGCTTCCCGATTTCGTCACGCCGGAATTCGTCCGCGACGAGGTGGCGCGCGGACGGGCGATCATTCCCGCCAACATTAACCACCCGGAGAGCGAGCCGATGATCATCGGCCGCAATTTCCTGGTCAAGATCAATGCCAATATCGGTAACTCCGCCGTCACGTCGTCGATGGCCGAAGAGGTCGAAAAGATGGTCTGGGCGATCCGCTGGGGCGCCGACACGGTGATGGACCTGTCGACCGGCCGCAACATCCACAACATCCGCGACTGGATCGTGCGCAATGCGCCGGTCCCGATCGGCACGGTGCCGCTCTATCAGGCGCTCGAAAAGGTCGGCGGCATTGCCGAGGACCTGACCTGGGAGGTCTACCGCGACACGCTGATCGAACAGGCCGAACAGGGCATCGACTATTTCACCATCCACGCCGGCGTGCGGTTGCACTACATCCCGCTGACCATCGACCGGGTCACGGGCATCGTCTCGCGCGGCGGCTCGATCATGGCCAAATGGTGCTTGCACCATCACCGGGAAAGCTTCCTTTACGAGCATTTCGCGGAAATTTGCGACATCTGTCGCGCCTATGACGTGTCCTTCTCGCTCGGCGACGGTCTTCGTCCCGGCTCGATCGCCGATGCCAATGACGCGGCGCAATTCGCCGAGCTGGAAACGCTCGGCGAGCTGACGCAGATCGCCTGGGCGAAGGATTGCCAGGTGATGATCGAGGGTCCGGGCCATGTCCCCATGCACAAGATCAAGGAGAATATGGACAAGCAGCTCGCCGTCTGCGGCGAGGCGCCGTTCTATACGCTTGGGCCGCTGACGACCGACATCGCGCCAGGCTACGACCACATCACCTCCGGCATCGGCGCTGCGATGATCGGCTGGTTCGGCACCGCCATGCTCTGCTATGTCACGCCCAAGGAGCATCTCGGCCTTCCCGATCGCAACGACGTCAAGATTGGTGTGATCACCTACAAGATCGCCGCCCATGCCGCCGATCTGGCGAAGGGCCATCCGGCGGCAAAGGTTAGGGATGATGCCCTTTCGCGCGCGCGCTTCGAGTTCCGTTGGGAAGACCAGTTCAACCTGTCGCTCGACCCCGAAACGGCGCGCTCCTTCCACGACCAAACCCTGCCCAAGGAGGCGCACAAGCTGGCGCATTTCTGCTCTATGTGCGGGCCGAAATTCTGTTCCATGCGTATTTCTCACGACATCCGCGCCGAGGCACAGAAAGAGGGCATGGCAGCGATGGCGGCGAAATACCGCGAGGGCGGCGATCTCTATGTGCCGGCGGACGAGACCGGCGCGCCGCTCATGCCACAGGCGCATGAGCGACCATGAGGGTGCTGGTCAAAGGGGCCGGCGTCGCCGGCCTCACCGCCGCTTTCGAGCTCGCCGCTCGCGGCGCGACGGTCACAGTCGCCGAGATGCGACATTGCCTTGGCGGCAATGCGTCGTGGTTCGCCGGCGGCATGCTGGCGCCATGGTGCGAGCGCGAGAGCGCCGAGCAGCCGGTGCTGGATCTCGGACGCGACGCCGCCGACTGGTGGGATGCGGTACTGCCGGGTCAGGTCACACGGGCCGGAACGCTGGTCGTGGCCGCACCGCGTGATGCCGGCGAGCTCGACCGGTTCGCCAGTCGCACGTCGGGGCATCGGCTTGTCGATGAAGACGAAATTGCGATCCTGGAGCCCGACCTCGCCGGCCGCTTCCGGCGCGGACTGCTCTTCCCCGACGAAGCGCATCTCGACCCGCGGCAGGCGATGGCGGCACTTCATGACAGGCTGGCGGCGATGGGTGTCGAATTGCGCTTCGGCGCCGATGCCCGGCACGTCTCCGGTTTCGATCGTCAGATCGACTGCACGGGGATGGCGGCGGAAGACGACCGGCTGCGCGGCGTTCGCGGCGAAATGCTGATCCTGCGCACGCCTGATATTTCGCTGTCGCGCCCGGTCCGTTTGCTTCATCCTCGCTTTCTGCTTTATGCCGTGCCGCGTGCCGACACGCAGTTCATGATCGGCGCGACGATGATTGAGAGCCAGTCCGCCGGACCGGTCACGGCGCGTTCCATGATGGAGCTGCTGGGGGCCGCCTATGCCCTCCATCCGGCCTTTGGCGAGGCCGAGATCGTTGAAACCGGTGTCGGCGTTCGTCCGGCCTTTCCCGACAACCTGCCGCGCGTCGAAACGAGCGGAGACACCGTCGCGATCAATGGGCTTTATCGCCATGGCTTTCT
This sequence comes from Mesorhizobium sp. WSM4828, assembly GCF_055811175.1. Lineage (NCBI taxonomy): Bacteria > Pseudomonadati > Pseudomonadota > Alphaproteobacteria > Hyphomicrobiales > Phyllobacteriaceae > Mesorhizobium > Mesorhizobium sp. WSM4828. The sequence continues at coordinate 31,751 of NZ_JBVVQK010000015.1, read as the reverse complement.
CCTCGCCCCCACCATGGCGCGCCAGGCTGCCGACCTGATTTTCAGTCAAGACAGAACCAAGGAGCTTGCTCATGAAATTGACCGTCAACGGCGAAGCGCATGAGGTTGCCGCGACCACACTGGCCGAACTGCTTGCCGCGCTCGACTATGAAGGCGATTGGCTGGCGACCGCCGTCAACAGCGACCTCGTGCACAAGGCCAACCGGGCGGAATTCCAGTTGAGCGACGGCGATCGGATCGAAATTCTCTCGCCCATGCAGGGAGGCTAGACCATGCTCGAACTTTATGGAGCCGAGCTTCCGTCGCGCCTGTTTCTCGGCACGGCTCAATATCCATCGGCCGCCATCCTTGCCGATGCGGTCCAGGCATCGGGCACGTCGGTGGTGACCGTGTCCCTGCGGCGTGAGATGGCCGGCGGCAGGGGCGGCGAAAAGTTCTGGTCGCTGATCGTCTCGCTCGGCACGAGAATCCTCCCCAACACGGCTGGCTGCCACTCCGTCAAGGAAGCGGTCACGACCGCGAACATGGCGCGCGAAGTGTTCGGCACCAACTGGATCAAGCTCGAAGTGATCGGTAACCACGACACGCTGCAGCCGGATGTGTTCGGCCTGGTCGAAGCCGCGCGCATCCTGTGCGAAGACGGTTTTGCGGTATTCCCGTATACCACCGACGACCTCGTTGTCGCCGAGCGGCTGCTGGAAGCGGGCTGCAAGGTGCTGATGCCGTGGTGCGCGCCGATCGGTTCGGCCCTCGGGCCGGTCAATATGACGGCGCTGCGCTCGATGCGCGGACATTTCCCCGATGTCCCACTGATTGTCGATGCGGGCCTTGGAAGGCCTTCGCACGCGACGACCGTCATGGAACTCGGCTTTGACGCAGTGCTTTTGAACACGGCGGTCACCAGGGCGGCCGATCCCGTCGGCATGGCGCGCGCATTCGGCAAGGCGGTCGAAGCCGGCCGTGAAGCCTTCCTTTCCGGAATGCTCGAACCGCGCGACGTTGCCATGCCATCGACACCGACGATCGGCAGGGCGGTTTTTGCATGAAGCTCGATCCCTTCTACCTGAGCGTCGATAGCGCTGCCTGGATCGAGCGGCTGGTGCCGCTCGGTGTGAACCTGGTGCAGCTGCGTATCAAGACCATGGATGAGGCCGGGTTGCGCGCCGAAATCCGGAAGGCAAAGGCCTTGTGCGCCGAGCACCAGTGCCAGCTCATCGTCAACGACCATTGGCGCCTTGCAATCGAGGAGGGCTGCGATTTCGTGCATCTCGGCCAGGAGGATCTGCAAACCGCCGACCTCTCGAGGATACGGTCAGCCGGTGTCAGGCTCGGGTTGAGCACGCATGATCATGTCGAGCTGGAAACGGCCATGTTTGCTGAGCCCGACTATGTTGCGCTCGGTCCGATCTATCCCACCGTCTTGAAGAAGATGAGGTGGGCACCACAAGGGCTAGAGCGAATCAGCGAGTGGAACCGGCGGGTGGCGCCGATCCCATTGGTCGCCATCGGCGGCCTCAGCCCTGACCGCCTCAACGGCGTCTTTGAGGCCGGCGCCGATAGCGCGGCAGTGGTCACGGACATCGCGTTGAGCTCCGACCCTGAAGCGCGCACGCGAGAATGGATCGAAAAGACGGACCGATGGCGATGAGACGAGAACCGCATGTGCTTGTCGTTGGGGGATCAGATTCCAGCGGGGGTGCTGGAATCGCCCGCGACATCGAGACGATCTCTGCCATTGGCGTGCGCACCTGTCTCGCCGTCACAGCGCTAACGGTGCAAACGCACGACGCCGTCATGGAAATCCATCATTCGCCACCACGCCTGGTCGCCGATCAGATGCGCGCCGCGCTACAGGCCAACGAAGTGGCGTCAATCAAGATCGGCATGCTGGCGAATGCCGAGATCATTGTTGCCGTTGCCGCAGTGCTGCGCAAATTTCCGCATGTCCCCGCAGTACTCGACCCTGTGCTGGCCTCCACCTCAGGCGGCGCACTTCTGCAAGCAGGCGCCGTCGCTGCCATGAAGCGCGATCTGGTGCCACTTTGCTGCATTGTCACCCCCAACCTCCCTGAACTGGCGCTCCTTATTGGCTCCGAACTGGCATTGGATGAGGACGGAGCGCTCCAACAAGGACAAAGACTGCTGGCCGCCGGGGCTCAAGCCCTGCTGATCAAGGGTGGGCATTCGTCGGGACCCCGATCGACCGATATTCTGTTACGCTCCGGTCATGAACCCATCCCCTTCGATGCACCGCGCCTTGGCGCATCGATGCGCGGAACAGGTTGCGTGCTGGCCAGCGCGATTGCGGCGCATCTGGCGAAGGCGAAGCCGCTCGAAGACAGCGTGCGCGAAGGCAAGCTGTTTGTTTTCGAGAAGCTTCAGAAGAAGGCGGCCACCGTGACAGCGGCTCACTGGCCCGGGCCTATATGAACGTCGTTCGCGACCGGAGGTAGCGATGCTGACGCACCAAAACGTGCGGTTCCTGACGGAGCAGGCGCGAGCTGCGCGTTCGCGCTTCAAGGTCGGCGAGGGCTACACGTACTGACCTCTCTCAGGCCGACGCTTCGCGCGGCTCTGCCGCGGCGCAATTGGCCGCTGCCCGTGAGCAGCTCCTGGTGACCGTGGCGACCTATCGTCAGATCGTCGGCCAGAAGCCGGGACGCCCCTGCTCGGATCGGTGGAGTACATCTGCAGAGTTAGACGCCACCAGCTCTTAAGAAGCGAGATCGTCTGACCACCGGCCTTTGCAGTAGGTGCTTGAAGCTTTGAGCCTTGAGAAGCTTCCGTTTACCCATCGCCCGACTCCGTGCACGACCAACGGGCCGGGAGCTTTGTCGAGTCGGGCGGATGAATGAGATCGCGCAAACCTGTCTCGGCCCGCCGAGGCGCCGAATCCAGCCAATGACTGTAACCCGCTGAACTCACCCACTTCTTTTTGGAGCGGACACTTAGGTATGGTAACAATTCGACCCCAAGTTGCGGGCTAATTGGGAGCATTCCAATGTCTGAAGCCTAAAAAAATAGTCTTGAAACAGTATTCATATCGAAAATGCTCTAACGAGCAGCCCTGATCAGCCTCTCAGCAAGCCTTGTCTTTTGAGCGATGATCTCTGATCCTTCATAGGAAAGGTGGCCGCTGTCCCGGTAGAGGAATTTGCCATCGATCTCGGTTCTGCATTTTGTGTCGTCGCAGAGAAAGTCGTGGTAAGAGACAACCTCTACGTCAGCTTTCACAGCCACTTGGTTCAAGAGCTCAAGAGTGCGGGATCTCATCCGACGGTAATCGGTGACATAGATTTCGCAATCACTGTGCCTCCCGAGCATAAGATTTCCTCTCACCTTTCGCTCAAGGCAATCGCCGATATCGAAGCCTGCGACTGGCGGAGGAGCAACTACGACTACTCGCCTGCCCAAAGCGCGAACGGCCTCGATGAGAGACTTGATACCCTCAACGGCTCCATCTACCGAAGTGTCAACTTCCGTGAATGTCCGGTCACGCCTCTTAAGCAGCATGAAGTCTTTGGAGTCAGGGGCGTCAAATGGGCTCGAAATGACAACGGTCTTTATCCCCGGCCGATTTTTCAGGATACCCAAAACACTGTCATTGAAGCGAATACAGTCCTCAGCGAAGGAGGGAGACGCTGCGCGCTTGAAGGCGGCAACGCCGATGGCGGGGAAGCACCCGCTCATCGTGAGCTGAGCCAAGCCGGCCTCTCCGATCGTCTTGGCCAAGCCGGGAACCAGTGCCATGGCAAATGAATCGCCCCAGACCAGCAATTCGGGCCTGTCCGTCGTCTGGCAGGCCTCCGGAATGGCCTGGGGAGGCGATCCAGATGTGATATCACATGCCCTTGCCAGGCCGTAATTGATGCGTCGGCTTTCGGAAAAGCCAACCCTACTTTCGGCTGCGCCAATGTCGACTGACAGTGCGAAGCCGAGAAGAACCGTTGCGGCAACGAGTCCTGACGCCATCCGTCCACGAGATGCGAAGAATCCCTGCCGGAACGGCTTTTCCACGAAACGGTGAAGAACTAAGCTTGCTACGACTGAGAAGGCAACTGCCGCATAGATCGCAAGCGCGGGAGGCTCTGCCAGCCAAGCAGCCCGCACATATACAAGCACCGGCCAATGGACCAGATAGAGCGAGTACGAGATATCCCCGATCCTTGCCATGCTTCGAACCGCCACATTATCTCTGCTGGGCGACAGCAGGAGGATCAGGGTTGCCAAGCAAACCAAAGCGGCATCCACGATCGGGTTCTGCGAACCAAGTCCAATGGGAATAAGGAGGATAAGCACGAGCGCCGGGAGGCGCAGCGCCGCAAACTTGGCCGCCACGCGAGCGCTGGCGGGAAGCAATGCCCCGAGCGAACCAATTGCTATTTCCCAAAAGCGGGTCGGCAAAAGATAAAATGCAGCGTATGGGTGACGAATGGCCACGTAGAGACACAGTGCCAGGCTGGCAACCAGGAGCAAACTAACCGCTGTGAGCCGCCATCTCTTGGGAGCCAAGGCCAAGAAAGCAGGAAGCAGCAGATAACACTGTTCTTCGACAGCGAGCGACCAGAAATGCAGGAGAGGCTTCGTTTCGGCGGATTCGCCGAAATAGTCCGCCTGAGACCAGAGAACGATGTTGCCGGTGAATGTGAGCGCCCCGAGGACCTGGCCTCGGAAGTCCCGCAGGCCCACATCTGACAGGAAAAAGGGTGCAGCGATCGTCGTGAGCGCAATGACCACATAGGCCGCGGGCAACAGGCGCTTCGCACGACGATAATAGAATTCCCAATAGCTGAACCGTGACTGCTCAAGCTGGGTCGCGATGAGGCCGGTGATCAGAAAGCCCGAAATTACGAAGAAAATATCAACGCCAAGATAACCAAACGGCGCGATTTGGGTATGATAAAGGACAACCAGCAGGACAGATAGACCCCGCAAGGCCTGGACATCGGCTCGAAAGTCTCGCGGCATAGAAGACCTGATGACATTCCCGGTTTAATTGGATGGACTGAGGCCTCGCACCAACGATGTGAAAATGGTGCCCTTCTAGAATCATCCGCTGGATCGATTTCGGCCGATCTGCCGCGCTCGCCCATAACATAACTAAGAAAGTTGCCGGCAGCAGGTGTCGGCGTACTTGCTTTCGGCCAATTGTTCTTCCTCTAATGGAGCATGCCCGCTAATTCGTAAAATCGATTAGTTGAATGCCATACATCCAGGCTATGGATCGCTTGGGTATGATCAACGTCGCGCCGATGCTGGCTGAGTTAGTCGTGCCGTCGCACTGGCTGGCAATAGGCGAGATGTTGCGACAGGCGCTCGACACGCCAGTTGAAGTGGAAAGCTGTGGCAGCAGCGCACCTTCGGCCGATTTCACCCAAAACGCTGCCGCGTCGACCAGATGCTCCGAGGCGAGGATGGCAGGGTGCTCGCTTGATGCGGTCACGGTTGCCGCATCGAGACTCGCCGGCAACAGCTTCGACACGGGGCGGCCCTGAGCTGCTGGAGGAGGGCAAACGGTTCAATAGCAAGCCCGCCGAAGGGCGGCGTCCTCAGCAGTACCGCGGATTGCGCGTGAATGCATCCAAAACGTGAATGTTCTTAATTGAAGCAATCGATTTCTCTAGTCGACGGATGATGAATATGAAGGCGTCACGAGGCCGAGAATGCGATCTGGGATACCCAGGCAATCGGTGGTCGTGGAGGCAACAACCACCTATTCGGCACAGATAGCTCGGACCATCTACCCGGTGAGAATGGCCGCTACAAACCGCATACAGTCGGTGAGGACAATGACAAGCTCAGTGGCGGTCCCGACGAGGATGTCGTCTATGCGCCGACGTGAAGCCGTGTCGATGCTCAGGTCGTATGCCGAGTTGTTCGACGTGGTTACGATGATGTTGCCACATCACAGTTGCGACGCAGTTCCCGCCATGCCAACCGCAAATGATAAACTCAGTTCACATCCAGGAGCGAAAGCAAAATGCATCGTCGTAATCTGATCAAAGGGTTCGTTGCACTCGGCGCGTGTCCCATTTGCGCTGATGCCGCGGGGGCGGCGGGCACCCATTGGGGATATGCCGGCCCGGCCGGGCCCGAACACTGGGGCGATCTGGATAAGAGAAATTTCGTCTGCTCGGCGGGCACACAGCAATCGCCGATCGATATCAAGGGCGCGGTCAAAGCGGATATTCCGCACATCGCCATAGGTTGGCACAAGGGCGGCGGCAGGATGGTGAACAACGGTCACACCATCCAAGTCAACCTGCCGCAAGGCAGCACCCTCACCCGCGGGGATCGTGTCTACGAACTGGTACAGTTGCATTTCCATGCGCCGAGCGAACACCACGTGGCAGGCAAGAAGTTTCCGATGGAAGCGCATTTTGTCCATAAGGACAGCAACAGCGACACTCTGGGTGTGCTGGGCGTGTTTCTGGCGCCAGGCGCGACAAATGCCAGCTTCGCCAGCCTTGCCGCAGCATTTCCCGCAATCTCAGGCGAAGAGGCAGCCGTCGACGAGGTCGATCCGAACGGGCTTCTGCCGGCTTCGCTTGGCTACTGGACATATGAGGGATCATTGACGACGCCGCCATGCACCGAAAACGTCGACTGGATGGTGGCCACGGAACCGGTTGAGGTCGACCCAGCGGACATCAAGCGATTTACCTCGCTCTATCCCCGGAACGCGCGCCCTATCCGTTCACCCAATCGGCGCTTCATCCTGGGCCTCAGCTGAGGCCCCTGCCGCCGTGAGGGGTCGAAGCACCGCCTGCGCGGCATATTCATCTGCTTCCAAGATCGTAAGGATGTGCTCCGTGTCGCGGAGGCGCCCCCTGGGGCGCTCATTCTGGTCCTGGAAACGGACCAAGACCAAATTCGGCAACGGTGTTTAAGCCGTCCTTACAAGGAGAGAGGTAGTGCGTGGCTTTCCTGTTCCAGCAGCATCCGGCCGCATACCGAGCCCAAGAGGCGCTGGAATTCACGTCGGACCGTCGCCAGGCGTGCACCACGGATCAAACGCCGTTTCCTTGGGAAACATGGCTCGGTTCCGACAAGGCAATTCTAATTGCCCTAGCCGCCTCGATTGCGCTCTTGGTCGGGACGCAGTGGCAGGCCCCCCAGATCAACGACGCGGTCCTAAGCCAGCTGCGAACCATTCAGATCAACGATGCATTGCTCCAGTGGGACGTCGCCCGCGCTCGAACCGATATGGCATTGGACTTCCGTTCGGTTGCGTCTACTGGACAGGCGCTGCAAAGCAACTTCGAAAACTTGCAACGCTATCTCGAGATTTCGCCCGATGAGAGCTCCGGGGAATCCGCACTGCTCGCGCAGCTTAAAAACTCGATCAAAAATACAGAGGCTGCCATCTCAGCCTTGATCAAGCAAAATCAGCTTATGAAAAGCTCTGTCGCAGACCTTGCTCGCGCGATTTTTCGCCCTGGGGAGGCACCGTCGGGCAGGCTTGAACTTTCCAAGCTAGCGGTCTTTTCGTCCGAACCGGGGCTCATCCTCGCATCACACATGGATCAGCCTCTCGACCGATTTGCTGCTAGGCAGGCCCGGGCTGCCGCGGATGTTGTGGGCAAGGCCTGCGCTGCCGCGTCTTCTTTATGGAGGTTGGACCAAGCTGCCAATCAGATCGCATCCCTCGACACGTCCTCCAAGGCCGCCGAACTGGAGCGAGAGCATCTGAAAGGCTACAGCCTGGCCAGCGCGCAAGCGCAGCGTGCGCGACTTTTCTTTGGCTTGCTGTCCATATGCATCTGCTTGTTTGCGATCGTTCGCTCCTCCAGACAGCATCTGCGGACGAACCGACTGAAAAGGCGGTTGGAGCTTGAAGAGGCAATGAGTGAGATCGAAGCTCGCTTCAACGACAGTAGAGCAAAGAACGACGCGGCGCGCTTTTCCACCGAAGCAGCGCTTAGACTCGTTCAACGCGTTTTCGATGCGGATCAATGCGCGCTTGCCCTGGTTGATCCGAGCCTCAGCAGGCATACCGAGTGCTTTGTGGCAAACACGTGCATACCCGTCTGGAACGCCGCACTTGTTGATGAAGTCGTTTCACTTGTCCGCGCCGGACGGCCAGTGTTTCGCGTCGTTCCGGCGGCCGAAGTGGTTCGGACCATAGGCGCTTCCGGCGTTTGTCAAATTGTTGCTTGCAGGGCCTCCGATCAGCAGGCTGCGGTTTGCATCCTTGTTTTTGAAGGAGATCGCTCACTCCCCTCAGCTGACGACCTCCGGGTTCTTGCCAGTGCTATTGTGCGTTTGAGCAACCATCTTGAAATGCAACGTGTAAATGCCGACCGCGACGTTCTGGTGAGTCGATGGGAGCATTTGGAAAGGCTGAGGACCGTCGGCACGATCGCAAGCGGCGCCACACATGAGTTCAACAATATTTTAGGCGCAATAATCGGATATTCAGAGATTGCCCAAGGCCTTGTTCGTCGCCCCTCTAGAATTCGGAACCACATCGACCAGATCATCTTAGCTGGACACCGAGCCAAGCTGATCGTTGACCAGATCTTGTCACTCAGCCGGAACCGAAAGCGCGCAGCAGTGCCTTTCAACGTGTCCGAGATTGTTATGGATCTTGCGCCATTGCTGCGGGTTACAGTTCGTGCGCATGTTCAGCTGAACTTCAAGATCAACGAGTGGCAAACGGTGGTCGAGGGCAGCCCAACCGAGATACAGCAGATCCTCATGAATCTGTGCAAGAACGCGTCGGAGGCTGTCTTGAACGAGGGCCGTGTCGAGGTTAGCGTTTCTCGCGCCCAGGTGTGCCAAACCAAGCCGCTGGCTCAGGGCACCTTGAGACCTGGAGATTACGTTCTCCTCTCCATTAGCGACGATGGCCCAGGAATCGCAAGTTCGATACTTCCGCATGTCTTTGAGCCCTTTTTTACCACGCGCTCTCGCGTCGGCGGCACCGGGCTGGGTCTTGCTGCGGTTGACAGGCACGTGAGCGCGCTCGCAGGATGCCTTGACGTCACCTCGGCTGTTGGCCGAGGGACGCGTTTTGATATCTACTTACCGGCCTCCGAGGAGGAGCCAGTCAGCGCGGGCATCGCTTTCGGCCCATACGACGGATCACTTGGCAACGGAGAAATCGTTGCAGTCGTGGAGCCCGATCCAGCAGAGTTGGAGATCTACAAGGACAAGATCGCCGCGCTGGGTTATAAGGCGGTCGGCTTCCCGACCTTCGAAAGTCTTTGCGGCTGGATCGAGAGCGGGAACGCAGCTGACCTGCTGATCTTGGGTAAAATGCCTTTCCTCGAGCGAGGACAGGCCGAATCCGTATGCCCCACCCTCATGATGGTGCCTGTCATAGTCGTCGGTGAAATCGATCCCATGCCGGTCACATCTGCTAATCAGGCCTTCGTCCTTTGGCTGGCGAAGCCGGTCTCGTCCCGGACACTGGAGCATGCGATTCGTACAATGATGATGGCATGATGTCGCCGACTCGCTCCGGCTATCCAAGCACTCCGAGAAGGCCCGTCAAAAAGACATCGAGCAGAAAAAAATAACGCGTCACATCACCGGCTTATCGATCCCGAGACATTGTTCCAGCCTTAGTGTTTGTTGAGAAGGTCGGCTACTGTCTCTCCCCGTCGCCGGGCATCGGCGGCGAGCCATACCTCTCCCACCTCATACACGTCGCCTTGGGTACGGAACGGTACGATGACGTCAATGGCAGCCGACAGCATGTCAAGAAGTGTGCGGTCTTCCACAGCGGCTCCTTGCGCGCTGCTCTTGACGAGTGAAAAGAGCTTTTTAAAGCCTTGGACAGGATCAGCCCCGTGAATCGTTGATATTGATCCCGCATGGCCGGAGACGACTTCGCTAAGGTAGGCCCATGCAGCATCGTCGCGCATCTCACCAAGCAATATTCGATCAGGGCGCATGCGCAAGCTGGCTTGCAACAGTTGCTCTGCCGTCACCGCAGCTATGCCTGCCCGGTCTTTTGGATAGAGTAACCGGACATGGTTCTCGTGCGGGATTACAAGTTCGAGCGTGTCCTCGATAGTTATCAGCCTTTCTTGCAGGGGTATGGCGCTGATCAAAGTCTTGCTCATTGTAGTTTTACCGCTTCCAGTCTGTCCGCAAAGCAGCATCGTGAGCCGTCCCCAAACGCACGCTTGCAAAAATTGCTCCAAGTCACCATGGTCGTAGTGCTGAAGAATCGTTTCATCCTGCTGCGCTTGGCGCTCTTTTCGTGACCGCCATTGATTCCAACGCGAGTATTCGTAGCGAGTTGAAACTTCCTTGAGTTCGGACACACGACTTGAAGGACGCCGTATCGTCAGGCTTATTGTTCCTGAGGGAACAGCGGGCGGCAAACAGATCTGCAGCCGCTCTCCGTTCGGCAACTCAGTCGCACAGAGGGGGCTTTGCGGTCCGACATCTTGCTTGCGCAGCGCTCCAGCGAGAATCGCGATGTCCTCCAGATCGTCATAAGCTAGTGGTAGCGGATGTTTCGTGAAAACGCCGGCCTGTCGGACAAAGGCTTCCCCAGGCCGGTTGATGGCGACCTCTTCGGTCCTTGGCTCCTCAAGCCATTTCAGAACGGGGTCGAGAAGCAAACGCAATTGAGGATCAGCCTCCGATCGCATTGTTGTCTCTCCGGCGTTCGCGATGTTGGGGGGCCACGGCAGTCGCTCTAAGATCGTATACATCTGAGAAATCGAGGTCCCGATTCACAAAGATGGATACAGCATCTCCCTGGTTTTTCTTCAGAGTTGGCGGAATGTTGATCGTCGCTCTCAATGTCGTCTCGACGGCTTGTCCACCATTGCTCTGGAAGCTGTTGATGCCGCTTCCTCCGCCAGAGCTGGCCGCGTATTGGCCGGCCGCCTGAAACGCGCCTTGGATGACGCTCATGAGAATCGCGCCGCCAAAGCGTTCCCGGAAGTGATTGTCCACCGTCCCAGGCATTCCGGAGCGGCCGAGCTCGTCAGCGGCCGGCGATGCTATCGAAACGAGGGCATGGTCAGGTGTTTCGATGCGCGTCCACAGCACGAAGACACGCCCATCCCCCTGCTGAAGACCGCGCTGGATCTCCCCAATCACGGTCGTCCCGCGGTCCAAGAGCACGACATTGTTGGTTGTGCCGCGGACGTCTTTAGGTAAGACGCACTTCACATAGCCGGGTAAATTTGTGTCAATTGCCGTTTGCAAAATGCAGGGAATGATCGTTCCTTGAGTAATCACGAGATCAGGGTGCGGCAAAAGTGTGGCCCGGCTCGGCTCCTGTATATCTGGCTTCAATCGGTTTGACAGATCGCCACCGATTGAAATCTCGTCCGGCGTCGTGGGAGCATCCTTATGGTCGTCTTCGCTCCGCTGACCGCCATTGGGCATTTGACTGCTGCTACTGTAGGCGAAAATTGGTGTTTCCTCGGGCGGCGGATCAGCTGGCGCCGATGGCGGCGTGGATGGCGCAGGATCTGCCGCCTGCGCCGCCTGTACGGGTGCTGGAGGTTCTGGAGCAACCTCGATTGGCACGGGACGGAATGGCTCGGCGTTGGCGACAATTGGCGGTTTTGGCTGAGATGGTTCGTCTTGTGTGCTGGGACGACCTCCCAGCCAGATGAGCGACAGAGATGAGATGAGGACAAGAGCGGCGACGGCCAACTTCTGCAATCCCGAAACATGCCGGCGGGCCGGCTCCGCGACCATCGATCCGGATCCATGGACATCATGTCCCGCCTGTGGGCCGGTTCCATTCATCGGCCCGAGCCTTTCAAAAGACGCCACACGTCGCGTGTCACTGTACCGGTCCCTGGCGCTCGTCCCACAGGATCATAAGCCCTGTTGAAAATGGACAAGACCGTATTGCCATCTCTCAGACGCCATTCCCGGGCGACCGCGGAGACTTCAACATAGTCGCCCTTGACCGTGTAATTGGCAGCGGCTTCCTTGCCGTCGGGATTGATAATGTAGAGGGAGGGTATGCGGGAATTACTTGCGAAGCCAAATACGGTCGTAAAGCCATTATCGAAAACTGCCAGCGGCGCCAGCGATCGATCGCCCTTTGCGACGTAGTGAAAATTGCTTTCGTCCGGACTGGCAGTTGCGGCGGGCCGATTCAACAGATCCTGAACTCTCTCGTCTTGCAGCACTTTCGCCCGGGCCTGGCCAAGTATCGAGCGCCTTTCTGCTTCCTTTCTCTGAGCAGCAGCCTCATCAGCAGGATAGGTGAACTGCACACTGTAGTATAGGTCTGGTTGCTGCTCATCGAGTTTTGGCATCGCTTTCGTTGAAATACTGAAGACGTATCTTCGTGTACCGGACTCGCTCTCGGCCAGCACGATGACCGGCTGCGGCGGCAGCATCCGGCTAGCCTTGAAAAAAAGATAGTTGGCGCGCGGGAGCGCAGCCAGGTCTTTGCTATTGGAAACGGCCACGGCTGCGACGGTCTCGTTGGCCGCGAATGTGACAACAAGCGTTGCCCCCACTGCGGTCGATAGGCGCACCACTTCGTCGGGACGGTAAGCCAGGTAGCGCATCCGCGCATCATGCTTGCCGGCAAGTGGTGTGTCTTCCGCGGACGCTTCCATCGTTAGGAAGAGTGAACAGACCAGGGCGAGAAATGCTCTTTTTGTCATGGCTGGTAGCCCAGATTCGATACGGTATCTTCCGAGGCTTGATAGGACGTGACGCGTAGACCTCCCGGATTGGTGAGCCTCGATTGCCCAGGCAGACCCGTCAAGCGCTCGTAGCGGATGGTAGCTGTCCAGGTGGTCACTATCGGCATCTGCCCATCGACAAGAAGCGTACGTTTGTATCGGATCTGTTGAACGTCCGGACTAATGTCGTTTGAGGAAATATGCCCGACCTCTAGCTTGCCGCGCTTGCCGACCGTGACTTGCGGCGAGCTGGGATTGGGATAGTTGAAGAAATCTTGATATTGCTGTTGCACAGCCGGTGCGCTGAAACTGGATACGAGATCATAGGCGTATTGGGCTGTATCTGCCGTGTAGCCCTCGCGCAGGCGTACATATTCCCACAGCGAAGCGTTTATGACGGCTCGGTCTTGGGTTGCGGGCAGTCGAGAGATTGACACTTCGCTGTCAACGGTCCCGTCCGGCCGTACCCAGAGGAACACAGGTACGAGCTTGGCCAACGGGACCATGGCAGCGATGGTAAATGCCTGGGCAACATTTCCTAGGACCGCCGCTGCGGCAAAGGCTATAAGGGCCTTTGACAGGCGCCGCGCAGACTTCGCTCGTGAAGTTTGAAACGCTTCCACCTTCTTGTAGTGAGCGGCTAGGGTTTCTCTCTCCACCAGAAGGGCATGTTCAGGAAATTTCACTTGGGCTCTTCCGCACATTCGACCTGAAGATCCTCAGGGGTGGTTTCCCATTGTCCAACGTTCAGTTGGAATGGCGTACCCGTGCAGGTCGCAAGCCGATCGGTTGTCTTGCAAGCCGCCAAAGCTAGGATTGACAAAAGTAGGTAGCGTTTCATGTTTTTGGCACCGGTTGATTGATTAACGACGCGCCGTTTTGGCAAAGTAGCGGTTGAGGTTGCTAAGAGGTCGGTTCTCGCCTGCCCAAGAGCCGCCGGCGATGCTGCTGGCGATCGTCGGAAGCGCGATGATCAGAGCGTCGCCAGCCAGGAAGAGCATGTCGAGCTCGTAAAGCCCGATGATCTTGGCAGCTGTCGTGCCCGACATTTTGATCATGATAAGCATGCCCCCCAGCCCGATTGCTTCGGCAGCGATAACTATCGTTGCAACGATGTTGAGGAGGAGAAGCAGCAGCCCGTACGAGAGCAGTTGGCCGATCCATCTGGTGGCCATGTCTCGCGTGTGATCGAAAAGATAGCCTACAAGGACCAAAGGGCCGATCGTCAAGAGCACCTTCGTCAAAATTCCAACGGCATCATAGATTTCGAACGCTGTCCACAGCGAGCCGTAGAAAATCCATTGCGCTCCCTCGAACGCAAGTATGTCCTGGCCGTTCATAGGCCCAATTTCGGAAGCAATCATCTGAAACGCAAACTGGCTTGAAGCAAACATCAAGTCGAGCTTCCGGGGAATATCGACGAATGGCAAGTCGCTGCTACTCATCTGGTGAGCAAACCTTGGAATCGTGTCGTCAAAGAACGCTTCAATGTAATGCTGGTATTTGGACTGGTCTAAGATAAGGGCAACGACAATCGACACCATGATTACGCGCGAGATACCCCCGCGCGCATCGACTTGACCTCGCATGACCAGACAGCCTTGGATTATTATCCAAAGCGTCACACACGCAACCAGAGGCGCACTGACCGCCTCTTGGATTTTTTCAAGCACGTTGTGCAGCCCTGACGTGAAGGCCAAATGAAAGATCGTGTGTATGGCCGTGAATGGCGCGGGAATCTTGAAATTCATGGCGTGAGCCTGATTTGTCCCTGATCAGCCAGCTGAGCCGGATGAACTCAGCGTCTGTTTAAGGGCGGATGCCAAAAAACAGGTTAGCAGTCGTCTGGCGTTCGCGACGCTGCATCGCGGCCTCCTCTGCGGCGTGAAGGCTCGCTTGTGCAGTGGCCATCGTCAGCAGACTCGTGGCCTGGGCATTTTGGATGATTGCATCGTGAATCTGCTTGAGGACCAGACCGTTGGTCACTGTGGCCTGCACAATATTTCTCGAGCTGGAAAGCTGACCAAGCGTGTTGTCGTTAGCCTTAAGGCGCTTGTCCATTACGTCCAGAGTGTCGGCTGCAAGACCCGCGGCATTGGCGGCACCAGCGATTTGCTCCTCTAACAGTTTCCCTTCTGCATCGGTGCCGGTGACTCTCCGATCTGAGTCCTGCGCAATGTTACGCGCCATAATCGAAGCTGGCGCCCGAGCATCAAACATCTGCCCCTCCAGCTTATTGCTCGACGGGTAGTGATTTCCTTGGTTCAGTGCGCCCAGCAGGCCCGTGACAGCAAATGACGACTTCAGCATCTCCACCATTTCGATCGTGGTAGCGAGCGTCTGGGCTGACTTTATGAGGATCGCCGCAGTGGAAACGGCTGTCGCGGTCGCTTGTGTTTCTGTTAGAGGGTCGCTGACGATAAACTGTGACCTGGCCTCTGCGCTAAGCAGAAGGGAAGCGGCAAGCGTCGTTGCTGCAAGTTTAGCAAATTTCATGAATATTTCTCCGTCAGTCTTGAACTTCATGGTAACGGGCCATGAACTTGTCGAGCCACCCACCTGGGGCATCTCCGTGCTGGTCACGAAGCTGGTCGGCAAAGCGCACGGTGTTGGCTCGCCCCGAGAGTACGGCTACATACTCGCGCATCTGGCCGAGATCGAATTCGCAAACAACACTCCCGCTGTCGCGCTTGAGCAAAAACTTGCGGCTGCCAATTGCCATTCCCTGGCGGATTGCCTCGAACTCCTGCGTGGTGCACTTCAAGCCATCGACATACGCACCCCGGTCCGCCGTCGGTGATGGGTAGAAAATCTTCGTCATGCATTGCGCAACGAGACTGGCTCCGAGAGGCGATTCAAGCACGTGTTCAGGCTGCTGCGTTGCGAGTATCAACATCCCGTTGTTTTTGCGGACGGTGAGCAAGAACTTGTCGATAACAGCCGAGAACTGGGGGTTGAGCAGATAGAAGCGAAATTCGTCGCAGCTCATGACGAACCGACGGCCATCGACAACAGCGCCCACGCGATGCAGAAGATACGCGGCGGCGGGCGCACAGACCTCCTCAAATTCCAGGAGCTGCGTCATGTCGAAGCCGGTAATGCAGGCATCCAGCCTTACTTCGTCGACATCGCCGTCAAAGGCCCATCCAAGCGCATTCCCTCGACACCAGCGCTGCAGCCGCGCTCCAGCGCCCTCGGAGGGGCCGTGCAGCAGGAATTCGCGCAGGCCCGCAATTGAGCGCATGACGGGTTCGAACGAAAGTTGACGAACAATGCCACGCTCCAGTCGACGGCTTTCCTCCGGCGAGATCGGGCCACGGCCGTCACTCTCGATTAGAGCCATCAACCATTCGCGCAGAAAGTCCAACGAGGCGGAGGTGTTGTCCAGTCCACGTAGAGGGGCCAAGCCGCTCGGAGCGCCTCTGCGCAACGCTAGATATGTCCCTCCGGTGGCTCGCACCAGCAGTTCACCACCCCGGTCCTTATCGAAAAAGACGATGGCACCATCTCGATCGACCACGCTTTGCTCAAGCATCGCGAGGATAAAGGTCATCAGCGTCGTCTTGCCTTTGCCGACGGGTCCGAATATCGCCGTCATGCCGACGTCATTCTCATGGGGAATGTAGTCGAAAGAAGTTCCACCGTTCGTGCGAAAACGCGCAACAGCTTTGCCCCAGTGGCCGGAAGTGGAACCGCTTGGGAAGTTCTCAAAAGAGACAAGCCCGGCAAAGTTATGCGAGGTGATCGCCCCGGGGCGTGTGCGCCACCTGTTGTTCCCCGGAAGTTGGGACCAGTAGGCGGCCTCCATGCCGATACCCTCTTGAACGATAACGGCCCCTGCGTCAGCCAGCCTTGCGCGCGCATTTGCTGCGCGATCTGCAAGGCTATTGAGGCTGTCGGCATAGACGCACAGGCTCAAATGATGCGACCCCATGACGAACTCGTTGCTTGCCAGTGCGTCCTCTGCTTCGGCAAGTCCACTGATCTGGGTGAGAGCCTTGTCGCCGGCGCTCGTCATCTGGCTGGACTTAAGGCTAAGCTTCGCATGAGCTTGTGGCCGAGTGAGGAAGGAAAAGCTCTGGCTGAGGACAAGCGGGAAGTTGGCGGACAGCAAGGGATTTAGCATGCCCGGCCGCGTCGTCGCCGGATATTCACGGAACGAAAACAATGATCCCACGGAGCTACCTCCGGGTCTTCGAATCTCAAGCGCCCGCTTCCCGCAGATGACCTGGTCAGTGTAGATCGAGGCGCCGAGTGAGCCGGTAACCATCGGAACCGGAAGAAACCGGCAAGTCATTATCAGCCGAAGCGCCTCACCGATTTCCGTGAAGAGCACGTCGCCTTTCTCACGAATACCCAACCGGCGCAGACCGTAACCGCCCAGTGACCCAGCAATGATCTGCCAGAGGTCCTCCAGGCTTCGCATTTGTGTGGCGAGATCATTGTCATTCCGCCTGGGGGATTTGGCAATGCGCCAGCCGATCTTGCCGATCGCGGTGCGGGGGAACACGACGACAGTGAGGAAGTGATCGTTGCGAAAGAGCTTGCCCGACAGCACACGGCTCTCGTAGGCCTCGCTCAGACTGCCAGCGAATGCACTTTGAAACTGGCGCGATGCCGGCTCCGGCACATCGTTGTTTCGCACAAGATGAGCGTATAGCGTGACATTGTCATCGGCGATGTTGCGCAAGAGAGTGTTGAACGCGCGGCTGCGCGAGTTGCGCATCTCGGCGTCCTCCAAATCAAACGGCAGCCCGTTGACGTGTGCCATGGCCATGATCGATCCGTCTTCCAGAAGGACAACCTGGTCGCTTAGATGACCGACATATGGAAGATAGATCTCGCCAGATCTCTCGGTCCGGCCGCTGGCGCCAAACATTACACCATTCCTCTTCCGCGTTTCGGCACTCTGATCGGATTGGCGCTTACGCTCGCGCCGCCCCAGACCGGCCCGTCCACGCTTCTGCCGGCGGTCTGCAAATAGAGGAACGCGACGCTTGCGGCGTTATAGTCACGCTCAACAATCAGCCGTGCTCCGAACCAGAGTGGCACGAGCACGACTTCATAAAGTGGGTTCTTAAGGATAATGATGACGAGCCCCGCCAACATCATGAGCGCTCCGGCCAGCGTCAGCGGCACCCCCAGAAACAATGCGGGGCGTGTCGCCGCCACATAGAGGGTGCTCACTTCCAACCGGTCGCTCATCAGCCGCCGCCTATGAGCGCCTTGCCCAGGAAGCTGGCGCCAAACATGATGACGATTCCTCCAACGACGCCCGCAACCAGGCCCAGGGAAGCACGACCGAACATCCACGAGATGCCGATGGCCACGAGTCCGAGCACGGCCAGCGATTGTCCGAAGGGGCCAAGTATGAAGGTGCAGATATTCTGGACCATCTTGGCAGGATCCGTCCCTCCGGTCACCTGAGCCGCGGCTGGCCCGCTGGAGAAGACCGTCCACGCCGCGCCTGCGGCAGCGGCCGGTACATATTCAGCCGCCATGCGCAGCATGGAAAAAGGCGAAGGAATACGCGTTTTAAGCGCACGAAGTGTTTTGAGTGGCTGCATCATTGTATCTCCATGATTCAATCGAATACGAGTTTGTTGGGGTTCGAGGGTTCCCGCTCTTCCGCAGCCTGGGGACCGGAGGGGTCTGCCCCCGAGCGGTTCGGCTGATAAGAGCCCCAGATGTCCCACGAATCTTGTGTGGGCTGCTTTTCATTGGTCTGCTCGCTTTGTTCGAGCAGAGGCGGCACGGCTTTCCGACCGGGTGCCTCAAGGTGTCGCACGTCTCGAGCAGTCGGCTCCAACCTCCGCTCACGGAGCCTTGAGATATCCTTCGCGGCCGACTCGACCTTGCGCACATAACCGTTGGCGAAGCCGCGCGAGACGTCGCCGGTGTTATAGGCCGAGATGGCACGGCGAAGCGCCAGTTGCTGCGCCACAGCAGTCGTGCCGCCGGCATACCGGCTTTCAAGTAAGTGGGCGGCAGCCGAAAGCGAGGCGCAGGGCTCGAAGGCTTTTTCCGGCGTGAGATTGAGCATAGGAAAGTTCTTGCTGTTTATCTGCATCAATCCAACATCGACAGAATGTTGTGCTTCGAGGCGGTTCTTGACGCCCCGCGTGGCTTCCAGGTGATCTATCCAGCGAAGCTGCTCACCTGTGGTATTGTCGTGAGCCACGAGCGTATCAAAGCCACTTTCAATTTTGGCAATCGCGGCGAGCGTGGACGGCGCAACCCAGGGAGCGCATTTGCGCGATAGGCTGTCGAACTCACCGGGGGAAAGTGGCGCAGGCTCGCCCGGGACTGACATGGAGGTCAATAGGACGATGGCCAGGGGCCAAGCTGCAATAAACATTCCCTATCACCTACCTCTCTAAGCGGCCGGACGATTTTGGCCTGTCCGGCACGCGCTTATCGGGGAGGTTTGTTACTGTGTGATGTTCAAGTCCAGCTTTTCGGTTTCAACTGTAGCAAAGGACATTTGTTGGCATGAGCGTGCGTGAAAGCACCTTGCTCATGCCGTGGCGTGGCGCCGGCCCGATCAGTCACCGACAAATCCGGAGCATCTTGGTACGATCACTCCTCAGCGGGATTGCTCGCCCCCGGGCCGTCCGTTGCTCCTAGATCGCAAGCCGCGACTTCGGCGTCATGATGGATAGGGATAGCATCTTCTCTCAGGGCCAAAGCCAAAGCACACAATGAGACGGTTGGCCGGTTCGTTCTGGCTGCGGATCATCGTGGGTCGATCGAACGGGAGAAACCGACGCGAGGCGCCAAGCCGCCGCATATTGCGGTATGCTGCCATTGGTTGAACAGACAGCCATGCGCGGCCATACACACTCAAGTCACCGATCCAACACCGCGAGCTCACCCGCGAAGTGCTGGCTCCAAGGCGCAAACCCGTGGGCGCGAGGGTCAACTGGGAAGGCGTAGCGACCAGCACGCTGCGCATTGTGTTGCAACCTTGGTTCAGCTTTTCGCCGCGCTAGGTGAAGAAGCCTGCACAGTCCCATCGGCAGAAAACCGCACGCCATTAACGGACCGACGGGGCTATCGCCAAGGATGATCACGAGGTTCGATTTGGCGCTGTCGACTTTGTGGCGTTACCGGTGACGTGACAGGCTCCAAGTGGGGTCTTGAATAAAATGAGAATGTTGGGTCGGACGGCAACCGTCACCGGACCAGCCGTCGCCCGAAACAGGATTGACGCCGGCCACCTCGGAAGAACCCGACTTTGCGGGAGTACGTACCATTTGGCACAAGCCATCAATGGCGAATCACATTCGTCCTCCTGCCGACCGCCTCTCAGGGGATCAATCAAACGCCGCTGCTCAACCACATCCGAGCCCGACCCGCGAGCAGGAGGATGTCGAGATGATTCAGGTCCGCAAGCGCCAGATAACGTGACGAAGATTCAGGACATGGCAGGCAACTCGGCATCCATGCCGTCGAACGAGTGGTATGAGCAGGCCTGCACCAAACTGACAAAACGGGAAGCTCGATGCGAAAAAAGCGAAAGACCTCACGGCAGCTCATGTCGGCGCTTGAACCTGTCTGGTGACACGGCTAAATGCATGCGGCCAATTCGCGGTCGACAAGGCCCCAGCTTTCTACCAACTCTGGACGAGCAAGGCCCTCGTTGCTGGCCGCCCGCAGCGGCGAGTGGGACCAAGGGGGAGCTGTCCTACATCGGTTCCCTAGGGTTGCTCGGCAACAGCTTAGATAGTGCGATTCGAGATTGAAGGTGAGCCGTTGAAACATGTTCTTGTCATCGATGATGATGCCGCAATGCGGCGCGTCATCGCCGAGTATCTCACGATGCATGCCTTGAAGGTAACTGCAGTCCACGATAGCAAGCAGTTTGACCATGTTCTTTCACACGAGCCAGTCGATCTGGTGGTTGTTGATCTTAACCTAGGCCGGGAGGATGGACTTGCGATCGTCCGCAATCTGGCGACAAAATCGGATGTTCCCATCATAGTGATCAGCGGCGACCGGCTTGATGAGGCGGAAAAAGTGGTTGCACTGGAGCTCGGCGCAACCGATTTCATTCCCAAGCCTTTCGGGATGCGCGAATTCTTGGCCCGCATTCGAGTAGCGTTACGCCAGCGCATTCCGCGAACCAGAGATCAGCGCTCATTTCGCTTTGGGGCCTGGAAGCTCAGCGTCAAGCAGCGGCGACTGATCTGTGAGGAGCGTGGCGAGGTCAAGCTTACCGCATGTGAGTTCAATCTCTTGATCGCGTTTCTGGAGAACCCACGCAACGTGTTATCCAGAGAACGGCTTTTGCTCGCGAGCCGTGTGCGTGGAGAAGAGGTCTATGATCGAAGTATCGATGTCCTAATCTTGCGCTTGCGCCGAAAGCTGGAGGCTGATGCGGCCAATCCTCGCCTGGTCAAAACATGCCGTGGTGCAGGGTACTTCTTCAACGCTGACGTAGATGTCAGCTACGGAGGCACCTTGGCCGCTTGACCGGGAGCTATTCTGGACTTTCCCGAGTACATCCGCCACCGTGACGACCGGAAGAAAAATCGATCTGATCGCAGGCCGCTCGCGGCCTGAAGACGGCGCTCTGCGCTACATCCGTTTCGTCCCACGGCGCTGTTCGCGAGCTGCAATGGCGCATTCTCGACCATCTCAAGAAGCAGGGTGTCCAGGCCAATCAGGATATTACCTTCATTACCGACGGTGGGGAAGAAGTCCGCTCGCTCGCGGAAATGATTGCACCGGCGGGCGAGCATGTCCTCGACTGGTTCCATATCACCATGCGCACCACGGTCCTTCGCCAGTTGGTGCAAGGGCTCGAAAACCACGACGAGCAGGCCGGACAGGACCTGCTTGAAAACTTGCGCACGATCAAATGGCATCTCTGGCATCGTAACGTCTATCGTGCCCGTGACGAAATTGCCGACCTGCAGTTCGACGCGGAAGGTCTCGAAACAGGCTAGCCGAACATGCGCAAGTTCCTGAGCGCCGTCGGCGGGTTCCAAGCTTACATCGCCTTCCAACAGTGCCAGCCAGATAAATTTCGGCAAGAGCTACGGTCCGGAGATCGCATCGCGCCTCTGTCGTCAAACGAGCTGTTCTGCTTGACCCCAGCCATGGAGTTCAACGTCCCGCGTCGGAGCGCTCTCTGCTTCTGAAGGAAGCCATCAGGTCCGCTCGGGCTTGATCGGAGGCTTGGCTGATGGACGTTGTGGTTGCTTCGCTTGGCTGGCGTCCCACGGCGAGGCTTTGCGGATTCTCAGTCCTCGGCCTCTTCGCCGGCCTCAACAGCGCTGTGTAATGTTCAGTGTTTATGATGACGCCCCCGGTGTTGCTCCTGTCGGGTGTACTCGTCAGCTCGTCCTGGGCCCCGCGCGTCTTGCCCAAGTGCCGTTCAAACGGCGCTGGCGCGACTTGTCGGGCTTGCTGCTCTTGCAAGACGGCGTGTTGCACCTGCGACCCGGCTGCTGCAAAAGCGTCGGCGGGGATTGCGGCAAGCTCGTGCGGCAAGCGCTCCTCCCTCAGTCGGTTTTGCAGCGCCTGCCGATCGGCAACGAGGTAGTTGAGGTCCAGCGGCAGCTGCGGGACTGGCCGCTCTTCGTTCGCCAATCGAAGAACCAGCTCGCGCGTGCCGTCCACCACAAAGACGCCGCAATCAACATCGTTGTTCTGCTGCGCCATGGCGGGTGTCACCATGGTGGTCGCGTCCAGTCTTGTTGCGAGCTCTAGTGCAGGCGCATTGTTGTATCCCTGTCGATTGTGCTGGATGGAGTCGTAGTGATAGGCGACCGTTCTTTCCGGGTCGCGGCGATCAACGAGCAGCAGCGACCAATGGGTGCCGCTCTCACCAAGAGTGCCATCATTCACTGGCAGGAACACGAAGTCGGGTGGGCCGAAGTTTCGATTATAAATTGACTGCAACGTGCCTCGCGCGTCTTGCTGCTCCATGTGGCGCAGCAGATGGGATACCGTCGGATCCACCAGCTGCATCCTGGCGGCGAGCGCTGGGTGGGCCTCCTGCAGGTCCTCCTCCAGCAACCGGTAATCCCTGTGGATATGGGCGTCGCTCAGCAGGTCGGCGCCGAGCACCGCCCCCGCGGGGAGGTTGGACGAGCCTGACGGAAAAGCTCCGATCTGAGCATCGGAGGAGGAGGTCAGATCGACCAACGGAACACCGCGATAGGTGTCTGACAACCTGGCGGTCGCTGGCGAGACGGGTTCTGGAGCCATTGCCGGTACTGCTGCCGCTGCAGCTTCACTCATCGTACCTCGATGGACGAGCCAAAAGTCGTTGCGCCCTTCTGGCCTCTCGGCGGTGTAGCCGTGACCTTTAGTCTCGTAGTTCCATTCCGGCCTGCCCGCATCCGGCAAGAGGCCATAATGGTCCAAGGAAGAGAGCATCGCGTCGCGTTGAGTCCCATGCGAAAAGCCTTCAGGGACGGTGAATGAGACGTTTATGGAGTTCTCGATCGCAGCGGGGGTCACCTCAGACCTTGCAAAGGGCGCGGCCTCCGCATGCAGGCTTCCAATGTGTTCGGACCCTGTGCCTTGAACGGGTACCCCTGCCAATGGCAATTCACCCACCTGCTGCATGGGGGGCTGCATCGGCACGCGGCCGCCTGAATTGCCGATTTCGCTCAGCGGCTGCTGAATGGCGGCGGCTTGCGGCGTATTCAGGGCCTGCCTCTCCGCTGGCCGCAGCAGCGCCGCGGAATGTTCATTGTTGATGATGACCCGCTCGGGTGGCAGGAGGTTGCCCTGGTCAAGCGCATCCGGCCAGGGCCGGATCTGCTGTTGGCTGGCAGCTAACGCTGGCGGGGCGGCGGCCTGAACTCCAACGTGCCCAGAGCCGGCCGCTGCGAAAGCGTCCGCCACCATCCTGTCTGACGCGGGCTCCGCATCGCGAACCCGTTCCAGCGCGGAGAGGAGATTGCGGTTGCCTGGAAACAACGTCTCGGCGAATTCGATCCGCGAATCATGATCCAGCCCAGAGATCGTCTGGCCCCGACTCTCAAGCGCCTCAGAAAATCTGCGAAGACTACTAACATAGGCAGCACGGGTGGTTAAGGCCAAGCTGCTGTCACTGGTCACTTGTTCCAAGACATGCGCGTCTGCCTTTGAGGGCACCGGCACTCGCCACCCGCGAGTAGCTGAATAGCCCGGCTCATGATACGCACGCAGGACGTTCAACGCCGCCTTTATATCCTCGTTTTTCGGAAAGACAGCATCGACGTGATCGACCAGGGATTGGTGATTTTTTAGATCAGTCGCTTGGCCACGAGCGCCGAGATCATTCGCCAATCGGCGAAGTGTACGCCTGTAATTTTGGAGCGTTCTCACGCTCAATTTTTGCTGAGCCGCAGCGTGGGCGATCGCCTTATCAATAGTGTCCCGGTGTTCGTCGGACAGATGGGGATATCGGGCGCCACTCGCGACAGGTTCGGCTCGGCGCGGCTCGGCCACGTGCTGCTCAAGGCCCACTTGCCGGGCCTGGCCCGCATCCGGCAAGGGGTCATTGCGGTCCACGAAAGAGAGCATCGCGTCTGGGACGCGTTGAGTCCCATAGGAGAAGCCTTTGGGGAGGGCGAATGAGACGTTAGAGTTCTCGATCGCAGCGGGGGGTGCCTCAGACCTTGCGAAGGGCGCGGCCTCCGCATGCAGCCTTCCGATGTGTTCGGACCATGTCCCTTGAACGGGTACCCCTTCCAATGGCAATTCACCCAATTGCTGCACGAGGGGCTGCATCGGCACGCGGCCGCCTGAATTGCCGATTTCGCTCAGCGGCGGCTGAATGGCGGCGGCTTGCGGCGTATTCAGGGCCCTCTGCCTCTCGGCTGGCCGCAACAGCGCCGTGGAATGTTCATTGTTGATGATGACGCCGCCGCTGTTCACGAGGTTGTTCCTGTCAAGTGTACGCGTCAGCTCGTCCTGGGCCTCACGCGACTTGCCCAAGTGCCTTTCAAACGGCGCTGGCGCGACTTGTCGGGCTTGCTGCTCTTGCAAGACGGCGTGTTGCGCCTGCGACCCAGCTGCTGCAAAAGCGTCCGCGGGGATTGCGGCAAGCTCGTGCGCCAAGCGGCCCTGCCTCAGTCGGTTTTGCAGCGCCTGCCGATCGGCGACGAGGGTGTCGAGGTGCAGCGGCCGCTGCCGTTCCGGCCACTCTTGGTTCGCCAATCTCTGAACCAGCGCGCGCGTGCCGTCCACCACGAAGACGCCGCAATCAACACCGTTGTTCTGCCGGGCCATTTCGGGTGTCACCAGGGCGGTCGCATCCAGTCTTGTTGCGAGCTCTAGTGCAGGCGCGTTGTTGTATCCCCGTCCATCGCGCTGATGGATGGAGTCGTAGTGATAGGCGACCGCTCTCTCCGGGTCGCGGCGATCAACGAGCAGCAGCGACCAATGCTCGTTGCGTCCATCATTCTCCACCATAGCCATAGGATTGCCACTGTTCACCGGCAGGAACACGAAGTCGGCTGCGACGTCGTTTTGATGATAGATGGACAGCA
This sequence comes from Mesorhizobium sp. WSM4828, assembly GCF_055811175.1. Lineage (NCBI taxonomy): Bacteria > Pseudomonadati > Pseudomonadota > Alphaproteobacteria > Hyphomicrobiales > Phyllobacteriaceae > Mesorhizobium > Mesorhizobium sp. WSM4828. The sequence continues at coordinate 6,631 of NZ_JBVVQK010000015.1, read as the reverse complement.
ATGTAGGTTGCGGGTCCCGGTCGTGACGGCGCAGTTGCTGGGAGACCAAGGGATCCACCAGCCGCGTTCGGGCGGCGAGCGCTGGGTGGGCCACCTGCAGGTCCTGCTCCAGCAACCGGTAATCCCTGTGGATATGGGCGTCGCCCAGCAGGTCGGCGCCGAGCACCGCCCCCTCGGGGAGGTTGGACGAGCCTGACGGAAAAGCTCCGATCCGTGCATCGGAAGAGGTGGTCAGATCGACCAACGGAACACCGCGATAGGTGTCTGACAGCCTCGCGGTCGCAGGCAAGGCGTGTCCTGGAGCCTTTGCCGTTACTGCCGCCACTGCAGCTTCCCTCATCGCACCGCGATCGACAAGCCAAACGTCGTTGCCTCCCTCTGGCCTCCGGGCGGTGTAGCCGTGACCTTTAATCTCGTAGTTCCATTCCGGCTGGTCCGCGTCCGGCAAGAGGCCATAATGGTACAAGGAAGAGAGCATCGCGTCTGGGACGCGTTGAGTCCCATGGGAGAAGCCTTCAGGGACGGCGAATGGGATGTTTATGAAGTCCTCGACCGCAGCGGGGGTCGCCTCAGATCTTGCAAAAGGCGCGGCCTCCGCATGCAGGCTTCCAATGTGTTCGGACCCTGTGCCTTGAACGGGTACCCCTGCCAATGGCAATTCACCCAAGTGCTGCACGGGGGGCTGCATCGGCACGCGGCCGCCTGAATTGTCGATTTCGCTCGGCGGCTGCTGAACGGCGGCGGCTTGCGGCGGATTCAGGGCCCACTGCCTCTCTGTCGGCCGCAACGGCGCCGTCGAATGTTCATTGTTGATGATGAACCGCTCGGGTGGCAGGAGGTTGCCCTGGTCAAGCGCATCCGGCGTGGGCCGGATCTGCTGTTGGCTGGCAGCTAACGCTGGCGGGGCGGCGGCCTCAACTCCGGCGTGTCCAGAGCCGGCCGCTGCCAAAGCGTCCGCCACGATCCTGTCTGACGCGGGCTTCGCATCGCGAACCCGTCCCAACGCCAAGCGGAGATAACGATTGCCTGGAAACAACCCCTCGGCGAGTTTGATCCGCGAATCATGATCCAGCCCAGAGATCGTCCGGCCCTGCCTCTCAAGCGCCATAGAAAAATTGCGAAGATTACGACCATAGATAAGACGGGTGGTTAAGGCCAAGCTGCTGTCACTGGCCACTTGTTCCAGGACATGCGCGTCTGCCTTTGGGGGCGCCGTCACTGGCCACCGGCCAGTCGCTGAATAGCCCGGCTCATGATACGCACGCAGGAGGTTCAACGCCGGCTTTATGTCCCTGTTTTTCGGAAAGAAAGTCTCGAGGTGATCGACCAGGGATTGGTGATTTCTTAGATCAGTCGCTTGGCCACGAGCGCCGAGATCATTTGCCAATCGGCGAAGTGCAGACGTGTATATTCCGAGCGTCTGCGCGCTATGGTGTTGCTGAGCCTCAGCATGGGCGATCGCCTTATCAATCACGTCCCGGTGTTCGTTGGACAGATGGGGATAGCGGGTGGCAGAGGCACCAACAGCCGCTGAATAGCCCGGCTCATGATAGGCACGCAGGACGTTCAACGCCCTCTTTATTTCCTCCTTTTTCGGAAAGAAAGCATTGGCGTGATCGACCAGGGATTGGTGATTTTTTAGGTCAATCGCTTGGCCACGAGCGCCGAGATCATTTGCCAATAGGCGAAGTGCAGACGTGTATTTTCGAACCGTGCTCTCGTCATATGTTTTCTGAGCCGCAGCGTGGGCGATCGCTTTATCAATAAGGTCCCGGTGTTCGTAGGACAAATGGGGATAGCCGGTGGCACGGGCGCCACTCGCGACAGGATCCGCTCGGCGCGGCTCGGCCACGTGCGGCTCAAAGCCCGCTTGCCGGGCCTGGCCCGCATCAGGCAAGGGGTCGTGGCGGCCCACGAAAGGGAGCATCGCGTCTGGGACGCGTTGAGTCCCATGGGAGAAGCCTTTGGGGACCGCAAATGAGACGTTTATGGAGTTCTCGATCGCAGCGAGGTGCTTCTCAGACCATGCGGACGGCGCGGCCTCCGCATGCAGCCTTCGGGTGTGCTCGGACCCTATCCCTTGAACGGGTACCCCTTCCAATGGCAATTCACCCAATTGCTGCACGAGGGGCTGCATCGGCACGCGGCCGCCTGAATTGCCGATTTCGCTCAGTGACGGCTGAATGGCGGCGGCTTGCGGCGTATTCAGGACCCTCTGCCTCTCGGCTGGCCGCACCAGCGCTGTGTAATGTTCGTCGTTGATGATCACCCACTCGGGTAGCAGGTGGTTGCCCTGGTCAAGCGCTTCCGGCCAGGGCCGAATCTGCTGTTGGCTGGCAGCTAACGGCGGCGGGGCGGCGGCCTCAACTCCGGCGTGCCCAGAGCCGGCCGCTGCGAAAGCGTCCGCCACTATGCTGTTGAGGTCACCCGGCCCAGCGGGCATCCCTGGCTCGCTGAAAAAAGACGAGGCGGCTTGATCATCCTGCCGTCGCTGAAGGACTTCGCGGAACCCCTGTTCAAGTCGCAGAACCTCTTCTGGATTCGTTGGCGACTCGTCAGCTTGATCCAACAGCCTGCGGGTCTCGGCAAGGTGCTGCCTATAGACCACTTGCCGGGCCTGGTCAGCTTGCCCCTCCTCCAAGCCGGCGCCCTGCACCTGCGACAAAGCTGTTACACGGGATGGGTTACTATTTCGCGGGTTCATACTAGCCTCACATCAAACTGTATCGTCAAAGTTCTGTGCCAATCCGCGCAGCTGCTCATCGGTTGAGATTCTGCCAAGAGCCCTCGTCTGCTTCCATCAAGGGTGCCGGCTCCGGGAGGGCGCCTGTCTGGCTTTCGAGATGCGTCCGCATGGCGAGTTGCGCGAGGAGTTTGAACTTCTCCCCCGGCTGGGCGAAGAGGGCCCCGATAGAAGACGGGAGTTGCGAAACCCAGATAGAACGGCGTCTCGAACCAAAAGGCACGGATGTCAAACGTCATCAAAGCCTCGCCGCTACCCCCATGGCGAAACGTTGCGTACAGACTTGCCGCGCAGAAGCCCAAGGCGAGTGAGCACGCGATGCTAATGGCTATGTTGGGGGGCGTCGTTTTTGTTGAAGGCATTGTTCCATTGCCGGATTAGCCATAGCTAATGCTGCGCTTGCTTCAGACACCGGAGCGACGTCGCGCGATGTCGCCGCTCCAAAGATCGATGCGGAGCGGGTGGTGCGATGCTTGCATTGCACCGCCCGGCAGACGTGATTCTGAAAGTTACCCTAAGGCAGGTACATCAACGGCCAGCGCATTAGAGATGGCAAGGCCGTGAACGGGATTCGAGGAGACGGCGTCACTTACCATAGCCGAGACCTCAACGGCCTGAGCGATCTCTGCTTCTGGAGCCAGCCATTAGATCCTCGCGGGCGTGATTATAGGCGTGACTTAGGGACTGCCCGATTTCACCACCCCGCCGCAACTGTTGACGGGAGGTTTGCGGGCTTACTGTATCACGGACTGACGCCGCAATACCTGCTATGTGGCCGTCCAGATTCGCATTCCGTTCCTCTGCTGCATGCTGCGGCGGAGGCATGTGCGGCAAGATATCTTGCATGCCGGGAACTGCGTAAGCTTGGGCCTGTTGATTTGCGTCGAACTGGTGATACGCCGCCAATTGCGGCGGCTCGACAGGAGGCCGGGGCAGCGAGTCCAGTTGGTTGACGGCCACCAGAACTGATTCCACTGCGTCTTGGTGCGTGCGCGAGGAAGGATCCATTCCGTACGCTTCCTGAATCATCAGTGATGCGATTTCCTTTTGATGGTCTTCAGGAATACGGGACAATGCGTTGCGTACACTATCAGCGAACTCAGGTGAGATCACTTGTACTTCTGCATATTTTTCCCACGATACGGGTGCGTTTTGCTTCCGGCGCAAATCGTTGGCAGTCTGTTCATTTGTGTCCGGATGCACGAACGGAATCAACCCCTCAACACGGTTTTTCAGGAATTCGGCGGTGCTTTTGTCCATCGACCAATGACCTTCCTTGACCGGCACTCCGCTCCATGCGCTGTCTTTCAACCGAACAGCGGGACCGTTGGCCCAGGCATCCATGACCACGGTCGACCTCGGGTCGCGGCTTCCGCGCCGCAATTCGTTCCAAATGTGACCCGTCTTGACTGGGATCTCATCACCTTCGCGGGTTATCTCTTTCATTGACACGGAAGCACTAGAGGTCATACTCCGCTCGTCGGCCGCCATGTGTGGGGCGTGGACGATAGCGGAAAGGGGAGCGGTCTGATTGCAGCACGCCGCTCCCATGACTACGGCCACTGCAACCTTAATGTTGTCGTCTGCTCCCCTCATTGCAACCGACGATCCGATGCTGTTGTGGCCGCGAGAGGGAATGTCGTCCACCTTAACGTTTCCCCGGCCATGCTTGAGCAGCAGGCGAACGTCGTGAACTGTTTGCCCCGCTGTCGCGAGTCTTATCGGGCTGGTGACGTCGTCACCGACGACACACGCTCCCATATGATAGGCGGCCTGCTGGATCTGATGTGGCTCCAGAGGCGCATCTCCGCCCCGTCGCAACCTGTCGGCAGGCGTGCCCAGGGAGACCCTCAGCGCTGCCGTGGATTCTCGCGGCGACTCTTCCGCATGTCGAGTCGATCCGGAGGATTTGGAAATGCAAATTCCCATAGCCGTTCACCTGTAGTGGAGTTTCTGATCGCCGAGGGACGGGATACGCGAGAGGCGCTTAACCGTCAGTGTCATCTGGATGAGCTTCCATCAAGGGTGCCGGCTCCGGGAGGGCGCCTGTCTGGCTTTCGAAGATGCGTTTAAGGATGCGGTCCGAAAAATATCGCACCTTCCTCAATTGCAATGGTGGCAGCCCTTTGATGAGAACAATCTCGTAGTCTTCATCGAGCAGCCGAACCTGTTCGGGACGCAACAGCGGTGCACCTTGATGCGAATTCTGAATGTTCCAATCGAACGTTCGCGCCTGGCTGTAGGAAATCGACTTGGCTTCAAACGTGTATTCACCGATGGCTTTGGAAATGTAGGTTGGGGTCTCGTCATCGGCAGTGGCCATAAACACTTGCAGGCCGGTATTGCTCAGAAAATTCTGCTTGCCAGCCTCTCCATAAGCCCCCGTCAGTGCCGAAAGGCTTTGGATGATGAGCATGAAACGCCCCTTGTAGCCCGCGATGGTCGTAATTGCGGTCTCGATCGCCTCCAGCTTACCCAAGTGCTTGAACTCGTCGAGCAGAAAGAGAACCTCGTTCTTTTCATCTTGGCGGGGCAGCGACCGCTGTAGAATTGAAACGATTTGCTGAAAGAACAGGCGTATCAAAGGCGCGATCACCTCAAGGTCGTTCGGACCGACGCACAGATAGATGCACGTTCTGCGACGGCGAAGATCATAGACCGAAAAGTCCGAGCGACTTGTAGCTGCCTTTACAGCCGGATCCGCCCACAGATTGAGCCCGCCATCGCCGAGGACGGACGTGTAGGAGGTCAGGATTTTTGTATCGTTCCCCGCCATGTCGTCGAAGATGCGTTGTGCCTCTTTGTTCCGGGTCTCCATGGCGAGTTGCGCGAAGAGCTTGAACTTCTCCCCCGGCTGGGCGAAGAGGTCATAGACGGCGCCGATTGTTGGCGTACCCCGCTCGATGCAGGCAAGGATCCCGGCGACAAAGATATCTCGCGCGCCGCTGACAAAACCTTCCGCGCCCTCCCCCTTGGCCGTGATCAGGTTTGCGGCCAAGCGGCGGGCTTCGGTGAATTGCAGCTGTGGAGGCAGCGCTATAAGATCCAACAGCGGATTGTAGCAGTTGGTGCGCCGCTCCGAATCCAGCGGCGCGAATTTGAACACGTTGTCGCCTGCGGCTTTGCGCGCCCTCGAGGTAAGCTCAAAGAGCTCCCCCTTCACGTCGAGAGCTATCACCGAGCCTTTGAATGTAAGGAGCGTTGGAATGACTATGCCGACGCCCTTGCCAGCACGGGTTGGTGCAACAATAAGGCTGTGAGGCTGCTCGCCATTGGTCAGGTAGTAGCCAGGCCAGAAAGGGCCACTTGTCTTCCCAAATACCGGCCCTGTCACGCCACGGTATCGTCGCAGATATCCCGTGCGTCGCATTTCATCCACTCGAGCCCAACGAGCCGTCCCGTGGTGTTCGAGCTTGCGGCGTAATACGATCCGCTGAATCAGCAAGACGACCGCGGACGTCGAGAGCAAGATAGCTGCGCCCCGATAGAAGACGGGGCTTGCGAAACCCAGATAGAAGGGCGTCTCAAACCAAAAGGCACGGACGTCAAACGTCATCAAAGCCTCGCCGCCACCCCCGTGAAGGAACGTTGCGTACAGACTTGCCGCGCAGAAGCCCAAGGCGAGCGAGCACGCGATGCTAATGGCTATGTTGGGGGGCGTCGTTTTTGTTGAAGGCATTGTCCCATTGCCGGATTAGCCGTAGCTAATGCTGCGCCCGCTTCAGACACTGGACCGACGTCGCGCGATGTCGCCGCTCGACAGATCGATGCCGGAGCGGGGGGGGGGGGGGGGGGGGGGGGCGCCCCCCCCCCCCGGGGGGTTTTTTTTTTTAAGGAAAAATCAGAGGGGGAAGCGCCCCCGGGGTGTTTATATGGATGGGGGGTGGG